>NZ_JADGIA010000021.1 GCF_019683635.1 Thermogemmatispora sp. | reverse complement strand
CCCTCCCGCTGTCCCCCCCACAGCACCAATGGCCGCCCCACCAGCACCGGCGGCGTTGAGCTTCACCCGCAGCCGGCTGATCTCTTGCCCAATGGCTAGTAGCTCTCGATCGACATCCTTCAATGAAGATTCCAGCTGGCGCTGGAGGGCACTTAGTCCTTGTTCCAGTTGCTGGAGCAGAGGAGTGGGAATATGCAGCTCGCGACGAATGCCCTGAGCGTTGGCCGTCCAGCGGGAAGGACGGGCAGCCTCCTCCTCAATTTGGCGCAGCAGCGCACTCAGGCGTTGCAGCTGCTCGACGGTCGTCGTATCGAGCAGCCCCTGCAGACGTTCACGACTGCGTCGCAGGCGACCTTTCAGCTCGCTCAGTTCGCGCTCCAACCTTTCCCCCAGGCCCTTGCCAGTAGCGGTGGGTGTCGTCAATGTGCCCGAAGGAGTGCGGCCCCTCTCAGTGCCGCTTCCCAGGGCCGGCGCCTGGCCATCGGACCGCGCGGGGACCTGCAGGAGATGCAAGCTCTGGCTGAGCGCTTCGGCATGCTCCTGTTGCTGGCGGGTGATTACCTCCAGTTGTTGAATGGCCACTTGCACACGCAAGACAAAGCGCCGGAAGCGTCCAACGGTGAAATTGAAGGCGTTGGCGAGCAGGCCGATGGGGTCATCGCTCACCGGAGCATTGATGCGCAGATCACCGGCGCTGACAACACGCATGTCACTGAAGAGATGCTCGGCAGCGTTGGTCAGGGCATCGCGCTGGCGCCGGGTCTCTTCCAGCAGGTTGAGCAGGGCGTCCAGCATGGCGTTGAAGGCCGCTGAAACCTCCGCGATCTCGTCGCGCCCGATGACGGTAACGCGCGCCTCCAGTTGCCCGCTTTCGATAGCGCGCGTCACTTGCTGCAGGTGGCGCAGACGACGTACCAGTGTTCCTGAGATGAACCAGCCTACGAGGACGATGGCCAGCGAGGCGACGATGGCGCCGATGATGCTGGTGATGAGCTGGTCCTGCTCCTCGACGGCTGCCGCCTGTTGCACGGAGGCAGCGAGGCGCTGGTTGAGCTGAATGAGCGCCCGCAGGGCGCTGAGCGCGTCAGCATTGGTCGGCTCGGCCTGGAAGCGTAGCAGGTTTTGGGCATCGCTGAGGTTCCCCTGTGCGATGTCCTGTAAAACCTGGTCCTGGGCGGCGCGATAGAGATGCCAGGTACGTAAGGCGCTGGCCAGGAGGGTTTGTTGCTGTCCTTGCTGGCCGCTCTGACCGGCCTCGGCGAGCAGGGCCATCTCATCGGGATGATTGTTCAACAGATCCTGAGCGACGTAGGTCGCTAGGATGTTATCATAGCGGGTCGCCAGTCCCGCGATGGCCTGACGGTCCTGAGCAATCGTTTCCTGAGATGGCGCCGGGGCACTGGCAGCGCTCAGGAGATTGTGCACCTCAGTGTTCATGAGCTGGAGATAGTTGGCGCCGGTGGTGAGCGAGGTATTGATGCTGAGCAGTTTCTGATAAAAGCTCGACTGTCGACTGAGGGATTGAGAGCGCAAGACACCGATCAGGCCGGCGGCGAGGGCCGCGATGAGAGCGGCCAACAGAAAACCTAGCGTGAGACGCTTGCCAATGGAAAGATTGAGAAGCAGGTTACCGCTGCGCCGCGAGCGGGGACGAATGCGCAGACTGGGGCTGTTGCTGGAGGCTGCACCTGCCTGCGACAGCGACGGCGTCGCCAGCGAGGGTAGCTGCTCCTGACCCCTTCTCCAAGCTGGCTGCTGCATCCTTACCCCTCCTCTCTACGGCTGAAGGCGCGATCTTGTCCTGGCCTGGTCACCGTGGCCAGCGAGAGCGCACTGGCACCTTCTCTGCTGCTCCCGTTGAGGTTCATGGCGGCGATAGGAATATAGCCCATCTCCTGCGCCTTCTGTTGCACTGGTGCGCTGAGCATGAAGTCAAGAAAGGCGCTCAGCAAGGGATTCTCGTCGCCCAGCGTATACATATGTTCATAGCTCCAGAAAATATAGCGACCGGCTACAATGTCAGCGAGCGTGGGCCTGGCTCCTTCGATGGCCAGAACGTGCACAGCCGGGGTCAGCACAGAAAGCCCGAGATAGCCAATGGCCCCCGGCGTGTGAGCCACGGTCTCGCGCACGGTCACGGAAGAGTCAGTCTGCAGGAGCTTCCCTTTCTCGTCACGTCCCCCCAAAATGTATTTGCGGAAGGTGTCGCGCGTGCCCGAGGTCTGGGGACGCACGACCGGCACAATGGGCAGGTCAGGACCGCCGACCTGGCTCCAGTTACGAATGCTCCCGGTGGAAAAAATATCGATGATCTGCTGACGCGTCAGCGAGGTGACGGTGACATCGGGATTGACGACCATTGCGAAGGGGATGACGCATACGATATGATCGGTCAGGTTGGGATCAGGATAGATGGCCGGGTCGGCGTAGATATCTGAGTCGCCGATGTCCGCCTGGTGACTGGTGACAGCCGCCAGTCCGGCCCGGCTCCCACCTCCGTCCACTTGAATATGTACCTGGGGATGCTGGCGTTCAAAGAGGCTGGCAGCAGCGCTGACCAGGGGCTGCAGGGCGGTCGAGCCAGCAATGTGCAGCCGCCCACTGAGAGCACTCTGCGAGTCGGCTACTTCCCCGCATCCCGCCAGGAGGATGAGGACAATTAGACCAAGACCAATCAAGGCAGTCCTGATTTCTCTCCTTCTTTTGCCGCTTATCATTTTAATCAATCGCTACCAATGATTGAAAAATACGTGCTTGAAGAAGATAGCTAGATCTACATGTTCGCTCAAGCGCTCTGCGCGCCCGGCAACCGCCTGGGTCAGCCAGTCCCCAGACCCGAGAGCCTTGGGTGCCTCCCTCACATCTTATGCAAGATAATGTTTAAGCCGTCATTAATCGCAGGTGAATGAAAGTTGATCACAATGTTAAATCTCCCCCAGCTTCTTGGGAGGAGAGCAGCCACGAAGGCGGGGAAAGAGCCGCTGCTCTGTTAAGCAAGGCAGCCTGTTAAGATGAAGGGCCAAGCGTCAGGGCATGCTTTCTTGTTTGCTCGTTCGCGCTGGCTCCACTGCTTGACTGCCTGGTATAATCTAACCAGGAAGACACACCTTGAGAGGAGAGCAGCCTTTTATCTTGAAAAGGAGTATGGAGTCGTCTGGCGAAAGGTAAGCAAGCTATGCCCCAGCAGCGTAAAAAGCAACGTTACTCTAGCTATAGTAGTAATAGCCAATCAAGTACTGCAGCGCCCACCTTGAGAATCGCCTCAGGAGTGACCAGCGTTCTACCGCCCACGGCCTCAGCTCCTATCGCTACAGCTGAGGCAAGTGCTGTCTCGTCTTCCACTCGGCCAGTGGAGCAGGCGTCTTCGGAGCGTTCGGCGGAGCGGAGCGTGATCCGTATTGTGCTGGCCGATGATCATACTCTGATGCGCGAGGGTTTGCGCCATTTGCTCGAACTTGAGCCGGACCTCAAGGTTGTGGGCGAGGCCGCCGATGGCCAGGAGGCCCTGCGTGTCATTCGCCAACTCAGTCCTGATGTGGTCCTGCTCGACATCAGCATGCCGCAGCTGGATGGTTTGGCGCTGACACATCAGCTGAGCGAGGAGCAGCCCCAGGTCGCCATCATCATCCTGACCATGCACCGCCAGCATCCCCAGGTATTGCGAGCCATCAAGAACGGCGCCCGCGGCTACCTCCTCAAAAGTGCCTCTTCCCAGGAACTGATCCGCGCGATTCGCACAGTGCACGCTGGCGGGGCCTTGATTGAGCCGGAATTGACCGGCACCGTGCTCGCCGAGCTGCGCCGCCTCTCTCAGCAACCAGGTGCGCCAGGCGCTCCAACCCTGAACGACCTGACGGAAAAGGAAATAGAGATCATCCGCTATGTGGCGCAGGGCATGAGCAACCGCGAAATTGCCGCTCAGCTTTCCTACTCCGAGAAGACTGTCAAGAATTACCTCTCGGTCATCTTCCAGAAGCTCGGCATTCGGGATCGCACGCAGGCGGCCATCTTCGGCCTGCGTCAGGGCCTGTTGTCCGATGAGGGACTGTGAGCTGAGAGCCAGAGAGGCAGGGCGCTGACGCTTGCCCTCTAGTGATAGGGCTGGCCAAGGCGCCGAAAGAGCTGGCCCAGCGCCCGACGACCGAGTGGGATGCGAGAACGGGCACCATAGACTCTGCCACGCCATTCGACGCCGCGCCCTGTTAGCTTGCGCCAGCACGCCTGGGCTAGCATCCCCATGAAGAGCAGACCGGCCAGCGGATGGGTCAGGGCCTGGTACCAGGGCAAGCCAAGAGACTTATCGAGTGAACGGCGATAGGCAAGGAGGGGGAGCAGGGTAAGACCCGTAACGAGCGCAGCCTCGCCCGCACCGACCCCTTGCTGGCGCCACCAGCTCTGTCCCAACCAGAGGAGCAGGGGTAACAGGAAGGGCACTATCACGACGAGCGGCAGCCCCATCAGGGCGGCCATCATAAAAGGGAGTCCTCCACTGCCGACAAAGATAGTTTTACGCCAGCCACGCCAGAGAGCTGGCAGTCCCCGATACATCTGGACACGTACCAGTCCTCGCCCATCACAGAGGGCGAGGCGATAGCCAAGACGCTTCACAACGGCGGCCAGGTCGCGATCATCGAGCGGTGAGCCGCGTAGCTCAGGGCGGGCATAGCCGCCGAGAGCCTCATACACAGAACGGCGCAGCAGGATATACTGCCCATTGGCTGTAGCTAGAGGGCAGCATGGGAGATTGACAAAGGGCGGAGGAAACTGGAGGCTCATGCCCATGAGGGCCAGGGGGAGCGTGAGCCGATTCCAGCCGTCGACCAGCACCTGCTCGGGCACCAGGGAGAGCAGATCAAGGTTGCGGGCCAGGGCTTCGCTCAGGGTCAGGCGCAAAGTCTGCGGCGCCCAGTAGCTGTCGGCATCGGTAAAGACCAGCCAGGAGCCACGGGCCTGACAGGCGCCAGCGTGCAGAGCATGGGGCTTGCCCGCCCACCCCGGGGGAAGTTCCTCACTGAGAGAGACAAGGTGCAGACGGCCCGCCGCGGCTGGCTCCAAGGCCAGGCGCTCCAGAATGGCCCGCGTATGGTCGGTCGAGCCATCGTCGACTACAATCACTTCGTAGTCTCCAGGATAGTCCTGGAGAAGAAGCGAGCGCACACAGCGCCAGATATTGGCTTCTTCATTGCGCGCCGGCACGATGATCGAGACGGCAGGCAGCTCGTCGGCCCCTGCCTCGGACTGCTGATGCCGCAGAGCAATGCTCCGTTGGTAAGGGTGGGCAATCCAGTGTAGAAAGAGATAGAAGGCCGCTGTCACGCAAGCGTAGCAGCGGAGCACCAGGCGCCCGGTCCGAGGGGATTGCTCTGACGCCAGGACAACCTGTTTGAGCAGCTTCCGGCTCATAGTCTCATTATAGCAGCTCCAGGCAGAAGCTTGAAATATTGCGACCGCGCCACCGCTGATGTACAATCACGAAGAGTGAAGCATTCTCGCTTGTTACAGGCCGAGCTGGCACAGAGGTGTGCCGTCCCGCTGCGGCGGTGTATGCTCCCGCGACAGCGGTCTGGCGCCCAACAAAGGCCGGAAGGCCCGGATGCCCAGGACCGCATCCCCAGCACAGGCAGAAGAAGAGAGGAGGGCCTACCCTATCCACCCCATCTTTTCGCCAGGCTGTGGAAAGGCAAGTTCGGCCAGAGAAGAGAGCAGACAAGGGTACGGGCGCGAGCAGGGCTTGCCCCCAAGTGTGAAGAGATCAGCCCGCTCGCCTGTGAGTCGGTAGTATAGAGGAATAGCATGCGGTATGGACGGTATGGACGATACCCCAGGCTAGCACTGAGCGCGCTTTTCAGCGCGGCGATCATCTTGCTTCATGCCTGGTCCCCCCTGACGCCGGCTCCGGCAGTACAGGCGCACGCTTTTGTGATCGGCTCAGAGCCGATCGACGGTTCAACGGTTACAACGCCGCCGAGGGTGGTGCGGATCTTCTTTAATGGCCCCATCAGCTCCGCCAGCAAGGCTCTGGTTTTTGATCCCAATGAGCGCGTTGTAAACGCCGCCACCAGCTATATCCCGCCGAACCAGCCGCGGGAGCTGGATACGCCTTTGCAGCCAAATTTAAGCGAAGGGAGCTATCTGGTTCGCTGGATAGCGCTGGCGGTGAACGACGGGCGCACGACGCAGGGGGCCATCGGTTTTAATATCGGCCACTCCAGCACTGGCCTGCCCGGGCAGACCATCCTTGGCCCGAGCACCAGTAATTACTTGCCAACGCTCGATCTGCTTGGCATCCTCTCAGTAGCCTGGGAATGGCTGGTCTTGCTGGCGCTGACCTTCTGGGTCGGCCTGCTGGTCATGGAGCAACTGGTCATGGAGCGCCGGGCACGTTCGCTGGACCTGCTCATGCGAGCGCGCGCCCGGGCCCGTCCCCTGCAATGGCTCTGCCTGACCGCCCTGCTGGTCGGCGAGGTGATTACTTTGATTCTGCGCTCGGCTAGCCTCAGCCAGGCTTCGGCAAGCGGCGGCATCGATTGGCAGGCCCTGCGAGCCGTCCTTTTTACAACTTCTTACGGCCCGCTCTGGCTGGCGCGTCTGGCGCTGATTGGCCTGGCCCTGCTCTGGCTGGCGATAACTGGCCGCCGACGCACGCCCAAAGAAGCCACCGCCGGCGTGGCTCGCGTGCTCCAGCGCGGCAGCAGATCACGCTTCGGACAACTCAGACGCCAGGTGACGCAGGAGTACCGCGTGACGAAGGATCTGGTAACGACCGAGGAAATGCCTCCCGGCAGCAGCAGCCTCCCGCTTTCGTCCTGGGATACGGTGCTCTGGCTGACCCTGGCCGCTCTCTACCTGCTCGCCTGGACATTGACCAGCGATGAGGTGCAACAAGCCTCGCTCCACATCAGCGCTATCGTGCTCTCCTGGCTGGCCTTGCTGGCTCAGGCCGTCTGGCTCGGGGGCCTGGCTTATCTGGGCTACGTTTTGCTGCCTTTGCTCGCTGTCATCGAGCCGGATCACCACGCCGATCTGTTGGTGACCCTGACCCGCCGCCTGACCCCGCTCCTCCTGATGGCGATGGCCGTGCTGCTGGTCGGCCAGCTCTTCCTGGCGGAAAGCGTTTTCTCCGATCCCCAGGCTCTGCTGACCACCGCCTATGGCCGCACGCTCTTGGTGCGCCTGGCCTTAACTGCTCTGCTCCTGGCCCTGACGCTCTTCATGCTCTTCCGCATTACGCCAAGGCTGGCGCGCCAGACGCTGCTCTTGCCAGTGGTCGATTCCGAGCTGCCCGCTCGCCGCACACGTCGCGAGGCCCTCCTGCACACAGAGCGTCAGCTTGGGCGCCTGCTGAAGGTGCAGTCCTGGATTGGCATGGCGATCTTGCTCTGCGCTGCCCTGATGAGCTTCTTCGCCCCCCCCATCGCTTTCCCTCAGATCAACTACGCTCAGGCGGTCCAGAATCAGACCGGTCAGACAGCGTCTCCCAACGCACCGCCGGCCACGGTGCAACAGGTCGGCGATCTGACGGTCTCGCTCTTGATAACGCCAGGCCGCGTCAATAGGCCCAATACGGTCGTGATTCTGCTCACGGATAGCCACGGTCAGCCCGTGACCAATGCCCGCTTGAACCTGGCCATCAATATGGTGCTGATGGATATGGGCACAGTCCAGCAGACGCTGAGTCAGGGGCAACCAGCCTATGTGGCCACCTTCCCCCCGCGCGCGACCTTCGATATGGAAGGGCTGTGGAAGCTTGAGCTGACCATCGAACGCCCCGGTCAGGCACCGCTGCAGACGACCTTTGAATTCACCCTGAGCTGAGCCAATCGACGGCCATAGTGCTGGCCTGGATAGCTGGTAGATCGCACGGTCCGCCAGCTATCCAGACACCCAGGCGGGAGCACCAGCCAGGCCAATTTCCTTCCTTCCTTCCCGGCCTAGAGGTTGGGAGGCGGCTCCTCTCGATAGGCGGCTTCCCGCAGCGCCTCCCGATGACGAGCCGCACGCTCAACATAGCGCTGAGCGCTGCCACGGATGTGCGCGATCTCTTCCGGCGTAAGGCTGCGTACAACGCGCACTGGCAGGCCAAAGGCGAGAACACCACCCGGGATCACTTTGCCCTCGCTAACCAGAGCACAGGCCCCAATCATGGTCTCTTCTCCAATGCGCGCATGGTTGAGAACGACGGCTTTCATACCCAGAAGGACGCGGTCGCCCAGGGTCGCACCGTGGATCACACAGCCATGACCAATAGTGCAGTCCTCGCCGATGGTCAGGGGAGCGTCGGCATCCAGATGCAGCACGCAGTTGTCTTGAATGTTGGTGCGCTTCCCAATAACGATGGGTCCCGTGTCTCCACGAATCACGCTGTTGTACCAGATGCTCGCGCCCTCACCAATAGTAACGTCCCCTATGACATAGGCTCCAGGGGCAATAAAAACATCGTTAGCAATACGTGGCCATATTCCATTAAATGGTAAGACAGGCATGTGCTTCCTCCCTGCAGGAAAGTCTCGAACGGCGGCGGGTCCTCACGAGGTCGGCCAGCTCCCTGACCGGCACGCTTGCCCGCTATTTCACCATAGTACTCGCAGCCACGCACGCTCGACAATGCCCCCCTTGACTCTCGCTCGATTCTTACATATACATATATCGGTATTCTAGATACAAAAGACGTTTTTCCTTCTTGACGTGGTGGCTATCGTCGTTTAGTATAGAAGCGTTATATTGACACACTGTCTGTCAGGCGGTAGCAGTGCAGGAAGGGTAGAAACGATGTCAGGTCTATCGACCGGTTGGAAGAGTGAAAGACCATCGCTACACGGCACAGGGCGCACCTTGCGTCATGGCGAATATCGCATTGAAGGAGCGTTAAGCTATGGAGGAGCCGGGCGCCTCTTCCTGGCGTCGCACGTGACCCTGGACACCCCTCTGGCCCTCAAGCAGCTGCCGGGCGACCGGCCTCTACCGGAGAGCGTTGTTGAGGAGCTGGACCTGGCCTTGACACACCGGCAGAAGAGAGGGCCGTTGTCTCGGGGGCAGGAAGATTTTCCGCTCAGCGGCGGCTCATACACCGATCGCTTTGTGCGCGAAGCGCTGCTTCTGGTGCGTCTGCGTCACTCGGCCATACCGGTGCTCTACGATTATTTCTTCGAAGATGGCTACTGGTACCTCGTCCTGGAATACTGTGCTGGGCCAACGCTAGCCGGTTATCTGCGTCAGCAAGGGCCGTTGCCGCCGCTGGAGGCTCTCAGCTATGCCATGCAGATCTGCGATCTCTTCGACTATCTGCACTCTCAGATGCCTCCGGTGATCTACCGCGGTCTGCGCCCCGCCAGCGTGATTCTGACCTCGGGCGGGCGGCTGGTCTTTTTTGACTTCGGCTGCGCCTGCTACCTTCGCAACGGTCAGCTTTACGCCGACTTCGAGCCGGGCGTTCCGGGCTACGCTGCTCCCGAGCAGTACCAGCGCGGTGGTCAGTGTGACGAGCGATCAGATCTCTTCAGCCTGGGTGTCCTGCTCCATGAAATGGTGACCGGCCAGAACCCGCTTGGCAAAAACGGGCGTCTGGAGCCGGTGGCGCGGCTCAATCCCGGCCTCTCTCCAGCGCTTAGCGCCTTGATCACCATCGCCACGCGGGCGGACCCGCTCTATCGCTTCCAGTCGGCGCGGGCCTTCTTTCACGCACTCGAACGGATCGTCTCCCTGGAAGAGCGGCGGGCCTATCAGAGGCTGATGCGCCTGCACCTGAGCCGTGGATCGGCCCCTGCCGGCTCTGGCCCGACCCAAGCCTCGGCGATGCCCGCCGCCATCACCCTCAAAGCGTTGGCTCCCGGCGGCAGCCAGCCAGCTCCCCCAACCTGCTCGCCCGAAGAGTTCGCCGCTGAGCCAACAATAGCGATCCCCGCTGAGCAGATCAAAGTCGCCACCTCCCCATCTGAGCAGACCGCTCAGATGCCGGCGATTACTCCCCAGATCCAGGAGCGCCCTCTTCGTCCCTCACAGCAGTTCAAGCGCCGCCACAGGCGGCTTGTTTTTTTCCTCGTCCTGCTCGCGCTCTTGCTGCTGGGTATCTTCGGCCTGAGCCTTTACCTGCTCAGCCAGCTTCAGGATGCCCCTTTCTGGCTGGGCCTCAGAATCTCATAGATCAGTGGGCCGCTCTGGACTGGGGTCTCGCTCCAGCGATAGCAGGCAAGCAGCTCTTGACGAAGAGCGGCGCACTCCTCCTCGCTGCGCGCGTGAATCTCAACCAGAGGATCACCCGCCTGGAGATAGTCGCCGACCTTAGCCTGGAGCAGCAGGCCGGTGCGGTGATCGATGGGATCACCCTTCTTGAAGCGGCCCGCTCCCAGGCGCATCGCAGCCAGCCCGACGCGCTCAGCATGGATGGCGGCAATATAGCCGCTGCGTGGGGCAGTCAGCATGCTGATCAGCGGCGCTCGCGGCAGACGCTCCGGCTGCTCTATCTGCCGCGGGTCGCCCCCCTGGGCCTCGCAGACCTCCGCCAGCTTGGCCAGAGCGCGCCCACTCTCGATGGCCTCCTGTACCCGTCGCTCGGCCTCCTCGCGCGTCGGCGCAGCCCCGGTCATGACGAGTAGCTCAGCAGCCTCATGACAACAGAGTTGACTGACATCCGCCGGCCCCTCACCGCGCAGGATGGTAATGGCCTCGGCCACTTCCAGAGCATTGCCAACGGCCCTCCCGAGCGGCTGCTCCATCGCTGTGACCGCGGCCTCAGTGTAGAGGCCGGCGCGCTGACCGATCTCTACCATGATACGCGCCAGCTCGTGGGCCGCCTCGCGTGTCTTCATGAAGGCACCCGCCCCGACCTTGACATCCAGCAGCAGATGCGAGGCTCCCACGGCCAGCTTCTTGCTCATAATGCTGGCCGCGATCAGGGGAATGCTCTCGACCGTTGCCGTGACATCGCGCAGCGCATACATCTTGCCATCGGCTGGCGCCAGCTCCGCCGATTGACCCGCGAGCACCAGGCCATGCTCCTGCAAGATGCTCAGAAATTCCTCACGCGTCAGGGCCGTGCGCAGTCCGCTGATGGACTCCAGCTTGTCGACGGTGCCCCCCGTGTGGCCCAGGCCGCGCCCGGTCATCTTGGCCACCGCCACACCACAGGCGGCTACCAGGGGCGCTACCGCCAGGGTGACCTTGTCCCCTACGCCACCGGTACTGTGCTTGTCTACAACTGGCTTCAGCCGCTCGCATACACGCAGCTGTTCGCCCGAGCGCGCCATTGCCAGGGTCAGATCGCTCGTCTCGCGGTCATCCATCCCTCGCCAGCAAACCGCCATTAACCAGGCAGCCATCTGGTAATCAGGAATGTACTCGTGAGTGTACTGCTCTACCAACCAGTTAATCTCTTCAGTTGTGAGCGCTTCCCCGTTCCGCTTCTTTCTAATGAGTTCAACGGCTTGCATGCTATCCTGCTCTTCCTTCACCCAGTTATCGTTGCTGGCTAAGCGCGCAGCTGCTCCGCGGGCCATTCCTCTGTGAGCACAATGCGTAGCGAGTCGACCTCGAAGCCGCGATGGGTCTCAATCAGATAGCGCCTGATGAGCTGTCCCCCCAGGCGCGCCCGCCGGTCAAAGGTGAGTCGCCCGTTGTTGAAGGCAAGGCTCAGATCGCTCTCTTCGCGGAAGCCACGAATGACTACGCTATCGTAGCGCTCTTCATCCTGCTCAGAGAGCGCCTTGTAGAGCGTGGCAACCTGCTGCCAGGCGGGACAAGAGGGATAAATGATGTCGACGATTTTTTTGTTGCCGACCTCTAGTTTGCTGCTCCCCACCGCGTAGGCGAGGGCTGCCGTCGCCAATTCTTGCAATTGTGCCAGCGTCTTTGGCGGAAAGCCCGCTGGCGGGCCAGGGGCAGCCACTGGCTCCCCCGGCGGTGCCGTGGCCGCGGGCTGAGCTGTAGCTTCGACGATGCCTGAACCTGGCAGACGGACAGGCTGGCCCCGCATCCCTGGTCTAGACCCCGTTGGCGCCGGCGGAACGGCTGGCGCTATCTGGGGTCGCGTCGACAGGGGTGGCTGCTGCACTGTGCCGATGGCTCGTCCACAGCGCAGGCAATAGCGTGTAGCGTCTGTATTGACCTGACCGCAATAGGGGCAACGCATAGCTCTCTCCCTCCCTCTGCTCCTTCAGAGTGGTCGGCTCTTGATCAGCAATCAGCCAGTTCAGTATATCACGGCAGGGTCGTCGGTCCGGCCCGGCTTATCATCTCAGCCATCACTCCCCCATCGTGACTTTCGTCATAGGCATAAACGCATATGAAGCTGCGGTTCAAAATAGATCCTTCGATCCTTCCTTACCAGCCTGGCTGCTCATTATACTACTCTCACAAGCCAAAACCAGGCAACGGTGACAGGGTACTGGAGACGCAGGCCAGCAGCAGCGCAGGATAGAAGGCGTCCCATGCTCTCTGATCCACCTGGCTTATACGTACAGGTATTACCTTTTTAAGCAAAGAGACATTGTTACCTCTGCAGAGAGGAGAGGAGGTATCCGGGAGTGACAGATGAGCAAGAGACACGTTCCAGGGCAGAGGCCCGTACCAGTCCTGCGGCGACAGCCGGGTCTGAGGCTGGTCATCTTGTCGAGGTGCGCAACCTCGTCAAGCGTTTCGGCAAACTAGAGGCTGTCAAGGGCGTCTCCTTTAGTATTAAGGAAGGTGAGATTTTCGGTCTGCTCGGGCCAAATGGAGCCGGCAAGAGCACCATCATCAATATCCTCTGCGGCTACTTGCCGGCGAACGAGGGCGAGGTCCTGATCTGCGGTCACTCTGTAAGAGACGAGCCCCAGGCGGTCAAGCGTCTGCTGGGGGTAGTGCCCCAGGAGATCGCCCTCTATCGAGATCTGAACGCACTGGAGAACCTTGATTTCTTCGCCTCGCTCTACGGCATGCCAGCCTCCGAGCGCCGTGGGAGAGCCGAGGAAGTGCTGCATTTTGTTGGCCTCTATGAGCGCCGTAAGGAGCCTTTGAAGAACTTTTCTGGTGGGATGCTGCGCCGGCTCAACTTTGCCGTCGCCCTGATGCACCGCCCGCGGGTCTTGCTCCTCGATGAGCCAACCGTCGGCGTTGATCCTCAGTCGCGCGAGCACATCTTCGAGAACATTGAAAAGCTGGCCGCCAGTGGCACAACCGTCCTCTATACCACCCACTATATGGAGGAGGCCGAGCGCCTCTGTCAGCGCATCGCCATTATGGACGAGGGGCGCATCATCGCTCTGGGGACGCTGGAGCAGCTTCTGGCCATGCGTGATCAGACGCGCGCTGTCTATCGTCCCCACGGACTGCAGGAACTGTTCATCCAGTTGACGGGCAAGACCTTGCGTGATCTCTAGCCCCAGTCGGCCAGCCAGGCCTTGCCTGGGATGTCCCCTGACTCATTGAGGCCTTATACGGCTAGATAGGAGGATGGAGCGGCTATGCAAGCCATGTTCTCGATCTTAAGAAAAGATTTGTTACAGATCGTCAGAGACCGATCGTCGCTGATCTTGATGCTGCTGGTCCCGCTGATACTTGTTGCCACGGTCGGCTTCGCTCTCGGCAATGTCTATGGAAGCAGCCAGAACACTATTACGATCCAGGTAGCGGTCAGCGATCAGGATCACGGTCTGGTCGGCCAGGCGGTTTTAAAGGCCCTGGATCAGCACAGCTCTCAGCTGACCATCAAGTTGACGCGTTACAGCGACGCCGCCGGTGTGCAGCAGGCCGTTTCTCAAGGACAGGGTTCCGTGACTGGCGTAGTGATCCCGGCAGGAACGACAGCCAGGTTGCAGCAGGCCGCCGCCCGCGGTGAGCCAACGCAGAACCTGGTACAGATCTATACGATTCCCAGCAGCAACGACCCGAGCAGCGCCGTTGTCCAGAACCTGGTCACGAGCACTGTTGGGCAGCTAGCCACGGCAACCTTCGCAGGCAGCGCCGCTATTCAGGAGGTTGAGCGCATCTGTCAGCAGCCAGGCAATCATTGCGAGCCGGGCAGCATCGACCCGCAGACGATCGCCAGCCGGGTAGGGGCGGCGAGCCTTAAGGTTGTGCCACCAGCCCAGGTGGCTAGTCTGCACGCCGGCAATGTCCCGACCCAGGTCAATGTATTCGATGTGACCCTGCCTGGCTACGCTATTCTCTTCGCCCTCTTCGGTCTGCAGGCGGTGGCGGGCAGCATCCTGGAGGAGCGCGAGAGCGGCACCCTGCGCCGTCTGCTGGTCGCCCCAGTGCAGCGCTACGCCCTGCTTGGTGGCAAGCTCCTTACGCAGTTCCTGGTGACCATGCTGCAGCTTCTCATGCTCTTCGCGATCGGCAGCTTCCTCTTTAAGCTGCACGTCAGCAATTGGCTTGGAGTAATCATCTTGCTGGTGGTCACCAGCTTCGCCATGACCGGCTTTGGCATTCTGCTGGTCTCCCTGGTGCGAACACGGCGCCAACTGCCCATGGTGCTGACCATTGTCACCTTGACAACGTCGGCCATCGGCGGCGCCTGGTGGCCACTGTGGTTAGAGCCACAATGGCTGCAGATGGTGGCTCATGTGGGCATTGTGGCCTGGGCAATGGAGGCTCTCAATGGCCTGATGGTCAGTGGACGTACGCTGGCCGAGGTGCTGCCCAACGTCGTGGCCTTGATCATCTACGGCCTCCTCTGCTTTATCCTCGGCCTGGCTCTTTTCCGCTTCCAGCCGAGAACAGTTAACGCCTGACATATCAACATCAGGGAGCGAATGGTTCGTCCTCGCCTCCCTCACGGATGACGGGTCCAGGGAGACCACAGTGTGGCCTACACCCCTGGACTCGCTGCGCTCAACTCAAGCCGCGCCCGGCTCACTCCATCGAGCACGCCGGCGCAGCCGCCAGGAGCACGAGCACAGAATTGAACATTAGCAGATCAGCCCAGCCCTGGCCTCTTGCCTCAAGAGCTGCTCAAAGAAGCGATCCAGGCGCTGTAAAAATAGTTGCAAAGTTTCGTTATTGTCACAGATTTCTATAGTCTGATTCAAGGAAAAATTCTTTTTAATCAGAGAGAGCTGGTCGACGAAGCCATCATCGCGGTAATAGCTGCGGAGAACCTGCTCCGAGACAAGCTGACAACCAGTCTGGCAGTAGCGCTGACGCACGCGCTGAATGGCCGTCTCCACATCGATGCGAAAGTAGAGCAGCTGGGCATCGCGCAGAAAGCGGGGACTGAATAGATGGAGGGCATGGAGGTAATCGTCGCGCGCGAATTCGAGCATGGCCAGACTATTGTCAGGATAGCGGGCAAGATGCTGCTCAACACGGGCCTCAGCCTCAAGAAGCACCTCATCCATGACACCAAAGTCCAGCACATCGAAGCCACAGTAGCGACCATTCACGATCAATGGCCGAAAGCGACGCTGCTCTGCATCGGCCTGGCATTTCTCTTCCAGCAGATCGTAGTCGTCGACATGCGTGGCCTGCAGACCAGCCACAGCAGCACGCTGGAGAAAATAGCGAGCGGCTGTCGTCTTGCCGCTTCCCGGCCTCCCAAGGAGCAATACTTTGAGCGCCATCATACCAACTCCTTTCCAACCTCACGGCTTCCCGCGCCCCTTCCGCAGTCGTCTTGTATAACGAAGTGGAGGATTAAGCACGGGCTTCTTGTGTTACAGCCTCTGCCTTTAAATAACACTTTCACATGAATATAACGTCTCAGGGGAAGAACTTTTCGCTGCCAATTGCCGCAGGAAGCGATTGCGGTATCGTTATCGGAGCGAGAGGCCAAAAAATTCGTCGTGGAAGAGGGATAGATGACAGAGGAGGAAAGGAAAGACTGCCAACGAAGCTTGCTCGGGACGGCTAGAGAGATAGAGAGCAAAGGAGCAGACGGGCGAGCCTGGATAAATGAGGCAGCCTGGCCCGCCCGTCAGACAGAGGAGCCTGGCAGGTCATAAGCCGTTGGAGGACTCCAGCCGGATAAAGCGTCGAACATGGGGGCCACGGTCCTCAGCCTGCGGGTCCCAGCTGATCACGCAATCGCCGCCCTCCTCCTGACCCAGATTGAGGGCCTGATCAAGGTCGCCGACAATCAGGCTGCGCACCTCAGCCAGGGTTGAGGTTGGGGCAGCGGCATAGCGCTGGAGCAGCTCGATCAGCTTCGCCCGCAGATAGAGCGTCACCCCGAGACGCACGCTCACATCCGGCAGCTCCACACTGGTCTCGGGCGGCTCCAGCTGCCAGACCGACTGTTGCAGAAGCTCTACCCGATAGGGGCGCCGCAGGGCCTGGCGCAGTGTTTGCGCGATCTGCCGCGCCCGTTCTAGAGAAATATTCTTGAGGAGCAGATAAAAGCGCCCACCATAGATATAGTAGAGGCGGCAATCGACGAGCTGCCGCTGAATGCGCTGGCCGATGGCCTGAGTCAAATTGTGCAGCGCCAGCTCGCCATAGCGACGGACTATCTGGCTCTGGTTGTCAATATCCAGGGCGATAATCGAAAGGGTCTCCAATTCGCCCGCCTCGCGTAGCGGAAAGAGATAGAGCAGCTCCGTGGCTCCAGGGTCCACCGCGGATGGCAAACTCTTCGGCACAGCAGTAGACAAGCGCTCTCCCTGTCGCTCATGATTCGCTTCTGTCCCGGCCCTCACGGTTCCATCTCCAGCCAGAGCGCTCTCTTGCTGCAAGTGTGCCAGCAAGATCTCCAGATCACGGATAAACTCATTCTCAGAAAGGAAATTGATGAAGGAGTCATTCACGACCTCGGGCGCCTTCACCAGCTGCTCCAGACCTTGCATGGCGTCGAGCCTGGCCCGATAGAGCAGGAGCAGGTCTTCCACGATCAAGCCCATGAGGCGCAGCAAGCGCAGATCATCCTCAGAAAAAGCCTCCTGAGTCATCGCGAAGACATAGAGGACCCCGAGAGCAGGCCCAGATTGACAGCCAATGGGGATGGCCACAGCAGAGCCACCGCCTCTAAAGTGCTCAGGCCATTGCGAGAGGCCCGCACTGTCGCGGATTGCCAGGCGAGGGCGATAGAGGAGATAGGGGCAGCGCAGCGCGCGGAAATACACATGGCTTTCATTGGGGAAGATGCGCGATTGGCCTGCCCGATGGGGCGAATTGCGACTGCAGGCCATCACCATCAGGACTTGCTGTCCTGGAGGGGCCGCTGGATCTTCAGGCATCATCAGGCAACAACAATGCCAGCGATCATCACCCGCGGGCGTCTGCCCTCCCAAGGCAATAATCAGATCCATCAGGCCATTGAGCACGCTATCGGAGGGATCTATGCCCCTGGGAAAGGCGCGCGCGGGATAGAGCCAGTTGCGCAGATCAGGTGCGAAATAGGTTGTCCATTGAGCGGCACAGGCATAGAGCGGAGCTAGCAAGCGGCGCACAAGATGGACGACCGGGCGCTGCAGGTTCAACGAGTGCATCTGGCGTGGAACGATGAGCAAGGTAGGGTCGGCGGGCCAGGTCTCTCCCTCGGCCAGCAGGGGCTGAACGCGGAAATCGCTGGGGTACTCGAAGGCGGGGGCAGCTTCAAGAAAGAGGTGAAGGGAGCGACCATGACTGAGCCAGCCGATCAGGGACTCGCCCAGCCGGGCCAGCTCCTCGGGCAGGCGCGGTAGCCCGAGCTGACCATCGTCGGGAGCGTGACGCGGCAAAAGAACCGCCGCATGGCTGCGAGAGAGATCCTCACAGAGTAACAGCAAGGCGTGATGGAGAGCCTGACTGGCAAAATAGCGCCAGAGGAGGGAGCTGTCCGTCTGAGCCACGCGCCGATCAAGCGGCAAAGAGGCGGCAGCCGCTTGACCACCAACGCCAGCCCCGGCATTGCCTCCTCCATTGAAGCTGGCCGGCCCGAGCGAATGCCAGAGTTCCGCAATGTTGAGGGGAATGGCTCCAGGCGGGTAGCCAGCATTGATCAGATCGCGAATGATCGCCAGCTTCTCCAACTCGGTGGGCGGATAGCGCCGCTGGCCAGTATTCGGGCGAGAGCGCAGAGGACGAAGCAGACCTCGCTCTTCCCAGTCGCGCAGCTGGTTTTCCGTAAAATCGAAGAGCTGGGCCGCCTCACCGATCGTCACCGTCAACTTCTCGCTGACGAGCTGGAGATAGCCACGAATCCTTTCCCAGGTCTCCGGCTGCTGCAGATGCTTGCGAATGCTCTGGAGCACGCGATCATCCATCCTGTCCTCCTCTCCTGTTTCACCAGGCAAAGCGTCCTTCCTTCTCCAACAGTGGCAAGCGAGCTAGCAAGCAGATAGACGAGTAGATACGCCCGCTCGCAAACACTTGAACTGACAACGGGATACGCGCGAGGGCAACCACCCTGCACCCCCTCCACCTACAATGCGCTGCGCGAGTGCGGCAAACGTTGTAACAATGACAAACATTCTACCGGCCCTATGCTCCCATGTCTCTATTATAATGAAACCTTAGCTCTATGTCAACTTTTATGACCTTTCAGGAAGACTCCTCTTGACAGAAAGAAGTTTCCTGCTGTATACTACTGATGCATGCTAAGATTATCTTGAGTCTTTCCCAGATTTCTTTATATTTAGCTCCTTCTCCTGGTTCAGGGAATGATTGTTCGCTCGCGTGGCAGGGATCAAGAGGGGAAGGCGCTGAGCGTCTCCGGGCCACCGTGGTGCACTCGCCTGGCTTGCTCCAGAGCGTCTCTCACGCTTTACCCGGAGGCCCTTTTCGCGATTCTTGTGCGTAGACCAACCTCTGCTGGTCGGAGGCGAAAGGAAGCGCTTATGACTCTGCATTCGGTTTCTTCCTGCCGCAGCTCTCCCGATGTCCTTGGCAGTGACATGCCTTGGGAACAGCTCTACTGTATCCTGCGCCCCAGAGTGGCTCACTGGGTCCACTCTTCCTCTCTCTCTTCCTGGTCAAGGCAGCGCGATGAGATCGTGACCGACATCGTCCAGGAGACAATGATGCGCCTGCTGAACTACGCACGACGAGCTGAACGAGGAGAGGTGGCACCTATCGATTCGCTAGAGCACCTGAGCCTGATCGTGGCCTACAATTGTTTCCGCGATCTCTGGCGCCGCGACCATTATCTCATCTATATTATACAGCGAGATTACGCCGCTCAGCACGCCAGTTCACTCTCCTCTGACCCCGATCAGTTCGAGGCCGTCCTCGATCATGTCTTCGAGGAATGGCTGTTCTCTTTCCTGGCACGCGAGATTGTCAACTTTCCTGAGAAACAGCGTACCGCTCTTCTTATGGACCTGGCCAACCGCATGTATTTTGGTCCGCAGCCAACGGCGCTCCAGCGCGCCTTTCTGGAGGTCGGCATTGAACTGCAGCAGTATCAGCGCGAGTTGCCCGCCGACCCGGTGGAGCGCGGACGCCATGCTTCTCTGTTGAGTCTGGCCTATAAGCGCCTCGCCCGCATTGTTCAGGGCCAGCTGCGTGCTCAGGCCGCTTAAGCTGGCGCAGCGCCTCCACCTGCCTCGACTGCGACTGACCGCTCTTGCTCTTGCCCGACTGCCTTCATTCTCGCTCTTCTCCAGGAAGAGGCCCGCCTGGACCCGGCCCAGGCAAGGTCTCCTCGCTCACTCTCCTCTCTGCCCACCTCCTCGCACTCGTGGCACATGTCGACGCCCTCACCTCGGCACGGCGCCCCCGTTTGCGACCGGTGCTTGCCCGCCGACGCCTCTTTCCCGCGGGATCTGACTAACCTGGCTTGCAGCCGCTCCGCTGTGGACGATACAATAAGAGCAACTGCGCGGCGCCTCTCGCGCCATTCTCTCGCTGCGGCCAGTTCGGTTCCCGTTGCTGGCCCTGGTTCACTTGAACAGGTACTATGGCTGTCACATTCTCGCAAGCCTACCTCACGGCCCTGCAGCACTATGAGGAGGAGATGCTGCAGCGGCTGGCCCTGCTGGTCAATATCGATTCGGGTACTGGCCAGGTCGAGGGGGTCACACGCATTATGGGCTACCTCCGCTCCTGGTTGGAAGCGCTTGGTTGTTCGGTGACTCTCCACGACGGTGGCCAGTATGGCCCCCATCTGGTGGCCCGCCTTCGCGGAAGCCGCTCTGGCGAGGGTAGGCGCTTCCTGCTGGTGGGCCATGTCGATACTGTCTATGCTCCAGGTTCCGCGCTGGCCTGCCCTTTCCGCCGTGATGGCGAGCTGGCTTTCGGTCCCGGTGTGATCGATATGAAGTCGGGCGTCATTATGGCTCTCTATAGCCTGCGCGCTCTGCTGGAGTCGCACTTTGCGGATTTCGGTGAGATCTGCCTGGTCTTCAACGGCGATGAGGAGATGGGATCTCCATCGAGCGCTCCGCTCCTTCGGAAGCTGGCTCGCCAGGCTGACGTCGGCCTGGTGCTGGAGCCTACACGCTCGCCAGAGATCATTACAGAGGCACGCAAGGGAGCTGACCGTTATCTGCTGGAGATCAGTGGCCGGGCTGCCCATTCGGGGGCTGAGCCACATCGGGGCCGCTCGGCGGTCATTGAGCTGGCCCATAAGATTGTGGCCATCGATCACCTGCATACGCTTCTACCAGGGGTGACCTTTAATGTGACGCGGCTCGGTAGCAGCGAGCTGCTCAATGTGGTGCCCGAGATGGCCCGCTGCTGGATTTCGGTGCGCGCCTATACACAAGAGGGACTGGAGGCCGCCGCCGAGGCCCTGGAGCAGATCGCCGCTTGCTCCAGTGTGCCTGGCACACGGGCCTATCTGACACGCACTCGGGGCCGCGTTCCTTACCAGGCAACTCCCCAGGTGCGGGCTTTGGTGGCAGTGGCTCGTCTGGAGGCGCAGGCTCTCGGCCTGGAGCTGGTGGCTGAGGCCAAGGGGGGGGTCTCGGATGCCAATCTCTTGATGCAGGCCGGCCTTCCAACCCTGGATAGCCTTGGACCAGTGGGAGGGAAGATGCATGTGTTGCGCGAGGAGTTTTTGCGCGTTCCTTCGCTGGCGCTGCGCGGGGCTTTGCTGGCGGGCTTGATCCGTCAACTGGCGCTCCAGGCTCCAAACTCGGCGGGGGGCGAGGACGCACCCGCCGGCTCCTGAGCGAGAGAACGTCTTCGCCCGCCCCCGGCAATCCTGGGGCGGCGCCCGCCCATGTTAGCTTGTTGAGGTGAGGGAGAGCATGCCTTTCTCTGCATCAGCAGCAGCTGCTGATCGTTATCTATGGCTTGCGCCCACGGTGCGCGATGCTTTGGCCGAGGGCCGTCCGCTGGTGGCTCTGGAATCCACGGTCATTGCTCACGGTCTGCCATATCCCACCAACATAGAGACAGCCCTGGCTATGGAGGAGGCCGTTCGTGAGGAGGGAGCCGTGCCGGCGACAATTGCGATCCGCGCCGGTCGGATTATGGTCGGCCTTGACAGAGCGGCCCTTGAGGAGCTGGCAACGGCTCAGGATGTGCTGAAGGTGAGTCGACGCGATCTGGCTTTTGCGCTGGCGAGTCGGCGGTTGGGAGCGACGACGGTCGCCGGGACGATGCTCTGCGCCCATCTGGCCGGTATCCGCTTCTTTGCCACTGGCGGTATCGGAGGCGTGCATCGCGGAGGTGAGAGTACGCTGGATATCTCCGCCGATCTGATGGAGCTGAGTCGAACGCCGGTGCTGGTGGTCTGCGCCGGAGCCAAGGCCATTCTGGACCTGCCCCGTACCTTGGAGTATTTGGAGACGCAAGGGGTGCCAGTCCTTGGCTGGCAAACGGATGAGTTCCCGGCTTTCTATACTCCGCGCAGTGGTCTGCGCTTGCAGCAGCGCGTCGACGATGAGGTGCAGGCGGCCACTATTGCCCGCACGCATTGGGAGTGTGGCTTAGCTGGTTTGCTCGTGTGCTCGCCGGTGCCAGTCGAGGCAGCCTTGCCCGCTGAGCAGGTGGAGGCGGCTATCGCGGCGGCGCTGGCCAGGGCAGAGGCCCAGGGAATTAGCGGGGCCGCCCTGACTCCTTTTTTGCTGCGTCGGGTCGCTGAGACCACGGGAGGCGCTAGCCTGCGGGCTAATTGCGCGCTACTGGTCAATAATGCTCGTGTGGCTGCTCGCATTGCGCGCGCTTACTGCGCCGTCAGTGGGCGATCCTGAGTCTGCCTGGCGTGTCGCCTTCCGTTCCCTGCCTCTGCCCGCTGAGCCAGGTCGCCCTGGATGGCAGATTGGTCGCCAGAGGTCGGTTCCTGTTGATTTCTCGCCGGCTAAGGACTACAATAGGAAGCTGGAAAGCACGTGCCAGAAAGGAGACGTGCCTTGAGATCCCGGGCGACGACGCTGTTGGCGTGGCAGGTCGGGACCTGATACTTGACCTCGCCGCGGACCCCCCTGGGTACTCCGCGAAAGGAGCTTTGTCACGTGATTTCTGTTGCACCAAAGGGCAAAGTCATCGGCAGCATTATTCTGACGATCCTCTGGATCTGCTGCTTTCTTTTCATAAAGCCGACGCTGGTCTTCGACTTCGGCGGCGGGGTGATGATTAATCTGCTCCTGCTGGCGGCGATCATCGGTCTGCTGGTGCTGGTGCTCTATCATATTTTCTATCCGTCCCCGCCGATTATTACGAAGCTGAGCCTGACAGTTGCCCTAACACTGGTCTGGCTTGCCCTGATCATTTTCTATCCCTTCAAGGACCCGAACAATACAGCGGCGGGTGCCGTCGGCTTCTTTACGCTGATCGGTGGCCTCGCTGTGGCGATTCTTTGGGTCTACTTCTTCTGCGATGAGCTAATTTGAGGGTCTCGCTGTTGTCGGGACCATACTTCACGCTGCAGATACCTGGCAGCCGCTCCTTGAAAGTGGGGAGCGGCTGCTCTTGTTTTGGCACTGTGGAAAGGAGAAGATCTACAGGCAGCCGGAGAGAGGATAGTGCCCGCTTAGTGACGGAAGTGTCGCCTGCCGGTGAAGATCATGGCGATGGCGTGCTGGTTGGCAACGCGGATAGAGTCCTCGTCGCGAATGGAGCCACCAGGTTGGATGATGGCCGTTACCCCGGCCTTGGCGGCAGCTTCGACGCCGTCAGCAAAGGGGAAGAAAGCGTCTGAAGCCAGAACAGCCCCGCGAGCGCGCTCTCCCGCTTTCTCGACGGCCAGTTGCACACTGGTGACGCGGTTCATCTGACCAGCTCCGACGCCCACAACCGCCAGCTTATGCGCCAGAACGATGGCGTTCGATTTGACATGGCGTACGACCTTCCAGGCGAACATGAGGTCGGTCATTTCTTCCAGTGTTGGTTTGCGTTCGGTGACAACGCGATATTCCAGCTCGTGCTCGCCAATGAAGTCGGCTGTCTGAAGGAGGAGGCCGCCACTGACGCTGCGGATGTCAAAGCGCCCGGATTTGAAGATCTGGGCGTTGAGGGTCGAGGGATCGATAGGGGCATGCGTGGCAAGCAGGCGAATGTTCTTTTTCTGGCGGAGGATGGCCAGGGCCTCGGGCGTGAACTCGGGCGCGATGACGGCCTCGTAGAAAAGTTGGTGAATTTCTTGAGCCACGTCAGCCTCTACGGGCCGGTTGCAGCCGATGATACCGCCATAGGCTGAGACCGGGTCGCCGGCGTGGGCTTTGCGATAGGCATCAAGCAGGGTATCGCCGCAGGCCAGACCACAGGGGTTGGTATGCTTGATGATGGCTACTGTGGGAGCGACAAAACTGCCAGCGGCAGCCAGGGCCGCGTCAAGGTCCAGCAGGTTGTTGAAAGAAAGCTCTTTGCCGTGCAGCACTTCGGCAGTGGCAACCGCCGGTCGAGAGTCCTTGACGGTCGAGAGTCCTCCCCAGCGATAGAAGGCGGCGCGTTGGTGGGGATTCTCGCCGTAGCGCAAGGTCTGAATGCGCTGCAACGGCAGGGTGAGTTCTTCAGGGAAGTAGTCGGTGTCCTGGCCGCGCAAATATTCGGCGATAGCGGTATCATAGCTGGCCGTATACTGGAAGGCAATGGCGGCCAGCCGTCGCCGCGTCTCTTGACTGACCTCGCCGCGCTCCTGCCATTCCTGCAGGACAGGCTCGTAGTCCTGGGGACGCACCAGGACGAGGACATCCTGGAAATTCTTGGCGGCGGCGCGGATAAGGGCAACGCCTCCAATGTCGATCTGCTCCTGGGCTTCTTCCAGGCTCACGTCTTCACGGGCCACGGTTTCGATGAAAGGATAGAGATTGACGGCCACCAGGTCGATGGGGGCAATGCCATGCGCTTCTAGCTCGCGCATGTGGGCCGGATCAGAGCGTCGCGCCAGGATGCCCCCGTAAATGTGGGGGTGCAGCGTCTTGACGCGCCCCCCAAGGATCTCGGGGAACTGGATGAGACTGCTGACCGGTTGAACCGCTACGCCAGCGCTTTCCAGAGCCGCCGCGGTTCCTCCAGTGGCAAAAATGGTCACCTGGCGCTCTGCCAGGGCATGGCCTAGCTCGTCTAGATGCTCGCGATTGGCTACGCTGATGATTGCTCGCATGCTGCTTCTTTCCTTTCGCTTGGCTGGGCTGCGAGTAGAGCCACTTTCCACGTTTGTTGCTGAGTGAGCAAGCATCTTTGCTCGCCTTCGTACCTGCCCCGCCCGCGCTCACATGGCCTCACGAGCCGAGTGGCCGCCACGACACCCGCTCTCGGCGGGGCCAGCCCTCCGACCTGCGCCTCTTGCCGGGCGGAAGACGATTCTTCCTTCCTATGCCCTCCTTGCCTCTTCTTCTCCGCGTATACTGATAAGCCGAGAAAGCCGCCGCAGCGCGGTTTCGCCTACAGTGCTTCCTCTACTCTTCTGAAGGAGCTTCCTGGCTGTCAATGCAGATGCCAGATGCATGAGATGCATAAGGAAGGCAGAACAGTCCGTTGCCTGGCTGGCCCGCTGGCCGGATGAGAAGAAATTTCAATGCATAGTATAGCAAAAAGGAGAGGCCCCTCGACTAGCACCTGGCCCTCCGTCAAAGACTGGAGCCTGATTCTGCCTCTTTTCGGCATATTGCCGCTGCTCTGCGCGCGCTCGCCATCTTAACCGCCTGATGGTACTTTCCTGCCAACTTCTGGCTGAAGTATCAAAATCGGCAGAGGCTCAGGGTATTATCTCATCCAGATCGCTTTGATCAACATGCATTATTCAATGTAGGGTTCTTTCACCGCATTTCAGCAGGATGCAAGAGGGTGCCGGTCAGTACGCCTGCAGACCGGCGCGCTCAAGGGGGTCTCAAATTCAATGAAGTCACTGCTCAAAGAGGCCACCAGGCCGGCTGCAGCTGGCCTGGGGTCTGAACGCCGACGAAGGCGTCGACGTTTCTCTCCGCTGATGCTGGTGGGGATCGCGGTGCCGCTGGTTCTGGCCTTGACGGGCGGTGCCCTCTATCTGGTTCCACGGCTCACCAGCTCGCAAGCTGCCGCGCCCGCCAATACCGATTGTACGCTGATTGTACCGTCTCACCCACTCACGGCGCGTGGTCTGGCCACGCCCTACCAGCTCGTGGCCACAGATCCAGCCCGCGGCCCTTGCCATGAGGCCAACCCTGATCAGGCGGCCTTTGTCCAGGCAGCGGTGATCGATCCAGCAACGGGACGGATCGCTATTTACAATCCCCTGGTGGTTGATCGGGGTCAGAAGCCGGCGCTTGCCCCTGTGGTGCCGCAACTGCCCACAGGGGGTATTGTAGCACTGTGGTTCGGCTTCAACGGCGAGAATTTGACGCTGCGTAGCAGCGGTAACAGTCTGGCCGAAGGCCACTGCGTGAATGGCATCCGCGGCTCGCTCTTTGGCCAGTTCGCCTATTGCAATGCGCCCGCTTTCTTTGCTGCTGCCAATCAGGCCATCCGTGCTGGCAAGCTGAAGCCGCCGCCGCTAGGACGGGCACGCGATGGCCTCCCCTGCCCCAGCGTGCGTGATTTTGCGCTGGTAGACCAGGACCAGAGCGATAATGTGACGACGGCTTATCTGGTTACCAGGGACGGGCGCACGGCTCAGATGACACGCCATGCCATCGCCGTTCTACAGCATGCCCAGCCCCAGGTGAATGGCAGTGATAACCGCCTGCTGGCGCTCGGGCTGGATGGCGCTCTGGGCTGCACACCCTGGATGGCTCCCGATCTGGCTGATCCAGGCCAGATGACAACCGCTCTGCCGCTTAACGAGTTACAGGCCGCTGCCTGGCAGCGGGCCCCCGTTGCCCTGGTCCCTAATGGCGACCCGATGGTCACCGTTGATGGCCACCCCAACCTCGCGAAGCTCAACGCCTACCGCGCTGGCGTCGACCAGCCCCAGGTGCGCGATCAGGTCTTTGCCAGCACAACCCTGTACTGCGCCAATCTGCTGGCCATCGCCCCGCTACGCTTGCTCGTCGATGCCTCGCTCACAAAAACACGTCCTTCGCCCGATCCAGCGGTGGCTAACTCACTCTTTACCTTCCTGGCACAGCGCTTCATCACAACCTTTGAAGCTGATGGCCTCAATTGCACAAGACTGCTGCATGTCCCCGATCCCGTGCAGGTTCAGCGCACGCCGCAGGGCGTAGCCATCGCTGCCACGATCAACGGCGAGGTCATTAACACGCCGCTCGACTGTAACGTCAATGGCACGCTGGTGGTAGGCTGCAATGGCACAGCGACCCTTAACGGCCAGACCTGTAGCCTGATGAGCGACCGGCGGACGCATCAGATTGTGGTAACCTGCCCGGCCAATACTCGCCAGTGAGCGAGGCGATGGGGTCCTGGTCCGGCTCACTCCCTTCGACCAGAGCCTGAGCAGCCAGCCGTTCCCTGAGCACCGCGTCGGCAGGTCACCAGCGAGCATAGTGGCAGGCTATGGCATGGATGTCATAGCCTGGTCCCAAAAAAGAGAGAGCAGGTCAGACTAATCGTCTGCCTGCTCTCTCTGCATCTGCTGAGTACTGAGTACAGCCTGCCCTGGCAGCCCCCCGGGATAGCGATGACCGAGCCGGCGCTGGCCAGGTGCAAGCGGTTCGGGTGCCGCGCTATCTTACGCTCCCCGACCTGGCTGAGCAAGCCGGCTAGCTTCCAGCCTCAAGCTGAGCCTGAGCCTGAGCCACCAACTCCTCAACGGAGGGCCGCCCGGGGAACGTTGGATAGACGCTAACCTTGCGCTGAGTGCGCGAGGCATGACCAAACTTCACATATCCATCGATGAGCGCAAACAGCGTGTAATCACGCCCGACACCCACATTATCACCGGGCTTGATCTTCGTACCGCGCTGGCGGACGATAATGGTCCCGGCGGAGACAAGTTGGCCATCGTAGCGCTTCACACCCAGGCGCTTCGCCTTGCTATCGCGACCATTGCGCGAGCTACCAACACCTTTTTTATGCGCCATAGCTGGTAAACCTCACGATCTCTACTCTACTCTTCGCTTGAGGCTTGAGAAGCTTCACCCTCCTGGGACCGTACGCGACGACGGCGACGAGTCCTGGCCTGCCCCTCTTCCTCGGAGGCGCTGGCAGGAGTCTCGGCGGCAGCTCCCCGCTCCTCAGTCGCAGGCTGCAGAGCCGCCCCCGACACTGGCGTGCCCTGCTCAGCCTCCGTGGGGGTCTGGCCGGTCACGAGGCTCACTCCGTCGAGCAGGATGTCATCGATGGTCAGGATGCTAATCTCCTGGCGATGACCTTTACGACGACGATAGCGCTTCTTCGACTTATACTTGAAAACGACGATTTTATCGCCCCGTGCATGCTGCCTGACGGTGGCCAGGACGCTGGCGTTTTCCACGAGCGGACGCCCGATCACTGTGCGATTAGCGTCTGCGAGCAGCAGGACCTCGCTAATGCGGATCTGGGTGCCCTCCTGCACGGGGAGGCGATTGACCTGGAGGGTCTCGCCTACCTCAACTTTGAATTGTCTTCCACCACTTTTAATAACTGCGAACATCGCTTCCGTTCGGCTCCTTTACCTCTACCTCCGCTCATCAACGCTGTGCGGCAACCACCTTCTCCAGGCGTCAATCGCTACTCTCTCTTGCTGCCTCTGCCTGCCTTGAGCCACCAGCCAGGACAAGTCACTGCAGGCACGCAGCTATGGGCACGGGATACGTCGAAGGCGTGGGTGGAGGCCTTCGGCACAGTTCCCGGGCCGTGCACACAATAATACTCGCTTGCTTCCATCGTCGATCGAGCGCTGGACAGCACCAAGCCGGTAAAGTGGTGCCTGCTGCTCCAGAGAGAAGGAGCGGCGCGCCCTTGCTCGGAGAGGAGCAGCCTCAGCCTGTTCTGCCTCTCTCTGTTTGCCCGCCAGCAGCCTGAGCTGCCTCTCAGCGAGCAAGCCTCTCTGGCAGAACAGATCGCACACGGCCAGCCGCAATCTGGTAGATCTCAGTTAGAGCCTGGAGAGGAGCGCGTCTTTTCCCTGTACCAGGCCAGGTGCGCTAATTTCAGCCGCAACCTGAGACCAGACAGACTGTCTGGTGCGGGGCAAATCCTGGCCTGATTGACCTGACACGCCCTGCCGTCACGGGCGGTCTTGCCGCCCACGCCTGGGCGGGAGCGGATGCTTCTTTGAAGTGTGCGGTCAGCGCTACACCTACAGGGCCAGACCGCTACACCTGAGAGCGATACTTTAGATGCTTTGTCATGATAGCAAGCCCACAAGCGCTTTGTCAAGCACGAGACCGCTCGCTACTTCTGCCAGACAAGCCAGAGCCGGGAAAGAGTGCTCTCTAGAGATAGACCCTATAGGCCATATGGTAGGCGATGCCAGCCCGACCAAACATCTGGTCGGCCCGTGCTATGATATGCTATAGTTGTGGTAGTCAGCGGCATCGACCGCCCGGCCAAGCCGCTCGCCAGGCCAGATCGGAGCGCGTTGCAGTGATGGATAGAAAAAGCGGGCATATCGAACGGCCCGAGCTGGAGCGCTATTCAGACAGCCCCCTCTTCAATACCAAAGCCGTCGTTCAACAGACCGGAGTGCCGGCGCCCACGCTGCGGGCCTGGGAGAGTCGCTACGCCATTCTCTCACCGGAGCGAGCCACTAACGCCTATCGTCTCTATTCTGAGCGTGATATTGCCCTCATTCGCTGGCTCAAAGAGCGCGTTGACAGCGGTATGGCCATCAGCCAGGCCGTGGCTCTCTGGCGCCACCTGGAGGAAGAATATCAGAAGGCGCGCCAGCTCCAGCAGACAGCCACCGAGTTGCCAGATGAGCGACGCCCAGCCTTTCACGTCGCCCTGCCCCTCGCAACGCTAACCTGTCCTGAAGGAGGCAGCAGCCCCCAAACGACGGCAGAGCCGCGGCTCCCGAGCAGCGCCAGCCCGGCTGCCTCCAGCAACCGGCCCCCTGCTGTCCCTTCTACCTTGTACAATATCCGTAGAGTACAGGAGGAGCTGATCGATGCCTTTAAGTGCCTGGATGACATCCGGGCCCAGCGTCTCCTGGCCTCGCTGCTGGCCCTCTACCCGGTTGAGCAGGTCTGTGCCGAGGTAGTGACGCCAGTGCTCTGGCGCGTCGGTCACCTCTGGGAGACAGGTCATCTCAGCGTGGCCATCGAGCATTTTGCCAGTAATTTCTTCCGCGGCTTCCTCACAAACCTCCTCTATATTTCGGTGAACGAGAATTATGGGCCACTGATCATCTGCGGCTGCGCGCCGGGCGAACCTCATGAGCTGGCCCCGCTGATGCTCGCCTTGCTCCTGCGACGCGCCGGTATGCGCACGATTTATCTCGGCCAGAGCATCGAGACCAGTAGCCTGCTGGAAGTGGTGCGCGAGATGCAGCCGGTCATGCTCTGCATCTCGGTCACAATGCCGGCCTACGTGGCGACTCTGATCGACCTGGCGCGCCGTCTGCAGGAGCTGCCTGAGCCGCGTCCGCTGCTGGCTTTCGGGGGTCAGGCTTTTCTCTACCACAGCGAGCTAGCCCACCATGTGCCCGGTGGACTCTACCTGAGCGGCCCTCTCCAGCAGATCGTTCACGAGCTGCGTCAGGTGCTGCAGGATTACCTGGCCGGTGGTCTCGCACACTCACGCGAGCCGCAGAGCAATCCCGACCCTGATGTTCAAGGCTCCCCGGGTGGCGCCTTGCCTTCCATCTCACCGCCATCCCATCCTGCCCCCTAGCACTATGACTTGACAGGCCCTTGCTCCTTCCGCTTAACTGTCTGTATGGCGACGGCGCGAGCTGGCGCAGACCTTCGCTCCGGCAGCGGCGCGCCCTCGCTTGCTCTCTACCCGGCTGGCTAGTTGCCAGCCAGGCCAGGCAGGAGCCTGCTCCCGCTATGCCAGCGCCCTCCTATGCCGCCGCTAGCTATACAGGCAACAGGCAACGGGACAGCTTAGACAGGCTTGAAGCGAAAGGGAAGAAGGATTATGGAAGCAGCTCTCTCCGATGTCCTCGTCATCGATCTCTCGCGCGTTTTGGCCGGCCCCTATTGCACGATGATTCTCGGCGATCTCGGGGCCACAGTGATCAAAGTTGAACAGCCAGGCAAAGGCGACGATACACGCCAGTTCGGTCCGCCCTACATCGCCGGCGAAAGCGCCTACTATTTGGGACTCAACCGCAACAAGCTGAGCATTACCCTGGACTTCACGCGCGAAGACGACCGTCAACGCCTCTTAGAGCTGATTAAGAAGGCGACCGTTCTCGTGGAGAATTTCCGCCCCGGGACGCTCGCCCGCTACGGTCTGGGCTATGAGGATCTGCGCGCAATCAATCCCGGCCTGATCTATTGCTCGATCAGCGGCTATGGCCAGACCGGCCCTTATGCCCAGCGCGCCGGCTACGACTTCGTCGCTCAGGCTGAGTCAGGCATTATGGCAGTGACCGGTGAGGTCGATGGAGAGCCGATGCGCGTGGGCACGCCGGTCGGTGACCTGACTGCCGGAACCTTCGCCTGTATCGCTATTCTAACGGCTTTGCGCGTGCGCGATCGCACAGGCCGCGGGCAGTATATCGATATCTCACTGCTGGAAGCCACGATTACGCTGCTGGGTAATGTGGCCTCTAATCACCTGATCTCAGGCGAGGAGGCCCCGCGCTACGGCAATGGACACCCCAATATCGTGCCCTATCAGGCCTTCCGTACCCGCGATAGCTATATTGTGATCACCTGCGGCAACGATCGTCTCTTCCGCTCGCTGTGCCGCCTGCTCGGTCGCGAGGAGCTGGCCGATGATCCGCGCTTCGCCACGAATCCCCAGCGTGTACGCAATCGCGAGGCGCTGATTCCGATATTGCAGGAGCTGCTGCTCACCAAGGATAGCGAGAGCTGGCTGCAGGAGCTGCGCGAGGCCGGCATCCCCTGCGGAGCGATCAATAAGGTAAGCGAAGTCTTCAGCGATCCGCATATCCAGGCCCGCGGCTTCGTCTGGGAGTGCGAGCATCCGACGGCAGGTACGATCAAGCTGGTAGGCTCACCACTGCGCCTGTCTGAAACTCCGGCCCGGCTCTATAAGGCGCCCCCCCTGCTCGGCGAGGATAATGATAAGGTCTGATCCGTCCTCCATACGACAGGGCAGCCAGCGCTGCCCCAAGCCTTGATCAGGAGGCACCGATAGCAAGTCGGCAGCTATGAAAGCCAGGAGCGCCACCGGGCTGCCACCTATCCGTTCCCTCGCTGGCCGCTGAGAATGATCAAAACAGAACCTCTTGCAATGGAAAGTGAATGGTGAGGGAGAGGCAGGCTTCTCTCTGCTTGCCACTCGTAAGGGCGGTTAAGAGCTTGAGGGCAGGCCCGTCCCCGGGCGGAAGACGCCGGGTCGCAAGCGTAACGACAAATGGGTCTTGACTGTTGTAGCCCTCGACCCCATAGGATATACTAATCGAGGACATAATGGTGTATCTGGAGGAAGAACGTGAAATTCACTTGTAAGCAGCAGGATTTGAGCCGTGGTCTCTCGGTGGTAAGCCACGCCGTCTCAAGCCGCAGCACGCTACCGATCCTGGCCAATGTGCTGCTAAGCGCAGAGCAGGGGCGGCTGAAGCTGGCGGCGACCAACCTGGAGATCGGCATCAATTGCTGGGTTGAGGCCCAGATCGAGGAGGAGGGAACAACGACCGTCCCGGCCCGCCTCTTCACGGAGCTGGTCAATAGCCTGCCCCAGGGATCGGTCCAGCTGACGGCCCAGCCGGATACCCACGTGGTCAATCTGCAGTGCCTGGGCCTGGGCATCAATACCAACGTCAAGGGCACGGACCCCTCCGAGTTTCCGCTGATTCCGACCGCCGAGGGGGGCGAGCCGCCGATTCTGTTGGAGGCTCCCCTGCTCAAGGAGATGATCAGTCAGGTGGCCTTTGCCGCGGCGAAAGATGAGTCGCGTCCCGTCTTTACAGGCGTGCTGGTGCAGGTCCGCGAAGAGCGGGTAACCTTTGTAGCCGCCGATGCTTTCCGCCTGGCGACGCGGACGGCCCCCCTACCAGGAGCAACCGAGCCGCGCGAGGATATCTTGATTCCAGCCCGCACGCTGACTGAGCTGGCGCGCATCCTGCCCAACGAGGGCCCGGTCGAGATGATCGTTACCCCCAACCATCGCCAGGTGCTCTTCCATACAGAGCAGATCGACCTGGTCTCTCGCCTGCTCGACGGGACCTTCCCGAACTATCGCGCCATTATCCCGCTGGAGTACAAGACACGCGCGGTGCTGGACACGAAGGCGCTGACTGAGCGTGTGAAGGCCGCCGCTCTTTTCGCACGCAATAGTTCGAATATTACGCGCCTGAAGATCTCGCCGCAAGGCGCCAATGGCTCGGAGTCCGGCACAGTGACGATTGAGGCGACCGCTGAGGATTTGGGCGATACGACCAGTACGCTCAATGCCGCCGTCGACGGCGAGGAGATCCAGATTATTTTCAATGTGGATTATCTGGTCGATGTGCTCAATGTCCTGGATGCGCCAGAGGTGGCTCTGGAGGTCACTTCGCCAATGCGCCCCGGAGTGCTGCGTCCGGTAGATGCCACCGAGTATACGTATGTTATTATGCCGATGCATACGAATCGCAGCTGAGCGGCGGGCCTGCTCGCCCCGCTTGTGCCTTGCCCGGGACCAGGACGGGTGAGGGCGCCCGCCCTCCCGCCAGCCCTTCGAGTATGCTCCTCAGAGGCCAGGTGGCGTCGGCACCCGGGAGCGGGGCCAGCCAGGCCAGCCGGATTGTCTGTCTGCCTGCCGCATGGCAAGGCAGCAACTCTTTTTATTTATTGGAGACAGGTAGGTAGATGGAGCGTCGATGCACCTCGTACATCTCGCGCTGACCGACTTTCGCAACTATAGACAGCTGGATCTGCCGCTGGGGCCGGGCCTTTTTCTCTTCTGCGGAGAAAACGCTCAGGGCAAGACAAACCTGCTCGAAGCCGTCTCGATGATCGCGACAAGTACCTCCTTTCATGCCTCAGCAGACCGCGAGGTGGTCAACTGGTATGCGCCCGACCATCTGGCCCGCCTCGATGCGCGCATCCGGCGGCGCGACGGCGAGTTGCATGTGGAAATCGTCATTTTCGACCCGACGCCACCACTGCTGGGCAGTGGCGAGCAGGCAGTTCGCCCGCCTCACTGGCCCGGCGGCACGCAGCGCAAGCGCATCAAAATCAACGAGGTGCCACGTCGGACGCTCGATCTTATCGGCAGCATGACCAATGTGCTCTTTGCGCCCGCCGATCTCCATCTGGTCGATGGCTCGCCCGACGAGCGCCGACGCTTTATCGATCGCAGTCTATGCCAGGTGCGGCCCCGCTATTGCCAGGCGCTGCAGCAGTATCGGAAGATCATTATGCAGCGTGCCGCCCTGCTCAAGCGTATTCGCGACTACCACGAAGATCCTCGCCTGCTGGACTACCTCGATGAGCGCCTGACGCTGCTGGCGACGATGATTATGTTCGAGCGTGAGCGCATGCTGTCAGCTCTCAACGAGTTGGCGGCACCGTTTCAGGAGCAACTGAGTGGGGGACGCGAGCAGCTGCAGATTGTCTATCGTCCTTCCTTTCACCCTCATCCGCAGCGCTCGCTCACGGAGGCTCAGGAGCATTATCTGAGGCAGCTCCACACCGTGCGCCAAAAGGAGATTCAACAGGGGGTCTGCTTACTGGGGCCGCACCGCGACGATCTGGAGTTTTTGGTCAATGGTATGAGTGTGATCACCTACGGCTCGCGCGGGCAGCAACGGACGGTGGCCCTGGCGACAAAGTTCGCCGAGCTGGCCTATATGCGGGCCGCGACCGGCGACGAGCCGGTGCTATTGCTAGACGATGTTTTCAGCGAGCTGGATCAGCGGCGGCGGGAGCAACTCCTGCAGGCCATCCTCGACCATGAGCAGGTGCTGCTGACCACCACCGACACGACCCATTTTCCTCCAGAGGTGCTGGAACGAGCCTATAAGTTCCAGGTGGTCAACGGTCAGCTTCATCCCTGGTAAGTAAGGCTGCCAGTTCGTTCCGTTCGGTCACGGTGAACAGAACAGCCGCGGTAGCCTGGGCTACCAGGGTCTTCACTCGCGTCCTTTTCTCAGTACTCGGCCTCGGAATCGGAGGAAGCCGCAGAACGCTCGTGAGCCTCGCCAGCGGTCCACAGCTCGGGGCCACCGCCGGCAGCAGGACCCTGAGCAGCAGGAGAGCGTCCACCCGGGCCAGGTGCCGGGGGATTAATGCCGAGGTGCTCATAGGCCAGGCGCGTGGCGACCCGCCCGCGCGGGGTACGAGCAATAAAGCCGAGCTGGAGCAGGTACGGCTCATAGACATCCTCGATAGTCTCCGGGTCCTCGCTCGTGCTGGCCGCCAGCGTATCGAGGCCGACAGGTCCTCCATCGAACTTGTGAATAATGGTGAGCAAGAGATGGCGGTCGGTCAAGTCCAGGCCAATCTGGTCGATCTCCAGGGCGTCGAGAGCGGCGCGGGCAATGTCGCGCGTGATGACGCCGTCGGCCTTGACCTGAGCATAATCGCGCACACGCCGCAACAAGCGGTTTACGATGCGTGGAGTACCCCGGGCCCGGGCGGCAATTTCTTCGATGCCATCCTCATCGGCGGGCACGCGCAGGATGCGCGCCGAGCGGCGCAGAATCTGCTTGAGAGCCTCGACACTGTAATATTCCAGACGATAGATGGCTCCGAAACGATCGCGCAGCGGGGCGGAGAGGGCTCCAACGCGCGTCGTCGCGCCGACTACTGTGAAGGGAGGCAAAGAGATCCGCAGCGAGCGTGCGCCCGGCCCCTTCCCAATGACGACATCGATGGCGAAGTCTTCCATCGCCGAATAGAGGCGCTCCTCTACGGCCCGCGAGAGTCGATGTATCTCATCAATAAAGAGCACCTCGCCCTCCTGCAGCGAGGTCAGGATAGAGGCGAGATCGCCGGCATGCTCGATGGCCGGACCCGAGGTCGTTTTCAGATTGACCCCCATCTCGGCGGCAATAATGTTGCAGAGCGTGGTCTTGCCCAGGCCAGGCGGCCCATATAACAGGACATGATCCACAGGTTCATTCCTGCGCCGGGCCGCCTCCAACAAAATAGCCAGATTCTCCTTAATTCGCTCCTGACCGATATATTCGGATAAGCGGCGAGGGCGCAGGCTGCTTTCGATAATCTCCTCTTCCTGACTCACGCGCGGCGAGACGAGCCGGTCGCTCATAGTCCTCTCCTGCTGCTGATCTCTCCTGATCTGATTAGGCAATGGTCGGGGTCTGCCCCACTTCCTCCCCATCTCAGCCGGGGGAGCCTCTCCTCGACTTGAGGTATCCCTACCTTTTCTTTTCTTTCCCTACATTATAGCAGCGGAAGCCCCGAGGGAGAAAGCGCCAGGCTGGCGCTGGTGGGGCCGCGACGGGACAGTGGTCGCTGGAGGCTGGCAACAAGCTGAGCAGTGGAAAACGGCGAGGAGCAAGGGAGCGAAGAGCATCTGATCATGCAAAAGTACCATTCCAGCGAGGTACCTTGACACCGGTACGTTGCTCTCCTACAATCGATCCACGAAATACCCAGCGAGAGGATAAGGAAGGAAGAAGAGGATCGAGGATGATCAACCGCTCCAGCCGCTACGCCGTCGCTCAGCCTTCCCGCCCACCTTCACGAATCTGGCTCTTCGCCCGAGCGCACGCAGCCGCCGCAGCTGGCGGTCACAGCGGCAATAGTGTAGTGACAGCGACAGCAGCAAAAGCAGCGACGGGGGTCCTGGCCGTGCCCACACCTGGAACGACACTTTATGTTTACCGCGACCATCGCAACTGGGTGCGTACTCTGGACTGGTCGCCCGATGGGACATGTATCGCTTCTGCCAGTATGGACGGCACTGTGCAGGTCTGGGAGGCCGCCACAGGCAGCGAGCGTTTTACCTATACCGGTCACCGGGGCCAGGTCCTGACTCTGGCCTGGTCGCCCAATGGGGCCTATGTGGCAACAGGTGGTAACGATCGGACCATGCAGATATGGAATGCCGCCGATGGTGAGCGGCTGCTCTCGCGCCGTGACCACGCGCGCTACATTCTGGCTTTGGCCTGGTCGCCGGTGGGGGCGAAGCTGGCCTCCGGCAGCGAAGATGGCCTGGTCGAAATTTGGAGCTTGAAGGACGGCGATATTATCTTTACCTATGGCGGTCACAGCCATAAGGTGCTGGCCCTGGCCTGGTCGCCAGAGGGACGGTGCATCGCCTCCGTCTCCTGGGACGGCACTCTCCAGGTCTGGGAGGCGAGCAACGGCCAGCAGCTCTTTGCTCCTCTGCAGCACAATACGCCTTTGGGAGCCTTAGCCTGGTCGCCCGACGGCCAGTATGTGGCCTGCGGCGGCTTCGGCGGCCAGGTCTATTTATGGAATGCCTCCACGGGGGAGGCCGTCGCTAGCTATGCGGCCCATCCCGGTTGGGTCAACACCCTGGCCTGGTCCCCGGACGGGCGTTACCTGGCCTCCGGCGGGGACGACGGCCAGGTGCACCTCTGGGAGCTGGCCGCACGCGAGATTACCTTTACCTACACGGGTCACAGCGATCAAGTCAATGCCCTGGCCTGGTCTCCTGACGGAAGCTGCATCGCCTCCGCGGGCGACGACCAGACCGTGCAAGTCTGGTTCACCCCTTGATCGCCTGTACAACAACCAGCGGCATTAAGCCGCCTCCCTCATCCCGTCTGGAGGTGACGCGCAGCCCGGCCTCGGCGAGCGTTGTGAGTGTGGGGCGATTCCAGTGACAGTTACCCGCACAGCGTCTCATCAGGGGCGTCAGCAGATCTTGCAGCCGTGCCGTCACGGGGCTGGCTGCGCGTACATGCTCCACCAGGAGCAGGAGACCCCCCGGCTTGAGCACGCGCCGAATCTCGGCGAAGCCCCGCGCCGGCTCCTCAACTGAACAAAAGACCAGCGTGGCGACCGCGCTATCGAACGTTTCGTCGACAAAGGGCAGCTGCTCTACACGTGCCTGCTGGAGCAGAACCGGCACCGGGGCCTCTTGCTGGCGCCGCTGGGCATAGCGCAGCATAGCCGGGTCCGGTTCGACAGCATCGACCCTCTCCACCCGTCGAGGGTCGTAATAGGCGAAATTTAGCCCCGTACCAGCCCCCACCTCCAGTACACGGCCCCACGCCGTCCCTACGATTTCCCTTCTCAGGGCCTTCTCCCACTCACCCCCTGCGCGGCTCAGTCG
>NZ_JADGIA010000182.1 GCF_019683635.1 Thermogemmatispora sp. | reverse complement strand
CACCTCCAGTACACGGCCCCGCGCCGTCCCTACGATTTCCCTTCTCAGGGCCTTCTCCCACTCACCCCCTGCGCGGCTCAGTCGCTCGTAAACGGCGGCAAAAAGCGGATGATGAATACTCTGCATGGTGTTTGACAGCTTTCTTTAGAGAATGTTACTATAGCTGAGAGCGCGAGCCGACTCTCCTACACCGGCAACCTGCGCGCCTCAGCCAACGTGTAGAGCACTGAAGCACGCAACGCCATGCAAAGCAAGGCAACGACGACCGGAGACCGTGGCCCCAGTCTCTGTCTGCGTCCTGGCCGGCCCGGCTCCTCTCTCAACGGAGTAACGTAACGGATGTACAACGACGATGCTACTCCCATCTACTGCGACCGCTGCGGCCAGGCAAATCGCCCACAGGCCCGCTTCTGCTTCCACTGTGGGCAGCCTTTGCCAGAGCGCCCTCTCTCTGCAACACCCGGGATCGAGAGAGAAACCGCTTCTGATCTGAGCACCAGCACCGGCAAGCTTCCGATCAACCATCTGCTGCGGCAGCGCTACCGCATCGTGGCCCTGCTCGGCAAGGGCGGCATGGGAGCCGTCTATCGCGCCCAGGATACTCAGTTTGGTGACCGCACTGTGGCCATCAAAGAGATGAGCCAGAGCGGTCTAGGCCCGGAAGAGATCACGGAAGCCACGGCGGCTTTCAAACAGGAGGCCCTGCTGCTGGCGAACCTGATGCATCCCAATCTGCCGCGCATCTACGACCACTTCTCGGAAGACGGGCAGTGGTATCTGGTGATGGATTTCATCGAAGGCGAGTCGCTGGAACAGTATCTGCTGCGCTGGCAGCGGGAACATCCAAACGGCCCGCCCGGACTGCCCATTGCCGAGGTGCTGGATATCGGCATTCAGCTCAGCTCGGTGCTTAGCTACCTCCACAGCCGCCAGCCTCCCGTTATTTTCCGCGATCTGAAGCCGAGCAACGTGATGCGCACCGCCGAGGGCCATCTCTACCTGATTGATTTCGGCATCGCTCGCCATTTTAAGCCAGGCCAGGTGCGCGATACTCGCGCCTTCGCCTCGTGGGGCTACGCCGCCCCCGAACAGTACGGCAAAGCGCAGACGACGCCGCGCTCCGATGTCTACAGCCTGGGCGCAACCCTGCACCATCTACTGACCGGCCAGAGTCCTACGCAGTCCCCTTTCCGTTTTACGGCCATGCATTCGTATACACAGCCGTTGGAGTACGAGCTGGAGAAGCTGATTATGCTGATGGTGAGCCTCGATGAGCAGCAGCGCCCGGCCTCAATGGCGGCCATTAAACAGGAGCTGCAACGCATCGCCGCCATGCAGACGAGCAGCCAGCTCATTAATCAGTCGCAGACCCTGCCCTCGTTGACGACGGCCTCGCCAGAGACGCCCGCTGGGGCCGGAAGCACGCCCGAGATCATCTCGATACCGACCCCAGCGCCTGGCGCTTCCTCTATTACTCCACGTCTGGAGGTGTCTCCTTCAACACCAACGCCCGACAGGCGTCTGCGTCTTTATACGTATAACGGTCACAGCGAGCGCGTCTTTGCTCTGGCCTGGTCCCCCGACGGGCGCCGGGTGGTCTCTGGCGGCTACGATCACACTCTTCAGGTCTGGGACGCCACCACGGGACGGGAGATCTTCGCTTACCGCGGCCATCAAGAGCCGGTGCGCACCGCCGCCTGGTCGCCCGATGGCATCTACATTGCTTCAGGCAGCAACGATCACACGGCCCATGTCTGGGAGGCCGCCAGTGGACGCCGCGTGACGACCTTCCGCGGCCACCAGGATTCCGTGATCTCTCTGAGCTGGTCCCCCGATGGGCGCCTGATCGTCTCCGCCAGTTTGAGCAAGCAGGCTCTCGTTTGGGAGGCTATGACGGGCAAGCGCGTGGCGACCTTGCGCGGTCATACGAGCCTGGTGAGCGCCGTGGCCTGGTCGCCCGATGGCAGCCGCATCGCTTCCGCCAGCCTGGATAAGACAGTCCGCATCTACGATACCAGCTCCTGGGAGGTCATTTTCGTCTATCAGGGCCATTCCGACAGCGTGACTACCCTGGTCTGGTCACCCGACAGCACGCGCCTGGCCTCCGCCGGCGAAGATAAGACCGTCCAGGTCTGGGACGCTACCAATGGGCATCACATTCTGACTTATACCAATCATAGCGATGAGGTGACCGCCCTGGCCTGGTCACCCGATGGGGCACGCCTGGCCTCCGCCGGCGAAGACAAGACCGTCCAGGTCTGGGACGCCACCAGCGGCGACCACCTCCTGACCTATAGCGAGCATCCCGAGGACGTCAACGTCGTGGCCTGGTCGCCCGACAGCACGCGCCTGGCCTCCGCTGGCGACGATGGCCAGATCCACGTCTGGCAGGTAGCCTGATGAGCCAGGCAGCCGGGTCGCTCGTCCCAGGCAAGTTGTTCGCTCGCTCTTAGCACCGCCTGTGTCCTTCCTGCACCTTTCAGCGGCAGGGAAGACATGGGCGTTTCTACTTGCTGACCGCTTCTCACTCGGGCTTCCAGAAGTCGAGCAGATACTCGAAGGTGGTGCCCATTGTAATATAATTGCTGGGCCAGCCGAAGATCCCCACACGATTGACAATATTCGTACGGTCCCAGATGATGATGTTGCGCAACTCGTAGCCGGCCAGGCGCAGGGCCTCGATCACGGCCAGGTGGATGGTGATGCGCTGGTTCTCCCACCACATGTCGGTGACGTTGACTACGCAATGAGCACGCTTCTTGAGCAGGGGTAGTAGCCCAGCGAAGATTTCACGCATAGCCTCGGCGTAGGCTCCCAGCTCTAGCGTGCCCAGGTCTTCGGGAAGCTGGCTGTACTGCTCAACACGGTGGTACTGATCGTTTTTACGCGCCTGACCGCGTCGGCTCTTGTTGAGGCGCGCACGGTTGAGCAGGTTAGCGTAAGGGGGCGAGGTTACGATACAGGCCACGCTCTCAGGGTCCAGATACAAAGGAATGTTGCGCGCGTCATCCTGGAGGGCAAGCTGACGAGTCTGGGCTGCCAGGGGATCGCTGGGCAGCGGCTCACTACTGAGCCGTTCCTCCGCCAGGGCTACGTAGTCAGGATGGATGTCGAAGCCGACGGCGTTGCGCCCGACGTCACGGGCAGCGATCAGGGTGGTGCCGCTCCCCATGAAAGGATCAAGCACCAGCTCGCCACGATGGGTGAAGAGTTCAATGCAGCGCCGCGCCAGGGCAATGGGGAAGGCCGCCGGATGCCTCTGCTTGTCGCGAATGTCGCGTTTCTCGTAGGAGAACTGCCAGACGCCCAACTGGCATTTGATCCATTCTTTGGGCGTCAGGCAGTTGAGATGGGAGGGATCACAGTGGCAAGTACGCTGGCCACTAATCATGAGTTTCTTCGATTGGGCTTTCATGAGATAGCAGTCCCTCCCTTCCCGCTCCCCCGCTCGCATGGAGACAGGCAGGGTGGAGTTCGGCAATTGCAACAGAGACGTGGACCAGGGACCAAGAACTAAGAGCCGTCAGCCCGAGTGATTGCCTTTGGCTAACTGGATCGATCTATCTACCTACTCTATTATTGTACCCTCCTCATATTACGTTCTCTTGCGCCCAACAATAATCTGCCTGGTACCTTTACCAAAGGGCCGCCGCTCGTAATCACCATAGATGGCCTCTACGGCGAAACCGCTGGCGAGAAAGAGTAGCTGCAACTCACGCGGAAAGTACATGTGTAGATCGAGCTGGGTGAGATAGCGCTCATTCTCCCCTTGCTCGGAGAAGCGTTCGTGAATCCAGACCATGTGCTCAAGCTGCTCACATGGATCGTAGCGACGGCTGCTGTAGATGAGCAGGGTACTTTCGCTGGCAGGGTCGCCGATTTCGTCTTCCAGATAGAGCTGAGTGGGACGATTGAGAGCGGCGCTCAGATAATCGAGGTTGGGAAGCAGCACATCGACAACAAAGCGCCCTCCAGGCGTCAGATGATCGTATGTGCAACGAAAGGTTTGTAGCTGCTCTTCTATAGCATAGAGATGACCCGCCGAGTTGAAAGGCAGGAAAATCAGGTCAAAGTCGCCGCAGGCGGGCAAGTGATAGTTGCGCATGTCGCCCTCATGGAGGATGACGCGGCGCTGAAGCTCCAGCGGCTCGCCTCCGAGCTTGCGCCGGTAGGCGGCGAGCATCTGGGGCGAACTATCCAGGCCCTCAATGATGAGTTCGGGGAAACTGCGCGCCAGGGGCAGGCCAATGCGCCCGCTGCCGCAGGCCAGCTCCAGCACATGCCGGGGCCGATATTCCTCGATCAATCCATGCCAGAAGGGAACATCTTGTTCGCTCTGGCTTTGATATTCCAGATCGTAATCCTCAGCTCGCTCGTAATACTCACCAACACAATAGGCCATACTGGTCCTCACCAGCCAGACATCAACACAAGATAGTGCGCGTAGAGAGCAAGCCCGGTACCGGTCACAGAACAGGCCTCCTACGCGCAAAGGCCCCTTTTGCAGGGGCAGTAGCAGAGACAGGGGAAACGGTTAGAGAAGGAAAACGATGGAGGAGAACGGTAGAGGAACCGCTCTCGCCACCTACAGTAGAGTTTAACATATGGTGGACCTGGTGCGCAAGGGCTTGCCTGGGTCTTCCTCGGTTAGCGCCTTTATCCTCTTTGGCTGATCCCGCACTCCCCCTCTTTCAGCCCACGTGATATATTACGGTTGACCCACGACTATGCCCGGCGACGTGGACGGCGCCGGCAGCAAGCGGCTACCCCATCAGGAGAGCAGCCGATGCTCCGCGCTGTCCGTTCCTGGTGGATAGCTGCAACCTATTCGCGAGCAAAACAACACTAAGTTTTTTTCTAGTGAGTGACAGAGGGACATAAGGAGCATTCTTATGAAAATCAGAGGGAAAATTGTGGCGACCGGCCTCATTGCCAGTGGTGTGCTGGGGACGGTGGCGGTGGTCAATAAGATTACCGAAGCGCTGGCCGGCGAGCTGAGTCCCGGCCTTGCCGGAGAGGGGCGCCGCTATCCCTGGAAATATGGTGATGTCTTCTACACCATGCAGGGAGCGCGCGAAGCAAAGCCTCTGGTGCTCGTGCACGGCCTTGGGCCTGGCGCCTCGTCCTACGAGTGGCGACGCAATATTGAGGCGCTGGCTCAAGACTTTCGCGTCTATGCCCTGGACCTGCTTGGCTTTGGCCTCTCCGACCGTCCGGCCATTGCCTATGAGCCGCAGATCTTCAGTGATCTGCTCAGCGATTTCCTGCGCGAGGCAGTGCGCGCACCGGCTCTCGTTGTGGCGCGCGGGCTGAGCGGGGCCTACGCCATCGCCGACGCCTACCGTCATCCGGGCAGCTACGAGCGGCTGGTGCTGGTTTCGCCTCCAGAGACGATGCTCGAAGAGCCTTCTCCAAGTCCGCTGCGCGCGGCCATGCGCTTCGGTTTGCGTCTGCCGCTCGTTGGTCAGTTCGCCTACAATTTACTGACGACCAGAAGTGCAATCCGCAATTACTACGAAGAGCGCGCCTACTACGATCCTTCTCTCATTAGCGATGAGTTGATCGAATATGCCTATATCAGCGCTCATCAGCCCGATGCGCGCTTCCCGCTGGCCGATCTCCTGGCTGGCAAACTGCACGTCGACGTCAGTGAACCGCTTGCACGCCTGACTGTGCCGGTGATGGCGCTCTGGGGACGCAACGGCGCCGGCATCAGCGCGGCCTTCAAACGCGTCAATCCCCAGCTTGAAACGCACGTCCTTGAACGCTGCGGTGAGCATCCGCACGAGGAGCAGCCGGAGACCTTCCATTCGCTGCTTCGCTCCTTTGTTGGCAGCGCCGTCTAAGTAACCTTGTGAGACGTGAGACGCTCAGGCAGCCCCCGCGGGCACTTGGGTTTGAGGCGTAACGCCCAGAAGAAGCCGCAGCCTCGGATGAGGCTGCGGCTGCGGCTTTGTAGTCTCTTGCCCGAGCCATCTCCCTCTCTCAGGCTCATGAGCGGTGAGGCGGCAGATGAGGCCGGAACTGCAGCGCCTGGGCCTTTCGGAGACGACTGAGGGCCAGATCCACTGCCGCGGCCTGGCGATCCATCTGCAGGCGATAGAAGACGCGTAGAGCCGCCCGGTAGCAGTTGCGTGCCTGCTCCAGGTAGCCACTCCTGCTGCGAGGATCGCGCCCCAGCTGGCTGTAGGCCTTGCCGCGTTCAAATTGTAGCTGGGCCCACTCAAAGGGGAAAGCCTCGCGCGTGTAGACCTGCTGGGCCTGATCGTAACAGGCCAGGGCCTGGCGCAGCGCCACCTGACGGCTCCTGCCTCTGGCTGGCAGGCGGCGATAGACCCTACCCAGCGCTTGCAAGGTGGCCGCCCAGAGGGTGGGAGTGCAGTCGGGCCGGTAGACCTCCAGGGCCGCCGCATAGCAGGCTATAGCCTGCCGCAGATGACGGTAGCGATTGCCCTCACGCAGGCTGCTCCAGGCATCCCCCAGAGCGCGCTGGAGCTGGGCCCATTCTTCGGGATGGCCTTCGCGCGTCAAGATCTGCAACGCTGCCCGATAACAGCACACCGCCTGGCGGAGCAGACCAGACTGGTGGCCTGCCAGTTGCTGCAGAGCTACACCCAGATTATGCTGCACTCTAGCCCATTCGTATGGGAAAGCGTCGCGTGTGTAGACCTGCAGCGCTGCCCGATAAGCTGCAATGGCCTTGTGTAAGAAGGTGCAGCGCGCCGGCCCCAGACAGTCGGCATAGGCGTTGCCGAGATTGCTCTGCGTCAGCGCCCACTCGACGGGATGGCTGGCCCGGTTATAGATACGCAGGGCAGCCCGGTAGCAGTCGATAGCTCGCGCCAGATACTCCTGACGCTTGCGCCCGGGCAGGCTGCGGTAGACATTGCCCAGGTTGAGCTGTGTCGCCGCCCAGTCGAGCGGCGCCGTCTCAGGCGTGCGTATCTCCAGCGCAGCCTGGAGGCAAATCAACGCCCGCTCCAGATAGGGATGCCGCTCCTGTTCCTCTCCTACGCTGGCTAGCTCGGCATAGGCAATGCCGAGATTGTTCTGGAGCCGCGCCCACTCCCACGGATAGGCATCGCGGGTAAAGACCCGTCGGGCCGCCTGGTAGCACATAATGGCGCGTTCGATATTGACGCGACGTGGCTGACCAGGCAGCTGAAGATAGGCATTGCCGCGATTCTGCTGCACCGTCGCCCACTCGTAGGGATGGGTGACATGGGTATATATCTGCAGGGCGGCCTCATAGCAGGCAATAGCGCGTTCCAGCTGCGGGCGACGATTGCGAGCGGGCAGGCTTAGATAGGCCGTGCCCAGATTGTTCTGAAGCCGTGCCCACTCCAGAGGATGCTCCTGGCGATCGCAGAGGCGGAGGGCCGCCTTGTAGCAGGCTATGGCCCTTTCCAGGTTGCGATGGCGCTCTCCAGTCGGCAGATCTCCCCAGGCATTACCCAGGTTCTGCAAGGTGATCGCGCGCTGGAAAGCGAACTGTTCGCCGCGGAAGACGCTGAGAGCCGCTTTATAGCAGGTAATGGCCCGCCTCAGCTGCTCGCTGCGTTCTCCGCCCGGCAGCTGGCTGTAGACGGTGCCCAGATTGTGCTGAAGCTGCGCCCACTCGCGCGGATACTCCTCCCGCCTGTAGACCTGCAACGCCGCCTCGTAGCAGGCTATGGCCCGCCTCAAATTCGCTTCGCGCTCGCCTGCGGCCAGTTGGGCCAGAGCATCCCCCAGCCCTTTCTGGGCAGAGGCCCACTCGCGTGGATACTCTTCCCGCCTGTAGACCTGCAACGCCGCCTCGTAACAGGCTATAGCTTCACTCAGCTGTTGTTGCCGATCGCCAGTGGACAGCTTCGCGAGGAGATGACCACGCTCAAGCTGCGCTGCGGCCCATTCGGCATCTTGTCGCATATCATCATGGTCGATCATACCAGAACTCAGCCCCCTGCTGGATTACTTCGTCCCTACTGGAACAATCGGCTTGTTCCAGCCTTCGCTTGAGATGCTCGTCCTCCAAAGCCGCTGACCCTCTCTGGCCGCCCTCGCTTCTGGATCAGCAAGGCAACGGCTACCGACAAGTCAGCGACGGATGACAGGGGCAGATTGGTTGATGAGCTATTGCGAGAGACGACGAGCGATGGGTTGATCTGGCTGACACTTTTAGCTTAGAAAACGGAGCCGTTTCTGTCAAGCATTCAAGCAGACAGGCTAGATAGCGGAATGGAGGAAGTCGCCCCTGTGCAGACAGACAGATAGGAGCCTGCGGCTGGCCAACAAGCGAAGACGCGCTATCGTTAACCTGCCCCCTCGCCAGCATCTGTGAGCAGGGGTAGAGTAAACCAGAAGGTTGATCCGGCTCCGGGCTGACTGGAGACCCCAACGCTCCCCTGGTGACGCTCAACAATGGTTTTACAGATGTGCAGGCCCAGGCCAAGACCAGGGCTGGCGCTTCCCTGGGCCTGGATGCCAGGAACGCGATAGAAGCGCTCCCAGATGCGCCGTTGCTCGGCGGGAGGAAGGCCCGGCCCCTGATCACGTACAGAGACGCGAGCCTGGCATTCTTCACGCTCAATTGAGACGTCGATCGGACTCTCGCGTGGCGAGTACTTAATGGCGTTGGTGAGATAATTGGTGACAACGAGACCGATGCTCTCAGCATCAGCCAGCACCATGATGGGCGCCGGCTCGTTCTCCTGCCTCAGCTCCTGGCCAGCCACCAGCAGACGAATACGCCGCTGGGTCGCCGTCGACTGCAGATCGCTCACCGTCTGACGGACGATGGACAGCAGATTCTCAGGCCGCCGCTGCATCACCAGGCGATCAACCTGGGCCCGCGAGGATTCTAGCAAGTCGCGCACCAGACGGGTCAGCAGACCGGTCTGGCGGTCTGTCCGCTCCAACAGCTCCTGGACGATAGCCAGTTTTTCACGTTGCTCAGCGGTCAGGGGCAGGCGCAGCAGATGGCGTCGGGCAAGCTGGACATTGCCCTTGATGGTGGTCAGCGGGGTCCTGAGTTCGTGACTGGCGATACTGAGAAACTCATCCATACGACGGTTGCTCTCACGCAGAGCCAGCTCATTGGCGCGCGCTTCCGCTCGCTCGTGCAAGAGACGCTCGTGCTCAGTGACCAGGGCCGCCAGACGGGCCACGGCCCTGATGATCGCCATCTCTTCGGCGCTATATTCGTGCTGCTCATGCTCGGCCTGCTGAATGCGAATCAGGCCAATGAGCTGCTGGTCAATGAGCATCGGGGCAATCACTGCCGCGTAACACTCACCGACCTCGATCGGGACAACGCTGCCTTCAGCACCGCTCTGACCAAGCAAGCGATCAGCCCTTAAAGCAGCCACAGCCTCGGGAGAGAAACAGAGACTGAGCTGCGGCTCAGTGGAACAACTCCCAGACAGCCAGTGCAGCCAGCGCTCGCCAGCGCCCTCATCACCGGCATAAGCCAGCAACTGGAGCAGTTCGCTCTCCGGCGCCAGGTGCAGGATCGCCACCTGATGGCAGTTCAAGACCTGGCAGATCAGTCGCGCAAGGCGGTGCGTAATTTCATGCCTCTGTTGCAGGCAGGACCCGTCTGCCTTGACAGATGAGGAGCCTGCCTGCTGGGGAGGCGGGTCAGCCAGGTCGCGCGGGATCTCCACCAGGGCCTCGGCCAGAGCAAGCAGGGCCTCCAGAGCCTCGTGGGTACGGCGCTCTAGCAGATAGCGCTCGGTGACATCGCGTCCAATGGCCACAGCCCCGATGACAGAGCCGCTGTCATCGCGCACCGGCGAGCCGCTCACGCTGATCCGCCGCTCGCAGCCGCTGGGCAGACGCAAGAGGAGATCGCTCAGCGGGGCATCGGCCAGCACCTCACCCCGTAGCAGGCGCTGCGATGGCCACTGCTCACGCGGCAGCGGCTGCCCCGTGGCATCGCGCAGGTCCAGCTGGGCCAGATAGTCATCGACGGTCATCTCCTTGCCAGAGAGCGGCGCCACGCGGTTCAAGAAGCGGCGGGCCGCGGCATTAACGCCGAGAATTTGCCCATCGCAGTCAAAGATAAAGACCGCATCGGTCATGGCCTCGAAGGTCGCCTCTAGCTGATTCGCGCGCAGGGTCGCCTCGTAGGCTGTCTGCACTAGCTCGTCTTCAAGTCGTTTGCGGTCGGTGATGTCCGTGCAGGTGCCCACCCATTCGCGAATGCTACCGTCAGCTTCACGGACTGGAACACCGCGTACCCAGAAGGTGCGATAGACGCCATCGTAGCGCCGGATGCGATACTCAATCTCGTAAAAGCCACCGCTGGCCAGCGCCTGCGACCAGACGTGTAGCGTCCCAGGCCGGTCGTCAGGGTGGACTGCCTCTAGCCAGCCCAAACCCAGGATCTCCTCAAAGCTCTGCCCGGTATAGGCTCGCCAGGACGGCGAGTCCTCTTCGACCAGTCCCTGGGCATTGGCCACCCAGACAATCTGAGCTGTGGCCGCTACCAGTGAGCGATAACGCTCTTCGCTGCGCCGAAGGCGCTCTTCAATGCCGGCGGCTTCGCCCGGCAGTAGAGGAAACGCTTCCCCAGAGGGAGCCGGTGGTAGTTCTGGGAATGTGCTCATGGCGCTCCTGCTCTTCTCTTGATCGCCGTTCCCGCTATCGGCTCAAAGACGCATTCGGGGAAGTTCCATCAATATGGGCAATTTCCTTGTAATTGATATATCAATATGTTTTGTGGCAACAGTCTAAGTGTAGCAGAGATAGCGGGAGTGCGTCAAGTTTTTGCAGGCTGGCTCACATGCGCCTCTCCTGAGAGCCGGAAGATTACCGTTCTCCAACACTTACCCATTGAGGACAGAGCCTGAACAGTGGTTGGTTCCTGCTTCACCCAGGGCAGGTTCACCGCCTCCCGTGAGACGGCCAGAGCTGCCCTGTCCACAGGCGTGACTTCCCGAGGAACTCCCGGTAGTTCTGAGGGCTTCCTGCAACACGTTGAGCGCGGCATTC
>NZ_JADGIA010000181.1 GCF_019683635.1 Thermogemmatispora sp. | reverse complement strand
TCTGAAAGCAAGCGAGCCTTTAAAGACCAGCTCTACGAGCAACTGGCGCGCATCGGCAAAGCCCTGGCCAGCCCCCACCGACTGGAGCTGCTCGACCTGCTCGCCCAGAGCGAGCGCAGCGTCGAAGAGCTGGCCCGTGAGACCACCCTGCCCGTGGCCACCGTCTCGCAGCACCTGCAGATTCTGCGGGCCGCACGGCTCGTCGAAGTGCATCGCCAGGGACGCCACATGCGCTATCGGCTGGCGTCCGGCGAGGTGGTACGCCTCTGGCTGGCCCTGCGGCGCACCGGAGAGGCTCACCTGGCCGAGCTAGAGCGCCTCGTAACCACCTGGCTGCCCGAGCGCCAGCAACTGCCGGCCCTGAGCATCGACGCCGCCCTGGAGCTGCTCAACACCGGGCGCGCCCTCCTGCTCGACGTGCGCCCCCGCGACGAATACCAGAGCGCCCACCTGCCACAGGCGCGCTCGCTGCCCGTCAGCGAGCTAGAGGCCCATCTTGGTGAGCTGCCTCGCGACAGTGAGATCATCGCCTACTGCCGCGGCCCCTACTGCGTCTTCGCCGACGAAGCCGTCGCCCTCCTGCGCGCCCACGGTTTTCGGGCCTGGCGTCTGGAAGTCGGCATCCCCGAATGGCAAGAGCGGGGCCTGCCCGTGATCCAGGAAAGGAGCGCCTTCTCATGGCAAGTGTAAGCGTCGAGACCCTGCGCACCTGGCTGGAGAGCGGCCAGCCCGTGACCATCCTGGACGTGCGACCCGCCGCCGCTTACGCCGCCTGGTCGATCCCCGGCAGCCAGCACCTTGACGCCTACGAGGCCCTCAAGTCCGGCCAGACAGGAGGACTGGAAGAGCTAGAGCTACCGACGGACCGGCCCATCGTCACCGTCTGCGAGGCCGGCCAGGTCAGCCAGCGCGCCGCCGCTCTCCTGGCAGCCCGCGGCTTCAGCGCCTACTCCCTGGAGGGAGGCATGCGCGCCTGGAGCCTGGCCTGGAACACGGCCCCGGTCGCGCCCGGCGGTGTCCACCAGCCGGAACAGGCGAAGCAAGAGCGGCAGATCATCCAGATCCGGCGCACCGGCAAAGGCTGCCTCTCCTACCTGATCAGCGACGGCGCCGCCGCCCTCGTGCTCGACCCGGCCCTTGATCCCGCCGTCTATGTGCAGCAAGCCCGACAGCGCGGCTGGCAGATTGTCGCCGTCCTCGAAACGCACATCCACGCCGATCACCTCTCGCGCGCCCGTGCCCTGGCGGAGAGCTGCGGGGCCAGCCTGCTGCTGCCCGCACAGCAGCGAGTCACCTTCCCCTTCATCCCCGTCGCTGACGGCCAGCAGCTGAGCGTTGGTCGACTGCAACTGCAGGCCCTGCGCACGCCTGGTCACACGCCCGAGAGCACCTGCTATCTGCTGCCCAGTCTCCCGGGGACGCCAGCCCTCATCTTCAGCGGCGACACCCTCTTTCCCGAGGGCCTGGGACGCCCGGACCTCGACGCCGACGCCGAGGAGGCTCGCCGCCGCGCCGAGATGCTCTACGCCAGCCTGCAGCGGCTCCTCGCGCTGCCCGACGACACCATCTTACTGGCCGCCCACAGCGCGCACCCGCTGCCCTTCGATGGCCAGCCCGTTCTGACCACCCTGGCCGCTGTGCGCTCCTGGCTGGTCCCACTCCTGGCATCGCCCGCCACTTTCAGCTCCCAGGTGCTCAGCAGCCTGCCGGCGCCCCCGGCCCACTATCAGGAGATCATCGCCGCCAACGAAAGCGGCCACTGGCCCGCCGTCCCTGTCGCAGAGCTAGAAGCGGGAGGAAATCGCTGTGCCGTCACTCTTTAATCAGCCCACCAGCCCACAGGGCGAGAGAGCAGCGCCAGCGGCGAGCACCGTCCCGCAGTTGGGCCTGCGCGCCAACTGGCAGCAATTCACGCTGCTCGTCATCATCAACGCCTTCGTCGGCTCGCTCGTCGGCATTGAGCGCACCATTCTACCGCTGCTGGCCGCCCACGACTTTGGCCTGGCCTCCAAGACGGCAATCCTCTCCTTTCTGGTCAGCTTCGGCCTCGTCAAGGCCCTGGCCAACCTGCTGGCGGGCCGTCTGGGCGACCGCTACGGACGCAAGCGCATCCTCGTCGCGGGCTGGCTTGTCGGCCTGCTGGTCTCGCCACTCATCATCGTGGCCCCAAACTGGGGCTGGGTCGTCTTCGCCAACGTCCTGCTGGGTATCAACCAGGGCCTCTGCTGGTCAACCACCGTCATCATGAAAATCGACCTGGTGGGACCGCGGCGGCGCGGCCTGGCGATGGGTCTCAACGAGGCAGCGGGCTATCTGGCCGTCTCCGGGGCCGCCCTGGCCGCCGGCTACCTGGCCGCCGCCTACGCCCTGCGCCCGCAGCCCTTCCTGCTGGGAACCTTACTGGCCCTCTGCGGCCTGCTGCTCTCGCTCTTCGGCGCCCGCGAATCGCAGGGGCACGCCCGCCAGGAGGCCAGAGAGCTGCAGCAGCGCGTCGCCGAGGAGGCGGAGCCGGGCCAGGCTCAGGCACAGCCAGCACCGCGCTTCTGGCAGATCGTGGCCCGCGTCTCCTGGCGCGACCGCACTCTGCTGGCCGTCAGCCAGGCGGGCCTGGTTAACAATCTCAACGATGGCCTCTCCTGGGGCCTCTTCCCGCTCTACTTCGCCGCCGCCGGCCTCGACGCCGCTCACATCGGCTGGCTGGTCGCTGCCTATCCCGCCGTCTGGGGCGCGGGCCAGCTCCTGACGGGAGCCTTCTCGGATCACCTGGGGCGCAAGGGGATGATCAGTGTGGGGATGTGGGTTCAGGCCATTGCTCTGGCGCTGATGTTGCTCACGCGCGGCTTCTGGCTCTGGCTCCTGGGGGCCGTGCTCCTGGGCAGCGGCACCGCCCTTGTCTACCCGACCCTCCTGGCCGCCGTCAGCGACGTCACGCCTCCAGACTGGCGCGCCTCAGCGGTCGGCGTCTACCGCCTCTGGCGCGACAGCGGCTATGCCGTCGGGGGTATCCTGGCCGGGTTGCTGGCCGATCTGCTCTCGATTCCCTGGGCCATCGGCCTGGTTGCCCTGCTCACCTTCCTCTCTGGCCTCCTCGTCGCCCTGCTCATGCGCGAGACCCTGCCGCGCCCTCAGTCATCGCAAGCGGCCCCGGCCTCCCCGCTCTCCTCCCGCAACGCCGTCAGCTCGCGCCCATAATCGGCGGCCCGCTCCGCCTCGCCCTGGCGCCAGGCCAGATAGCGCAACAGACGCAGAACGCGCCGCCACTCGCGCCGCTGCCCGCCCTCGCGCGCCAGCACCAGCGCCTCGCGCAGATAGCCGCCCGCCGCCTTGAGGTCGCCCTGGCGCAGCGTCACCTCGCCCAGGCCCAGCAAGAGGCGCACCTGCGTCCCCGCATCGCTCGACCAGATAGCAATCTGATAGGCGCGTTGCAAATAGAGACGGGCCAGATCATAGAAGCCACGTCGGCGCAGAAAAGGGGCAAAGGCCAGCACCCCGCGAATAAAGCGCGCATGGCGACCATTCTCAAAGGCATACTGCAGGCCGGCCACAATATTGCGATTCTCCAGCTCCAGGGCCGCGTCGTCGCCCCCATGCCGCTCCAGCAGGCTCGTCACATAGGCCACCAGACGCTCGCCGGCCTGCGTATCGCGCAGATGGGCGCTGGCATAGTCGGCAATCGTCTGATGCAGCAAATAGCGTCCGGCGCCGCTGCTCTCCAGCAGGCCGGCATCGACCAGGGCATCGAGCGCCTCCGGCGGCGCCTGCGCCACGGCCAGGGCTGCCTCCTCACTAAAGCTATTGGGCTTCGGCGGAAAGACCGAGAGCGCGCGCAGCACCTCGCGCGCCTGCTCGTCAAGCTGCTGATCACTGACCGCGATCGCCGATTGCAGCGAGAGCGGAGTCCCCCAGGCCAGATGCGGTGGCTGCTCCAATGGGCTGCGCATCTCGCTGACATGCAGGCGCTGGTGCGAGCTGCGCAACCGCGCCAGAGCGGCCTGCAAACGGCGCGGCTGACCGCTATGAGCCTGCGACTGCAAATACTTTCCCAACAAAGTCAAAGCGAGCGGCAGCCCGCCGACCTCCTCGACCAGACTCAAAGCGGCGCGCCGATCATGGGCCACCGCCTCCGGTGCCCACTGCGCCAGCAAGGCCAGGCCATCGGCCCCCTCCAGCTCATGGATCGTGCGCGCTCCCTCGCCGGCGATGGCCAGCGCCAGGCGAGGAAAGCGCGTCGTGGCGATCAAGACCGAGCGCGGCCCGCCGATCTTGAAGGCCAGGGCCGCCTCCAGCTCCCAGACATCATCGATGACCAGCACAAAGCTGCGCTGCCCGATGGCCGCCCGCAAAGCGCGGGCCCGCGCCTCCAGCGATAGCTCTCCCACCGTCGCCGGCACCCCCAGCAACTGCTCCCAGCGGCGCAGATGCTCCAACACATTGGGGCGCGGCCCCAATCCCGCCCAGAGCACGCCGGCCTCGAAGCGCGCCAGCACGCGCGGATCGTGCACCAGCGTCACAGCCAGGGCCGTCTTTCCCACCCCGGGCAGTCCACAGAGCGCCAGCGAGCGCCCGGCGCAGAGCTGAGACACCAGCTCCCCAAGCAGGGTCTCGCGCCCGACCAAGCCGCGCCCCTCGTTCGGCAGCGGTGGCATGGTCGGATCAAGCACCCGCTCCTGACGGCGGCCCTGACCAGGGAGAGCGTCGCGCTCCAGAGGCGTCCCCTCGGCATCCTCCACAAAGCCCAGCTCGCGGGCGCTCTTGCCGAAGAGCTGACAGAGCTTCTCGCGATAGTAGGGCTGCGGCGAGGAGACACCCCGCTCCCAGCGACTGACATTCTTCTCCGACGAGCCGATGGCCTCGGCGACCCTGGCCTGCGACCAGCCGCGCATCTCGCGCTCATGTCTCAGACGCAGATTCGGTTTCATCGTGGGCACTCCTGCAGGAGATGACGACCGGCCTGGTCCCGCCCAGCCCGGGCCGGCCCGCGCTAGGTCCGTTCGGCAGCGGCAGGCGCGGGCGCCTGGCCCCAGCCACCACCGCCGGGCGAGGCGATCACCAGCCGATCGCCCGGCTCGGCGCGGAAATGCGCCTTGCCCGGCAGCAAGGTCACCTCGCCATCGCGGCGATACAGCCAGTTCTCCCCGCAGCGCCCCGGCTCGCCCCCCTGCAGGCCATAGGGCGGCAGGCGGCGCCGCTCGGTCAACAGCGTCACCTCGGCGGACGCCTCAAAGCGAATCTCGCGCACCAACCCATCGCCCCCGCGGGCCTTCCCCACGCCCCCCGACCCATCGCGCAGAGCATAGCGCGTCACACGCATCGGATAAGCGTACTCGAAGGCCTCCACCGGCGTATTCAGCGTATTGCTCATATGGGTATGTACCCCCGACAACCCATCGAGACCCGGGCGGGCCCCCATGCCACCCCCCATTGTCTCATAGTAGGCAAAGGGCTGCTGCGTCCGTGGATCAATCCCACCGGCGGCAATATTGTTCATCGTTCCCTGGCTGGCCGCCGGCACCACCTCCGGCAGGGCCTGCGCCAAAGCCCCAAAGATGGCATCGACCAGGCGCTGCGACGTCTCAACATTGCCCTGAGCCACCGCCGCCGGCGGACGCGCATTGACCACCGAGCCACGCGGCGCGATCACCGTCACCGGGGCGAAGGTCCCATGATTCATCGGCGCATCCTCCGGCATCAAACAGCGCACGACATAATAGGTCGCCGAACGCGCCACCGAGGCCACCGTATTGACATTGCCGCGCACCTGGGGAGCGCTCCCCGTAAAGTCCACCGTCAACTCGCTCCCACGCACCGTCACCGTCACCGCAATCGGAATGCACTCCCCAGTGACGCCGTCATCATCCAGATAATCGGTAAAGCGATAGGTGCCATCGGGAATGGCCGCGATGGTGGCCCGCGCCATGCGCGCCGCATACTCGATCAGGGCCTCGACATGCTCCTCCAAAGCCGCCAGGCCCCAGCGATCGACCAGCTCCTGCAGGCGGCGCGCCGCCGTGCGATTGGCCGCCACCTGGGCCGCCAGGTCACCACGGCGCTCATCCGGCGTCCGCACATTGCGCAAGAGCAGCGCCAGCAAAGCCCGATTGGGCTGGCCCGCCTCCCAGAGCTTGAGCGGCGGAATAATCAGCCCCTCCTGATAAATCTCGGTCGCCAGCGGCATCGATCCCGGCGCCATGCCACCGACATCCGCATGGTGGGCCCGATTGGCCGCAAAACCGATCAGGCGCTGCTCCTCCTCGACCTCCACAAAGATCGGCGCAATCAGGGTAATATCGGGCAGATGCGTGCCACCCAGAAAGGGATCGTTGAGGGCGATGATATCGCCAGGCGCAAAATGGTCGAAGGCCACCAGGGCCTCGGCCACCGAATCGGGCATCGAGCCAAGATGGACCGGGATATGGGCCGCCTGGGCCACCAGGCGCCCGCGAGCATCAAAGAGGGCGCAGGAGAAGTCGCGCCGCTCCTTGATGTTGGGCGAGTAGCTGCTGCGCATCAGCACGGCCCCCATCTCCTCAGCAATGGCCGTCAGAGCGCTGCGAAAGATCTCCAGACTGATGGCATCTACCATACGTGCGACCCCTCCTCAGCAAGCTGGGCCTGAGCTGCCTGCGCGGGCTGACGGCGCTGTTGCTGCAGCTGCTGCGCGTCCGTCGGGCCATCGCTGGCCAGCTCGATCAACAGGTTCCCCACAGCGTCGACGCGCGCCCGCCAGCCTGGCGGCACAACGGTCGTGGTGTCGTATTGGGTGACAATGGCCGGACCGGTAAACCGGGCGCCCGGCACCAGGGCCTCGCGGGCGTAGATAGCGACCTCATGGGCCACTGGCCCGGCCTCACCGGCAAAAATGACCTGACGCCGCTCCAGCGGGTGGACCACCGCCTCCGGCTGCAGCGGCTGGCGCTCCAGCACTGGCGGCTCGACCAGGCCGCGCGCCTTGAGACGAACGTTGACCACCTGCACCGGCTCATTAGGATCGCTGTAACCAAAGCGACGCTCATGGGCCAGATGGAACTGCTGAGCCGCGCGGGCGCAGTCGCCGCCAAACGGAATGGTCAGCTCGTAGGACTGCCCGACATAGCGCAGATCCAGATAGCGCTCGATCTGGATCTGCTCAGGCGCAAAGCCCTCGGCCAGCAGATCGGCCCGCCCCTGCTCCTCCAGAGCTGCGAGCGCCGCCTCGATCGTCGCCTGGGCCTGCTCCTGATCGATCGGCACCATCAGCGTGCGCACATAGTCCTTGAGGACATCGGCCACCAGCATGCCGAGGGCCGAGAGGACGCCCGGGGCCGCTGGGATGAGCACGCGCGGGATCGAGAGGGCTGCCGCCAGCTCGCAGGCATGCAAAGGACCAGCCCCGCCAAAAGCCACCAGCGTAAAGTGACGCGGATCAAGTCCGCGCTCGACCGAGATCAGACGAATGGCCGCCTCCATATTGGCGTTGGCGATGCGCACGATGCCAAGGGCCGCCTCCTCCAGCGATGTGCCCAGGCGCTCAGCAATCCGCCCCACGGCCTGACGGGCCAGGGCCATATCGAGCCGCCGGCTGCCGCCGAGAAAAGCCTCGGGCAACAGACGCCCAAGCACCACATGGGCATCGGTCACCGTCGCCTCCGTGCCGCCGCGTCCGTAGGCCGCCGGTCCAGGCACAGCCCCCGCCGAGCGCGGCCCCACGCGCAGGGCGCCGCCTAGATCGAACCAGGCCAGGCTGCCGCCGCCCGCTCCTACTGTGTGGATGTCGATCATCGGTAGCTTCGTCGGATGGCCCCCAATGCGTCCGTCGGTCGTCTCCGTAATCGCCCCATCGACCAGCGAGACATCGGTCGAGGTTCCGCCAATGTCGAGCGCGATCAGGCGCTCAATGCCGGAGGCGCGGGCCACAAAGCGCGCCCCTACGACGCCCGCCGCCGGACCAGAGAGCAGGGTACGCGCCGCCTCGCGCCGCGCCATCGCGCTCGAAATCGAGCCACCGTTTGACTGCATGATGCGCAGGCCCGTGCCCGCCGGCAGCGCCTGCTCCAGCTGGCCCAGATAGCGATCGATCAGCGGCCCCACATAGGCATTGAGCACCAGCGTACTGGTGCGCTCGTACTCGCGAAACTCCGGCAGGACCTCCGCCGAGGCCGAGACGTACCAGCCCCGCCGGCGGGCCGCCTCGGCCACACGCTGCTCATGGGCCGGATTGGCGAAACTGAAGAGCAGCACCACGGCCACCGCCTCCACCTCCTCGCGCGCCAGCGTGGCCAGGGCCTCCTCCAGCGACCCCTCATCCAGGGGAATGAGCACCTCGCCGCGCTCATTGAGCCGCTCGATCACCTCAACCCGCCGCGCGCGCGGCACCAGCGGCGGCACCTTCTGCACTCGCAGATTATAGAGACTGGGCCGCGTCTGCCGCCCGATCTCCAGCACGTCGCGGAAGCCCGCCGTGGTAATCAGGCCGGTGCGGGCCCCCTTGCCCTCCAGCACAGCATTGGTGGCCACCGTCGAGCCATGCACCAGCGTGCGCAGGCGCGGCAACGCTCCCAGCTCCTGGAGGCCCTCCAGAATGGCCTGCGACGGATCATGCGGCGTCGAGAACACCTTATGAACGCGCAGTTTCCCCTCCTGAAAGAGCACCAGATCGGTAAACGTGCCTCCCGTATCAACTCCGGCAAGAATCGCAGTCATTCCTGTACTCCTCGACAGTCCGTCCTCTCTCCTCTCCTACGACAAGCAGCAAGCAGGCTGGCCAGGCCAGCGCAGCGCTGATGGCACCTGCCCGGCCTCACCGCAGACGCTCAGAGTGCGCCCGCGCTTGTGCGCTGGTCGATCTCCTGGTCGCGCCAATCGGTAATAAACATATACCCTGGAGCATGAGTGATAGCAAGCGGCGGCTGACTCTCCATGATCACCGCCTGCGGTGTGACGCCACAGGCCCAAAAGACTGGCACCTCGTCGGGAGCCACCGCGATAGGATCGCCCCAGTCGGGCCGGGACAGATCGGCAATACCCAGAGCTGCCGGATCACCGCAGTGCACCGGCGCCCCATGCGCTAGCGGATAGCGCGCCGTTACCTCGGTGGCCCGCGCCACCTCGTCGTCCTTGATTGGGCGCATGCTGACCACCAGCGGCCCATGCAAGCGGGCCGTGGCCTGACAGGGGCGATTCGTGCGATACATGGCCACATTGCGCCCTTCCTCCAGATGGCGCAGGCGCACCCCGGCCTCCAGCAAGGCCCGCTCCGCCGAGAAGGAGCAACCCAGCAAGAAGGCTACCAGATCGGGACGCCAGAGCGGGAGGAGATCCTCCCGCTCTTCGACCAGCCGCCCCTCGCGGTAGACGCGATAGCGCGGCACATCGGTCCGCAGATCGGCCCCGGGCGCCAGGCGGCGCGGCTCAGGGTCGCCGGGGGCCGTCATCTCCAGCAGAGGAAGAGCCTGGGGATTGCGCCGGCAAAGCTCGGCAAACTCCTCAGCCCAATCAGCGGGCAGAATCACCAGATTGGCCTGCACATGACCCAGGGCCAGCCCAGTTGTCGGGCGCCGCCAGCGGCCCGCGCGAATCAGCCGGCGCGCCTCCGCCGCGCTCAGGCGAGCGAGTTCCTCCATCTGCATGGCAGTCGTCAGAACCTCCTTTCAGGTCAAGGCAACGAGTCAGCGCAGCGAGGCGCCCTAATCAACCGCAACCAGGCGCTTCCCGCGCGTCTCCGGCAGCAGCAGGAGGGCGATCAGGCAGAGCGCGTAGGCGCAGGCGCCGAAGCCGATAGCGCCGCCCAGGCCGATAGCCCCCGAGAGGAAACCGATAATCGTCGGGAAGAAGGCCCCCACACCACGCCCGAAATTGTAGCAGAAGCCCTGGCCGGCCCCGCGGGCCCGCGACGGGAAGATCTCCGCCAGGAAAGAGCCAAAGCCGCTGAAGATGCCCGAGGCAAAGAAGCCCAGCGGCGCCCCCAGAACCAGCAGCAGCCCATTCGCCCCGGTCGGGATCTGGGTATAGAGGAAAATCAAGGCGGCGCTGCAAATAGCATAGATGGCAAAGGTCGGACGGCGGCCCAGCCAGTCGTTGATATAGCCGCTGGTCACATAGCCCACGAAGGAGCCAATAATCACCACCGCCAGGTAGGGAGCGCTGCCCACTACCGAGAGATGGCGCACCGTCTTCAGGAAGGTCGGCAGCCAGGTAAAGATCGCATAATAGCCGCCCTGGGCGCCAATGGCCAGCAAGGTTGCCGGCAGCGTGCGCCCGAGCAGGTCGGGCTGGAAAATCTGCAGCAAAGAGCTGCGCGTACTGCGCACCTGGCCCCCGGCGGCCTGTTGCTCAGCGGCGCGTGTCTGCACAAAGACCTCCGGCTCCGGCACGCGCGAGCGCACGTAGAGTGTCATGAGTCCTGGCAGAATGCCCAGGCAGAAGGAGATACGCCAGGCGATCGAGGCCGGGAAGAAGGAGAAGACCAGGGTATAGGCGATGAGGGCCAGGCCCCAGCCCACAGCCCACGAGCTTTGTACCATTCCCAGTACGCGCCCGCGCTGGGACGGATCAGCGACCTCGGCAATCAGAATGGCACCGGCAGCCCACTCGCCGCCGAAGCCCAGGCCCTGCAGCGAGCGAAAGAGCAGCAGGAAGCCATAGTTGGGCGCCAGACCCGAGAGGAACGTGAAGAGCGAATAGACGGCGATTGTCAGCATTAAGGTGCGGACACGCCCGATGAGGTCCGCAAAGACGCCAGCCAGGATGCCACCGAAGGCCGAGACGACCAGTGTCACCGTGGCGATCAGGCCCGACTGGCCGGTCGTCAGTCCAAAGGCAGCCGCCGTCGCCGTCAGCACGAAGGAAAAGATCTGGTAGTCGAAGGCATCGAGGGCGTAGCCGAGGAAGGCGGCCCAGAAGGCATGTCTGGAGGAGCCGCGCAGAGTGCGATACCAATCCAGAGAGAGGAGACGGCTACGCTGGGGGGTAACGAGACTGCTGTGGCCTTGCTCAAGGTTCATGGCAGTGGGTCCTCCCGCAAGTCAGCGAAAGACATAAGGCACACGAGCGCCACGAAGCGACAAGAAGCGAAGCCA
>NZ_JADGIA010000020.1 GCF_019683635.1 Thermogemmatispora sp. | reverse complement strand
TATATAAAAAACTATAAATTATCGATCCCTTGACTGACATCAACTTTGAAGCAGTGAGTCGGAAGAAAAGCAGGCGCTCAGCAAACAGACCGTGAGCAACAATGGTCGCTATCCAGCGGAAAGGGAAAAGAAAAAGAGCAGAGGCTGGACGAGTTCAACGATGAGGGGGACAGCTGGCAGTAGAGGAAGCGAGCATCTCTTGACACCTTAGACAGACAAGAGCCAGGCTGGCCGCCACGGTGTGAGCTGTCTGCGCCTGACCAGGCTGGACGGTAGGCAGCATCTTCATCGCCAGGGCTTCCTTTCAACTCAACGTCGGAGAGCCGGTGAACATCCACAACATCGGAAAGGCGGAAAATAGCCCATAGGAGACTCTCTGTCAAGCAGGTGGAAGGAGAAAAATGCGGAGCAGCTTCCTGCCTTTCTGCCACCCAGGCCAACCCTTGCTGACAAGCTCAGCGGCTCCAGCGGGCGAAGATTGCCGTTGACAGCAGGCGTTGAGCGCTCTCCTCCACCAGGACCATCTCGCCGGTCGTAATCGTGCCACCATAACCGCGCATCATCTCCTCCAGAGCATAGTACAAGCTGAGGGCCGAGGCGCGGATCGCATACGTGGTCAGTACCACGAAGAGCGGCTCCTCACTCAGCAGTGAGCGGCAGGTCTGCAACAGTGTCGGGAGCGACTCCTGCAGCTTCCAGACCTCGCCACGTGGGCCTCGGCCAAACTTCGGCGGATCAATAATCACCCCATCGTAGCGCGAGCCGCGGCGCACCTCGCGCTGAGCGAACTTCAAAGCATCATCCACGATCCAGCGGATGGGGCGGGAACTCAAGCCAGAAAGCTCCTGATTGGCGCGGGCCCACTCCAGAATCTTCTTTGAGGCGTCGACATGGGTGACGCTGGCCCCGGCGCTGGCGGCGGCCAGAGAAGCCAGACCCGTATAACCAAAAAGATTCAGCACCCGTACCGGGCGCCGACGAATCCCAGCGCTCACCAGCTCTGCCAGCCAGTTCCAATGGCTTGCCTGCTCAGGAAAGACTCCAAGGTGACGGAAAGGTGTAGGAGCGGCCCAGAAGCTCAGATGTTTATAGCGCACCATCCAGCGCGGCTCAAGAGGATGACGGAACTGCCAGCGCCCATGCTGCTCCTGATCTTCTGACAGCGGTGAACCGCTCACGAAAATTGCGTCGGCCTTTTCCCAGAGCTTTCGTGGCAAAGCAGGCTGCCAAAGTGCCTGTGGCTCGGGACGCACAAAGCAGTAGGGGCCAAGGCGTTCCAGGCGGGCTCCTGCCCCGCTATCCAACAGCGCATAATCCTGCCACTCCCCTGGGGCGAGCAAGAGCAGCGAAGGTCGTTCCGTGGGCCTTGAATTGAGCTGATCTAGAAGCTGACCCATGCCAATACTCTAAAAGATCACAGCCGTTTTGGCAAGATGTGAGTTGTCCCTACAAGGCTCAACGGGCCATTGCCATTGTTATCTTCACCCGAGGCTCCACGCTGGCTGTGCTCTGCTAGAGTAGCTGCTGCGACCCTGCTTGCAGCGCGGGCAATCCTCCGCAGCGCGCATCGTTCTGCAGAAAGCGCACTGTGAGGCAACTGAGAGAGAGGGCCAGACTGATGCTGCGAAGAGAGGCGAAGGCGTGGAAAAGCAGTGATCTGGAATTGACATCGAGTTGCCAACCTTCTATACTGAACTAGGCTACAATCCGTGCCTGTCCATTGAGCACAGCAGCCGCCAGCGGAACATCGGTGGCCCTATCTACGGACAGGCTCAAAGCAACGACCGAAAAGTTAGACTTGTGGCGGCGCCGAACCCACACCGGGCGGTCCCATTGCCAGAGAGAGTCAGCAAAGCAACGAGGCGCCCGCGCTCTCTGAAAGGACTGAGCAGCTCAGGGGGGCGCTGACCGCGAGATCGAGAAGACAGGTGGGGTCTGATCGCTTGCTGACTGCCAAACCTTCTTGCTGCGAGGAAGACGCGCAGGCCCCAGCTCGGATCAAGCTCATCTCAGAGGAAAAGGAGGCGGCGCTGTTCCCCCTTCCTGCTTACAGGCCGAGCGTGCTATGGCGTAGGCAGGGGTTGATGCGCCGGAATGTTGGATGCCCTACGTGATCACTCAGCCGTGCATTGGCGTGAAGGATGCTTCTTGTGTTGATGTCTGCCCGGTAGATTGCATTCACCCAACGCCGAACGAAGAGGGGTTTGAGGAGAGCGAGCAGCTCTACATCAATCCCGATGAGTGCATCGACTGCGGCGCCTGTGAGCCGGCATGCCCGGTCAACGCCATCTTTGAAGAGTCGGCGGTGCCTGACGAGTGGAGGCATTTTATCAAAATCAATGCCGAATTCTTCAAGAGGTAGAGAGGCTGAGCCGAGGAGGCAAAAGGAAGGAAGCGGAGCGTGCTGGTCGCCTGGCAACGTGAGGGGCGGGCAGACCATCGATCTGCTTGAGGGACTGAAAGGGCTGTGATATAATGCAGGTGCATGTATCATCGAGGAGAAAAGAACTTTTATTGAGGGAGCTGCCCCTATGCCAGTAACGAGGCGCAGACGCGCGAATCCACCAGAGCAACCGGAGAACGACAACCATAACCATGTGGCGGAGCAAGGAGAGGAGGTTGCAGCCGAGCCACTGACAACGGAGCAGGCTCCCATTGTACCGCTGGATGGTGAGCAGGCATCGGCAGCGCCTCCCCGCCAGGGAGCACAAGCTCCCACGCAGTCGGGAGAGGCTATCTCGCTGCCGTTCCCGCCCAGTGAAGCACTCGCCACAACCGCCGGCCCGGGAACACCACCGGTGGCCAATGGCGAACGCCCACCAAGTGAGCGGCAAGGTCCCGACTATCTCCCTGCTGTGCCTGCGGAAGGTGGCCGTCGTACGGCTCGTGAGTACTTCCGCCGACCGACAGCGGCGATTCCCACCAGTGCCCCTGGTCCAGTGGCAACCTTCCAACAACCGTCACCTCCGGCCCCATCCCATGAGATTACCTTGCCGCTGGGCAATCTCTTGCATCTGGCCTATAATCCCAGCTATACTGGCGCCGAGGAGGCACGCAGCCAGTTACTGCGCCGCCTGGAAAGCGAAAGTAAGGCTGGTGGACGCGCCCGCTGCTGGAACTGCGGTTCCCTGGCTGTCGTCTACGATCGCTGGGAGACACGCAGTAAGGCCTTCGGCGAGGTTGGTGTGGCCTATTGCGAGATCTGTGGCGTCTGGAGTGTCATGTAAGCCAGTGAGTCGCCGCAGGTGGTGAGGTGGGCGCTGGCTGTCCCTGCCCTGCCCACCTTATCTTGTCTTACCCTGTGCCGCCGCTCCAGCCCGGGCCGGTATCCCCGGCTGACCCTCGCTGAAGGAGCACCGATCGGACAGACAAGTACCTGTCCTGTCTGGCTCATCATCCACAGCCGGGCAAAGCCTGGCCTGACTCTGTACCGAGATGCTGACCAGCCAGCCGGTCGCGTATGGAGGTCAGCAGCTGGCTTTCTCTGCTGGTTGGTAGAGCCGGGCGCGAACAACAATGGAGAGCTGGCTGATCAAAAGTGTAGGCAGAGCGGAGGGAATCCCCCAGCTTGGTGAGAGATCACCTTGCCTGAAGCTTCGGCCTGGGGCAAGTCGTGTCAGTGTCATAGATGTGGTAGGCAAGCAGAAGGGTAGGCAGGCGGAACCAGCAAGGAGGGTGAGGATAGAAGGGGAGGAAGAGCCTGACGCGCAATCCGTCTCCTGCCAGGCCATGCGCTGATCCTGGGTGATCCGCCCTGGCTTCACAGAGGCAGGTGGGCGAGAGGAAGGAAAGGATTGATGGATGGAACCGGTTCGGTTCAGTTGACTTTCCCCAGCTGCTAGTTCGGCGGCTTATCTGTATGCCTGCTTCCTCTCCCCACAGTCAGGTGTTGCTCTCAGGCTCGTATTCCGCACTGATCTGAAGGAGTGAGGGATTTATGCCGACGAGTCAGGATCAGGAGAACGAGACGCTGCGTCGCTGCCCTCGCTGTGGGGGCCTTCTCTACAAGCCCCTGGGTAGCAGTTTCTATTGGCATGCCGATAGTAACCATCCACCTTGCGATATTACCAATATCGCCGAATCCTCCTTCAGGCCGCGCAGTGTAGAGGCCGAGAACCCGGCAGAGGGGCGTGAGTCCGCGAAATAAATCCGCCCTGCCGGGCGTTTCCTTTTCTGGAAAAGATCCGTGCTGAGCCTGAAGAAAAGGGAGAAGAAGGAGAAGGCAGAGAGCAAAGGAGGGAGGGAGTGTACAACTTCAGGCACACGACTGCGTAATATCTTGATGAAGGAGGAAGCAAGAGACGACAGCGGCTCTGGCTATCGCCGCGCAGAAAGGCTGTGCCCAAGCGCATCGCAGCGGAGCCGTGTGGCAGCGGAAGCAGCTTGTTTCCCTGAGTGAGGTGAAGCATGTATAATCCACGCTATAATTCGCCGTTTGGTATGGGAGGAGAGCGCAATAACTGGCTTGGCTCCTATCCTTACCAGACGATTCCTTACGTCAATGAGCGGGCGGGGAGCCTGGTTAGCAAAGTCATGTTGCTGCTGGCCATCTCCTTCCTGGTGGCCTGTATCGGTACCTTTGTCGGTATCTCCTTCTTTGCTCAGGTTGCCGGCTTGGGAGCCTACCTGCTGGTGGCCTTGGGTGGCCTGGTCGTTCTGTTTATCCTGCAGCTGGCGATCAATGTCCACGGTCTGAATCTCTTCCTGCTCTACCTATTCACTTTCCTAGAGGGGATGTCATTGGCGCCCCTGGTGATGGCCCTCACGGGCGCCGGTATGGGGAATATTCTCGGTGAGGCCTTCTTGATTACGGCGTTGTCTTCGTTAGGGCTGGCAGCCTACGCCTGGACCACGCGCCGTGACTTCTCTGGCCTGGGGAAGTATCTCTTCTTCGGCCTGATTCTCTTGCTGGTGGCGGGCATCATTGGCCTCTTCTTGCCCGGCCTCTTCGGCACGGGCGTGGGTGGTCTGCTGATTTCCATTGTCGGCATCGCGATCTTCGGCGGCTATGTGCTCTACTATGTACAGCGCGCCAAGTATCTGGCCGACACCTTGCCCAACGCCATCATGCTCACTGTCGCCATCTTTGTGACGGTGATGAATCTCTTCCTCTACATCCTGCGCTTCCTCATGATCCTGCAAGGAGGAAGCCGCAGCAATCGCTGACAAAGACAAAGCGGAAAGGCGGCCCTGGCAAGCACTTGCCTGGATGAATGAGGGTCAGTCATAGCGAATCAGGCCGACTGACTGGTAAAGGCCGAGACATGAGGCAGAGCAAAGTCGACCCGACCCGATCCAATCCCATTGACCTGGTCGAGGCGATGGTCCTGCCTCGACCTTCTCGCCAGGCGAGCAGTGAAAATGAGAGGATGGGAGGAGAGGAGCAGAAAGGAGATGGCTCTGACTCAGCTCAGCAGCCATCGGCTCGGTCAGTGTGGCAACAGGACTGTTGTCATAGTCATGGCGCTGGCTATTGCGGGAGCCTCGCGCCGCTGAGTATAATCAAACGGTGGCCTGGCTCTCTGGAATAAGGGCAGTGCTGCCATTGTTTTTCTAACTGAAAGCCTTTGAGGCTATCTTTGCTTCCTCAAAAGGCAAGAAAGAAAACCCATTTCCATTCCAGGGAAAGAGAGTCACGCGAATGGCTGAGCGTTCCAATCTGTTCCATATCAGCGATAGCGACTTCGAGGCGCGGGTGCTCAAGTCTCCGACGCCGGTGATCGTCGATTTCTGGGCAACCTGGTGTCCCCCCTGTCGCGCCCTCGCTCCTACTTATGAGAAGCTGAGCGACGAGTATGAGGGGAAGCTGGCCTTTGCTAAGATGGATATCGACGAGAACCAGATCACACCCATGCGTCTGCAAATCCAGGCCGTCCCAACGCTGATTGTCTTCAAAGATGGTCGAGAGGTAGCCCGCTTGGTGGGTCCCCATCCGCTGCGCCTGAAGAGCGAGATCGATCGCATCCTGGCTCAGGTCAGCGTCGCCTGATCCTCTTGCTAAGCGGGTAAAGGGAGAAAGTAAGAGGCAGTGTCGAAGGAGAAGTGCGACGATGAAGGCTGTTTCAAAAACCGCCCGTCTGACTCGCACTTCTCCATGTATGTCCCCCTCTCGACGCTTTTCGGCTTTTATGATATATTCTTCTCATCATCCTGACTGCCTAAGAGGTAGAATCCTGTTGTCTGGACATAGGGGGGACTGTATATTATGCCAATGTTGGAACGTTCGAACCCGCTGCCGCTCTATTACCAGCTCAAAGAGGTGCTCAAGCAGCAGATCCGCGCCGGGCATCTAGCCCCACATACCGCTATCCCGTCCGAGCCGGAGCTGGTGGCGCGCTACCGCGTCAGTCGCGCAACGGTGCGGCAAGCCCTGACCGAGCTCGTCCATGAGGGCCTGTTGTATCGTCAACATGGCAAAGGGACCTTTGTCTGTGAGCCGCGCGTGCAGCAGACGCTCAGCGAGCTGAGCAGCCTGAGCGAAGACATCCGCCGCCGTGGCAAGCGCCCGGGTGGCTTGCTGCTCGTTAGCGAGCTGGTTCGCGGCTCTGAAACGGTGCGCGAGCGCCTGCGCCTCCTCGATGAAGAGCAGGCGATTCGTCTGGTGCGTGTACGGACTGCCGATGAGGTGCCGATCGCTTACGAGGTCGATTATCTGCCATATCCGCGGGCCACGGGCATCTATCAGCGGGCCAAGGAACTGGGTGAAGGCTCACTCTATAGTATGATGGCCTCAGAGGGCCTGACCCCCTATATCGCCGAGCAGAATGTGAAAGCCGCCCTGCCCTCGGCGCGTGAGGCCGAACTCCTTCGCATTCCCCCGGACGAACCCGGTTTGCGCGTCACGTGCACCACTTTCGATCAAACCGGCTCACCTATCGCCTATAGTGAAGTATTCTATCCAGGATCGCGCTATGAATATATGGTAACATTGCGTGTCGCCAAGTCCTAAATGAGCGGTCGCTGACTGTGGAGGTGGTTGGTGAGCGAATTCTACTGCAACTCTCGCATCTAGAGAGATGCGGGGCCAGCGCCTGCTTTCCTCGCCTGCCTCGTACGGTGCTGGCTAAAGAGACAGCTCGCACCTGCTGTCAGCTGCCCTGTGTTGACTACCTGGCTGCCCTGAAAGACGATCTGCACACAGAGCAGGCCGGCCTTGTCTGGCTGAGGGTACTGCAGAGGAGCATATCAGCTCCGCTCCCAGTGAGGCCGGTCTGCCTTGGCTGATAGCTCCTATTTCTTGTCTTCGTACATATCTGTTGAACTACTTTTGTTATAAATTTGCCACCACCCTCTGGCCTGCACTTTCTTCTCTTCGCCTGGCCTCCAGGAACAGACTAGAAGAAGCCCTGGCAGCATGTTATACTAGGCCGGGACGTGCTTTTGCGTAGAGCCTTACGCTGTTGACCACTATTAGTCAAGCACGCTCTGATGAGCAATTAAGAAGGGTAGCTACTGATGGAAGACATACCACAAAGAGAAGGGGCTGCTGAGTCGGGGGCTGCTGCTCAAAACGGCACGGCAGATGTTCGCCGTCGTGAGGAGCAGGAGTGGACCGATCGCGGCAATGAGGCGGCGCGTGCCGGCGACTATGAGCAGGCGGTGGCCGCTTTTGAGCGAGCGGTGGCTGCCAATCCCGACAGTGCCCGCTCGCGTTACAACCTTGCCTTAGCACAGCAATATCTGGGTGATCGGGAGCTGGCCATTGCCGGCTATCGACGCGCCATCGATCTTGATCCTGGTCTGATCGAGGCCTACGTTAACCTGGGCCATCTTTATAGCGAGCTGGGCCTCTATGAGGAGGCTATCGAGACCTTCCAGCAGGCGCTGGAGATCGATCCTGAGAACGATGAACTCTATGTCAGCCTGGGCGATGCCTACCGCCTCCAAAACCTCTATCAGGATGCGGTACAGGCCTATCGGCAGGCGCTCATCCTCAATCCTGATCATCCAGTGGCCTCCGCGAACCTGCGCGACGTGCGTGGGCGCATCAATGACCAGCTACGTCGGCTCATGGCCCAGGAGGCGGAGATCGATGAGAACCCTGCTGATCCCGCACGCTACGGTGAGCTGGCCGCCATCTACCTCGACATGCGACGCTACGATGAGGCCCTCTCGGTCGCTAACCAGATGCTGGCCCTGGCGCCCGACGACCGGGCGGCTTACGATGTGTTGGCCCAGGTCTATGAGCAGATGGGTGAGCGTGATCAAGCTGCCCAAACGTATGAGCGTATTGTGAGCCTCGCCCCAGAAGATGCCACTGCCTGGGAACGGCTTGCGTACTGGCGCTCACTGCAAGGGCAGACGGAGGCTGCGCTGCAGGCCTATCGTCGCGCCCTGGAACTTGATCCTCAGCTTCAGAGCGCCCGCTTCGGCCTGGCAGAGACCTCTATGGAGGCTGAGCGCTATGAGGAGGCTGCCAGCGCTTATCAAGAGCTGATCGCTGCCGCCGATGGTCTGCAGGAGGAAGAGCTGGCAGCAGCCTATGCCGGCCTCGCCGATGCCTACAACGCTCTGGGCCGCTATGAAGAAGCCATCGCAGCGGCCAGCGAGCTTCTCCAGCGTTTCGAAGATGACGCAGAGGGGTACTATCAGCTGGCTACTGCCTACGATGCCCTCGGACGCTATCAGGAGGCCATCGAGAACTACGAGAATGCCATCGAATCCGACCCCCTCAATGCTGACTACTACAACGATCTGGCTGATACCTATCGCGAGGTCAAACGCTACAATGAGGCGGTTGAGATGGCCCGGCAGGCCATAGCTCTGGACCCCTCGCTGGTGCTGGCCTATGAGACCCTGGCTCAGATCTACCAGGAGATGGGGCGGCCCGACGAGGCACGCGAGATCCTTGCCCAGGCAAGCGAGCTGCGTCAGGCCAGTGAGGCCCTCTAGCCCCTGGTTGGTCTCGTCCTTCCCTCGCTCAGCACCGTTCAGACAGGCAGGCAGGGAGAGAAGCGGCGCGATGCGGCACGGTGCAGCGCGGTGCAGCGCGCCGCCCATTATCGGGATGTCAACGCCGCAAGAAACATTCTCCGCGAAGGATTGCGTATGTTGTCCGCTTAAGCGGGCTCAACCGTGGGACACACGGGGATCGCTTGGTGCCGCAAGGCAGAACTCCCGGGTACGGGAGTGCTCCCAAGAATCCCACGGCTTTAGCCGTGTGGAGTGTCAAAACGGACCCATCCCCTTGGAAACGGGTGGCTCCAGGTTGCTCCGCCCGCGGTTCACCGCGCTGCTATGGTTCCAGGCGGCCTTTGATCGTCTCGGCGAAGCTCTCCAGGTCATCCAGGCGCTGTCGGATGTGGTCATAGAGCAGATCGCGGTTCAGCGTGCCGGGATCGCGGATAAGGGCATCGCGCAGGTTCGTCAGAACCTCCAGGCGGTAGGCAAGCGTCTTGGGAATCAGTTGCTGGGCCGCCACGATGCTCAGCAGTTCGTGGTAGTCCTCGGGTCGGCGCAGGCCGAAAGAAGCGACCAGGATGCTGCAGATCTGCAGGCAGGCTTCAATGGCAAGCTGAAGGTAGCGCTCTGCCAGGCCATAGATACGGTAATCGCTGGTGAACTCCTCGCGCTGCGTCTCCCCCAGGCCGCGCAAAATGCCGATAGCCTCGCTCAGCTGCTGCAGGTGACGCTGTACCAGGTCCTTATCTATCGGCAGCAGTTGTTGCCGCAAGCGGCGGCTCAGGGCCTGATTCTGAATTTCGTCGAAGCGCTTGAAGTCCAGATAGTCCATGACCGCCTTGGTCTCAAACATGATGCGCCGCTTCTCATCGCGACTGTAGAGAACCTGGCCGTACTTGATCACTTGCAGCTTGAGCAGCAACGAGGCCTGATTGAGAATCATGACATCAATATTCTCGGTCTCCAGGCGCCTGGCCAGCTCGCTGAAAAAGTAAAGCTGATAGTCGAGGAACTGATCCGAGCGCACCTGGTCCATCAGGAGAATGGCAATATCGATATCGCTCAGTTCCCCGAAGGTCGTGCGTCCCTTCAGTACGCCTGTCAGATACGCGGCATTGACGGGATTCTGGGCGAAGAATTGGTGAAGCTGTGCCTGCTTCTCAAAGAGATTCATCAGCAGCCTCCGATCAAACTCCTTGAGGACTGTCGGGAGACAGTAGCAGAAGGCTTCAAGGAGTATCCCCCATCCGTTGAGAGACCGGGGGTGCTTTTCTGCCAGTCCTTTGCCTGCATGCAGCAGTCTGGTAAGAAGAGAGGCGCTTTCCTCTCTCTTCTACTATTGTTATGTAATATTCTACCATAGAAATGAGCCTGGGATGGCCTCCTGACCTCTGCGCCCCTGCTCAGCTGACAGAGAGACCAGCCTGCCCGCTCATTGACGGGCTGCTCTTGACCTTGCTCTCCTCGACGGGAAGGAATGAAGGCGGAGTCGGTGGAGACACTCAGCAACGCGCAAGGATCAGGAACATGTTTCCTGGTTAGCTGACTGGCCTAAAACTGGCCTTGGAGCTGGCTATCCAGGCGTAGTAGAGAGCAGGATCGCGTCCAGACCAGCCTGGGCCAGCTCCCTCCGCTCTTGGCCTGTCGACATGCAGCGCCGCTCAACTCAACTCAGCTCAACTCAGCTCAGCCCTCTACCCAGGCTTCTCCGTCGAGGCTGACCTCTTTTTTCCAGATTGGAACGGTGGTTTTGAGCGTGTCAATGATGTAGCGGCAGGCTTCAAAGGCTTCGGCACGGTGTGGCGTTGCAACCACGATAATCACGCTTGCCTCTCCAATCTCCAGGCGGCCAAGGCGGTGAGCGACTGCTACCCGCTCTGCCCCCCAGCGTTGGCGGGCCTCCTCCACAATGCGCCGAATCTGCTGCTCGGCCATCTCGGGATAGGCATCGTACTCCAGATAGCGGATCTGTTTGCCGCGTGCGTGGTTGCGCACCACTCCCTCAAAAATGACAATGCCGCCAACCTCGGGCGCGGCCACCGCGGCCAGCAGCGCCTCGCGATTCAGCGGCTCGCGCGTAATCTGAATCACCGGCTCCATAGGCCCATCCTGCCAGGTAGAAACTCCTCCCCTCTCCGGGGGTGGGGTTGGTTGGTTGGCTGCTTGCTCGCTGGCAGCCTCAGGCTGCCCCACCCCCGAGCGGTGGAATAAAGACCAGCTCATCGTCTTCCTGCAGCACTCGGTCCGCGGGGACATATTCGCGATTCACCGCGCACAGCGAGCGCTCCAGGATTGGCTGCAGGCGGGAATAGCGAGCGCTAAGCAAGGCCCGTGCTCCGGCCACGTCGGTCCCCTCGGGCACCGTCAGAGTCTCGGCATCCTGACCCACGATCTCGCGTAATCCCGCAAAGTAGCGTACACGGATCTTCATGCCAAGAGTATATCACGCTGTTCGCGCGACTGTACAGCTAGGCATAGCTGTTCAGCTTAGCTTTGAGCAGCGGCACGCCGCATGACGAATTCGGCCAACGTTCGCACCGCAACCCCCGTGGCTCCCTTCTCTTGATAAGGCTTGGGGCTGTCCACAAAGCTCGTGCCGGCGATGTCCAGATGCGCCCAGGCTGCCGAACCGGCGAAGTGTTCCAACACCTTGGCGGCAGTAATCGAGGAGGCGGGACGTCCACCTGTCTGCTTGATATCTGCCACCTCACTCTTAATCTGCTCGCCGTACTCTTCGTCCAGTGGTAGACGCCACAGCTTCTCTCCCACAGCCTCGCCCGCGGCAATGAGCTCTTCGCTCAGACGCGTATCATTGCTGAAGAGGCCCGTGTAGACATGTCCTAGGGCCACCACGATGCCACCGGTGAGCGTCGCGACATCGATGATCGGGGTCAGTCCCTCGCGCGCAGCGTAGGACATGGCGTCGGCCAGGATGAGCCTTCCCTCTGCGTCCGTGTTGACGATTTCAATGGTCTTGCCATTCATGATACGCAAGATATCGCCTGGTCGGTAAGAGTGCCCATCAGGCATATTCTCGCTGGTGGGAACGAGAACCGTCACATTCAGGGCTGGTTTAAGGCGAGCGATGGCCTGAATCGCCCCCAGCACGGCAGCGGCTCCGGCCATATCTCCCTTCATGGTCACCATACCGTCAGCGCTTTTCAAGGAGAGGCCGCCGCTATCGAAAGTGATCCCTTTACCGACCAGCGCCAGGCCACCAGCCTGCTCTGGCGCGCCGCGATAGCGCAGAATAGCCAGGTAGGGCGGTTCACTGCTCCCACGCGAGACTGCCAGCAAGCCCCCCATGCCCAGCTCTTCCATCTGGGGGCGCTCCAGCACCTCACAGGCCAGGCCCCATGTTTCGGCCATGCTGCGGGCGCGGCGCACCAGCTCGCCGGGCGTCAGAATATTGGGAGGCTCGTTAACCAGATCGCGCGCGAAGTTGGTCGCCTCGGCCAAAATGCGACCCCGCTGCAGGGCGGCCTCAAGCGTGCTGCTATCGTAAGCTGCCTGCGCTGGCCCAACCTGTAACAGCAGCTCGCGGATAGCCGGCTCATACTCGCTGCCTCCATTGCTACGATAGCGACTGAAGCGGTAGAGTCCGAGAAGGAAGCCTTCCACCTGGGCTTGCAGGGCCGCCAGCGTTGTCAATGCCTGTGGCGAGCCTGGTTCGGGCTGAAGGCTGATTACATCGATGGCCAGAACCACACGCCGCGCGCCTTTCTCCTGGAGCTGGCGAGCCAGGGTTGCGCAGGCTCGCCGCAGGGTACGCGTTGCATCGCGCTCCAGATCGCCAAGCCCGAGCACAATCACACGCCTGGCGGCTAACTTGCCCGGCGTATAGAAAGTCGTAATCTCCCCGCTGTGGCCTTTGATCTCGCCGCGGGCGCAGCTTTCCTGCAGCAGGCCCTCCAGGCGGGCATCCACCAGTTGGCCAGGGGCACTCAGGCGGGCCTGCTCGCTCCCACGGGGACGACCCGCACTGACCACGAGTGCCTCGCAGGCAATCTCTGTGACAGGCTCATTAGTCAGTCGAAGATCGAGTTCTACAGTCTCCACAATCTCACTGGCTCCTTTGCGCAAAAGTCATCATCTTATGAGGTCCAAGAACCTAGCAAGCGCTCAACCAGATCCAACAACTGACGCGGCTTAAAGGGCTTCAATAAGTACTCATCGTAGCCACCGGGACCCGAGCCGCGGGCCTCATCGGGAGGGTAGGCCGTGACAGCCACGATTGGCACTCTCTCCATGCCCGGGCGGGAGCGGATCAATTGAGCCGTGCGTTGCCCATCGAGGACGGGCATCAGCAGGTCCGTGAGGATCAAATCGACCTGCACCCGGTCCAGCAAGTCCAGCGCTTCGCGGCCATGCATCACTGAAAGGCAGCGGTAGCCGCGGGAAGAGAGGACCTTCTCTAGCAGAAGGCGGTCAGAAGGATCGTTCTCGATAATCAGAATTGTGGCCTCACGTCCTGTGGAAGATGCACCGGTATCCATCGTCATCGACCGTCACTGTCATCCTAGATGCTTGTCTTGGAGAAACGAGAGGTGGCTGGCATGGGCAGAGCAGACAGCATTGACCTGACTGGCTCGTTCGGACTCATGAGCGGCTCTGGAGCTTCGGGCTAGCTGCCAGGGGAAGCACAAAGGAAAAAATCGAGCCGCGCCCCGGCATACTTTCCACGAAGACCTCGCCACCCTGCAGTTCCACGAGCTTGCGGGCAATTGTCAGGCCCAGGCCAGTGCCTCCAAACTTGCGCGCTGTGCTACTATCGGCTTGGCGGAATGCCTCGAAGATGTATTCCAGCGCTGCCGGCGAGATACCGATCCCGCTATCATGCACAGCAATACGCAGCATATCATAGCGTTCCAGGAGACTGCAACGGATGGTAATGCCACCGCGCTCGGTGAACTTAATGGCGTTGGAGACCATATTGACCAATACCTGGCGCAGACGGTAGCTATCGGCCAGAACTCGCGGCAACTCCTCGGGCAGCTCCAGCTGCAAGGTCAGGTCGCGAGCGAAAGCCAATGGCCTCAGTTGATCCACCACCTCGCGCAAGCAGCCCTCAATAGCCAATGGCTCAAGGCGCACCTCCAGGCGATCAGCCTCGATCTTTGAGAGATCAAGCATGTCATCGACCAGGTGCGACAGATCCTCGGCCCGGCGGATCATAAAGCGGATATGCTCTTCTTGCTCCGGCGTCAGCGCTCCCTCGACAAAGCCATCTACCAGCAATGAGCCATAGCTGATAATACTGTGCAGGGGAGCGCGTAGCTCATGGGTGACCGTGGCCAGGAACTGTGACTTCAACTGATTCGCGCGTTCCAGAGCGACATTCTTCTCCTTGACCTCGGCGAAGAGCAGGGCATCCTGGATGGCCATCGCTGCCTGGATGGCCGCCGTACTCAACAGGAAGGTATCGCGCTGAGTCAGTTGATAGGGGCGCTCGGAGTAGAGCATAATCGCCCCGATCGTCTCGTCTTGCAACAGGAGGGGTGTGGCGATCACCGCCCCATAGCCAGCCTCTAGCGCCAGCCGGGCCCAGCGCTCCTGACGCTCCTGGTAGATAGCCTGCACGTCCTCTCCATAGGCGATTTTCTGTTTCTGCATGGCCATACGAGCAAGCAACAGGTCCAGCTCGCGGAGCGCCTCATGAGGGATGCGAGGATGAGGAGGCTCCACACGAGCAACGGCGGCCTGCAGGCGTGGTGGACGGATCACTCGCCGCCGGGGGGCTGGGGGCATCGGGCGTGGTAGCGCCGCCATTTTCGTGGTAGCTGCCAGCGTGATATCAGCGCGTGGGTCTGTATAGACACGTACCTGACCCTGGCGCGACGTCTCGCCAGTCAAAGGCTCGGTGCGCGGAGGGTCGTTGCTCCACAAAGCCACCGCCCACGGGGCAGGCTGATCCCGCCCATAGAGCAAGAGCGAGACCTGGCGCACCTGCATAATGACCCCGAGGCGAGAAACGATCTCGGCCAGGAGGTGCTCCAGGTTGAGCGTTGAAATCAGAGCATCGCTCATACTCAGCAGGTCGCTCAGCTGCCGTGTCAACAAGCGACTTTCAGCATCCTGATGCGCCAGGGCCGAGGCGAGCTGCTGAAAAGCCTGAGAGAGCGCTCCTAACTCGTCGCGCGGAGATAAAGTCGATGGAGGCCCTGACGACGTGGCGGAAGGTGTGCGGGGAGGCAGCGAGAGCGGCAGGCGCAGACTCTGCTCTACCCGGCTCAGCAGCTCAGAGAGGGGGCGATTGACGAGCTGGCGAACGGCAATGCTGAGGAGCAGGAAGCCAGGGGCGCAGGTAAAGAGCAGCAAAGAAGCAAGTGCCAGCCAGACATGGGGGAAAGCCGTCTGATGAGCTGAGAAATAAGAGAGCAGAGGCCAGCTCAGAGCCAGGAACAGGCTCAGGCAAAGGAGGCAGATCAACCCCGCCGCCAGAATCAGTTTAGCGCCCAAAGAATGCACCATCGCACGCATGCGAGCACAAGCCTCAGCAATAGATAAGGGGAGGGCGGGATCCGATTCGTCCTCCCCTCCACGTACCGCGCTGGCAAAAGAGCTGGTGCTGGTCTGGCCAACCCCAGCGACATGGGCAGCGCGGCGAGGTGGGCAGTCAGCTCCGCTGAAAGGAGGCTATAGCACCCCACGAATCAGAAGGACGTCCAGGCCGGCAAGGCCATGAGTGGCCCTGCTCTGCTTCTTTTGCTGACCGTCACTTGCGGGTGGACCTACCTGGCCACGCTCCGCCATCCTTTCAGGCTCCTTTATTATAACGGATGAGAGGGAGCCTGTGTTAGCGGGGTGACCGCTGTGCCAGCTCTGGCTGGGGCGGTATCATCCTCGATATGTTCCACATAGCCGCTGCGAAGCAAGCGAGCCACAGTACAGGCCACATCTTGCTCATCGCGGTGGACGAGACGAGCGATCTCGCTCAGGCTTCGTTTCCCATTCAGCAGCAGAAAGACCAGGCGTTCGCGGCGATCGAGCTGAGAAATAATTTCGGGCCTGGCCGCCTCGGGAAGCGCGCGAAAATAGACATCTGAATGCAGCTCACCTCGCATCGCCGTATCCGCGGCAGCGGTGCGCTCCAGCCTCGGGGAAGAAGCAGCGGCAGGCGAGGTCAGCAAGATCGGTGCGGCGCGTGTCGCGGCATGCTTCAAATATTTACTGAGACCCCAAGCTCGTAGCATGACATCCCTCCTAACCTATTCAGTTCGCACTGCGAATCCGCCCCCTGGTTCTTGAGAAGTGCCTGGGACCCACCACTACTACATTATACTCGTGGCGCCTAAGAAGGTTGGTTGGCGCAGGTTGCAGCGGAGGACAGTGAGAAGAAGGAGGCAAGGGACGGAAAGAGAGGCGAGCGAGGGCTGCCGGTGATGCCGCAGGGCAGGATGACGCAGGGAAACAGGTGGACGAAGAGAGCATCCCGCCATGAATAGCGCCAACAGTGAGAGCAGCGGCAGGGCAAGGGATGCCAGCAATGGCCAAGGAGACAGAAAGGCGAAAACATCGTGTGGAGTGATGCGCCCTTCCCTGCCTGGCTGACAGTGCCGGATCATCACCTTCCTGCGGCGGAGTTACTTAGAGCCGGCCCCTCGCTCTAACGCCTTATAGTGTTCCCGGAACGACTGACGCGCGCGCGACAGATACATCTTCACACCGCTCTCGGCGATGTTGAGGGCCTGAGCGATCTCACTGTAGGAGAACCCTTCCTGAGTATAGAGCAGCAAGGCGGCCCGATATTGCTGGGGCATACGTCGCAGGGCGGCGCGCACCAGCTCGGTCGTCGTATAGACCTCCTGTGGATCAGCGCTCTCCACATCGGCTGGCTCGTGTTCGAGGTCCTGCCAGGGAAGCCAGGCGATCAGCTTCTTACGACGCAGGGCGTCATAAGCCGTGTTGGTCGCAATACGATAGAGCCAGGCCGACACCTTGAGATTGCTGTCCATCTTCGGCAGAGCGCGGAACGCCTTCAGGAAGGTATCCTGAGTCAGGTCATCTGCCTGCTCGCGATCGCCTACCAGATGGTACACATAATTATAAATAGATGTTTTATACTCGTCGTAGATCTGATCGAAAGACCAGGTCCTCTCTTTCGTTTCCGCCCTAGCCATGCGCGACATCCCTTCGATGTTGACTATAGCTAGAATCTCGTTGTCCCTCGCTCATAGCCAGAGCCTGCCAGGGCAGGGTCAAGCATGGGGGAGGAACGGGAAACCTACACCTTAGTAGCATTGCGCTATTCACACTGCTGCTCTCGTATGCTGTTTATCATGTTAGCATATTGAGCGGGTTCGTTGAAAACGGTTCTGTTTATGTTAGTACTATTTGGGGGGCGGCCTCTTTTGCCAGCGAGGGGCAATTATGATACCATAACAGCAGCAGGAATCAGCCATTGGAAGAGGGTCCAATCTCCACAAAGCTAGCTAACGAAGGAAGGAAGAGAAGAGAGCATGTCGACGGTTGCAGGGGGGCTGGAGCACGAATCTGAGCCGGTGCAGCGTGTCCGTCCTCTCTGGTGGCAGGAAGACGAGCGCGGCTGTGCCCTGATGTTACTGGACCAGACGCTCTTGCCGCAGCAGGTAGTGTACAGTCGCCTGGAAGATGAGCGGCAGGTAGCAGAGGCAATCAAAGCCTTGAAGGTGCGGGGCGCGCCTGCCATTGGCATGGCGGCGGCCTTTGGCCTGGTCTTAGCGCTCAGGCGTCTGCTGGCAGAGCGGGGGGACGAGGTCAGTCTCGCCGAGGTTCTGGCCAGACTTGAGGAGGCGGGAGTCTTGCTTGCTGCCACCCGTCCCACCGCGGTCAATCTCAGCTGGGCCATTCGCCGTTTGCTAGGATGTGCTCGGCAGCTTGCCGGGGCTGGGTGCCGTCCTGGGGATTTGGGGCGCCGGCTCTTGGAAGAGGCGCAGGCCATTGCAGCTGAAGACCGGGCGGCCTGTCTGCGCATGGGCCGCTATGGCGAGGCTCTGATTGCCGATGGAGATCAGCTGCTGACCCATTGTAACACGGGGATTCTGGCCACCGCGGGCTGGGGCACGGCGCTGGCGCCGATGTATCTGGCGCATCGGGCGGGCAAGCGCATTCATGTCTTTGTCGACGAAACGCGCCCGGTGCTCCAGGGGGCGCGCCTCACTGCCTGGGAGCTGCAGCAGGAGGGTGTGCCTTTCACTCTGATCACCGACAATATGGCCGGCTATTTCATGCGTCGGGGCCGGATCGCCGCCGTCTTTGTAGGAGCTGACCGCATTGCGGCCAATGGCGATGTTGCCAACAAGATTGGAACCTATAGTCTGGCGGTACTGGCTCAAGCGCATGGCATTCCTTTCTACGTGGTCGCCCCTTGTTCTACAATCGATCTCGATTTGCCCTCCGGGGAGGAGATTCCTATTGAGCAGCGTGACCCGCGTGAGGTCACGGCTATCCGTGGTGTCTCCATCGCTCCCGAAGGTATCTCTGTAGCCAATCCGGCCTTTGATGTGACCCCTCATACATATATAAGTGCTATTATTACCGAGAGAGGGGTTGCGCGCGCTCCGTACAGCGTAGCCCTGCGCGGCCTCTGTGCAGATGACCATCATCCTATCGGGAAGCAGGCAGAGAGGTAATGGAGACAGACGTTGTGCAGGCTGTGGCCCAGCATGCTGAGGAGACGCTGGGCAAGGAAGGTTTTCGCTACGTCAGCGCCGTTGTGGCAAACTGTAAGATGCTTGCCCTGGATCTGGAGGCTCGGGGGGATGAGGAGGCCGCTCATTTAGATATGGAGGCGCTGACGATCGCCGCCTATCTGCATGATATCTCGACGGCCACCTATGGCTTTCAGGACCATCATATCAAGTCCGCTGAGCTGGCCGTCGATTTCTTGCGCGAGTTGGATGTCCCCGAGGAGCGTATTCGCAAGGTGGAACAGATCATTCTGGCCCATACAACGGTGGTGCCTGCCGAGCAGCGTCGCAAGGTTCCCCTGGAGACGCGTATCCTCTACGACGCCGATAAGCTGGGGCGCCTCAGTGGGCTGGCCGTGGTGACTTCGCTCATTGAGTTCGGCGCGCGCTATCCCAATCGAGCAGTGACCAGTGAGGTGCTGGCGGCGATCCTGCGCCACATTGAGGAGCGCTTTGTGGAGCTATACCAGTCGCTCAATACGGCCCCTGCCCGCGAGCTGGCCCGTGATAAGTTCGGTAAGACCCTGGCCTTCCTGGATGGGGTCATTGAGCATCTGAGCGGGGCCACACCTGTCTGAGCGACGCTTACCCGCTCTTTCTTGAATTGGGGCTGACTGGTGGACGAGCACCACAGCAGGTTTCTCTCTCCGCCGCTAGCTCGCCGGTGTACGCGTGCTCGTCGCCAAAGACTGATTTCTTTCTCGCATGGAGGTTGTGAGGACGTGTCGTCGTCTATCCTCGTTGTCGGCTCGGTGGCCCTGGATACGGTTGAAACTCCCTTCGCCAGAGTCGAAGAGGTGCTCGGAGGGGCCGCTTCCTATTTCTCAACGGCGGCTTCCCTCTATAGCCCAGTCAATCTGGTGGCGGTAGTCGGCACTGATTTCCCCCAGGAGTATTTGGAGTTTTTCCGCCGCCGGGCCATCAATCTCGCCGGCTTGCAAGTGCGCCAGGGTCGCACTTTCCGCTGGTTCGGTCGCTACCATCTCGATATGAATGTGCGCGACACGCTTGATACACAGCTTGGCGTGTACGCTGATTTCCATGCGGTCATTCCCCCTGAATACCGCGATAGCTCGCTGCTCTTCCTGGCTAACATCCAGCCCGACCTGCAGCGAGAGGTGCTGGATGCCATGCCGCGAGTCCGTCTCTCTGTCTTGGACTCGATGGATCTCTGGATCAATACGGCGCGTCCTCAGCTCACAGAAGTAATGAAGCGCGTCGATATCATGCTGATGAGCGAGGAGGAGTTGCGCCTCTACACCGGTTGCTCAAGCGTGGTGGCCGGAGCCCGCCAGCTTTTCAGCCTGGGCCTGAAGTACGTGATTGTGAAGCAGGGCAGCTATGGCGCCTTACTTTTTGGTCAGGATGGTAGCTATTTTAGCGCCCCCGCCTATCCTCTGGAGGAGGTGGTAGATCCAACCGGTGCCGGCGACGCCTTCGCCGGGGGCTTGTTGGGCTACCTGTCAACGGTAGAGCCGGAGCCAGATGGCCGCTATCGCTTTGAGGATCTGAAGCGCGCGGTGGTGCATGGCAATATCCTCGGTTCGTTTGTCTGTGAGGATTTCAGTATTCGCCGCCTGCAGCAACTGACGCTGGCGGATGTCGCCGCCCGCTATCAGGAGCTGGTGGCCTGCTCGCACTTCGATCCCAATTGGTTACCTTCGCGCTCGTCGGAGACTTCCGCCGCAGGCTGAGTAAAAGGCTACACCCCGCCCCGCCCGCAGGTGAGCCGTGGCCTGATCTGGCTAGAAGCTGCCTGTAGCTCGCTGGCGGGCGCAGGGGCGAAGAAGCGACTTGCACAAGATCACTAAACTACAGGAGAGGAAGGGAAAGAGGGTCTATGACCACATCGACACAGGGAGATGTTAAGGACCGCTCGCTGGCCCCGCGCGGAAAGGAGCGCATCGAATGGGCTGCGAGGGATATGCCCGTGCTGCGCCTCATCCGCGAGCGCTTTAGCCGGGAGCAGCCGCTGAAAGGCATCCGCATGGCGGGCTGCCTGCATATCACAACAGAGACGGCCAATCTGGCCCTGACGCTGCAGGCTGGGGGCGCCGATCTGGTGCTCTGCGCCTCTAATCCGCTGTCGACGCAGGATGACGTGGCTGCGGCCCTGGTCTGTGAATATGGGATTCCAACCTTTGCCATTAAGGGCGAGGATGAGGAAACCTACTATCGTCATATCCATGCGGCTCTTGATCATCGCCCACAATTGACGATGGACGATGGCTGCGATCTGGTCTCAACACTCCATAGTAGTCGCAGCGAGCTGCTCGGGCAGGTGATTGGCGGGATGGAAGAGACGACCACCGGGGTAATCCGCCTGCGCAGTATGGAGAAGCAGGGAGTGCTCAAGTACCCGGTGCTGGCTGTCAACGAGTCGAACACCAAGCATCTCTTTGACAATCGCTACGGTACGGGGCAGAGCACGCTCGATGGCATCATTCGGGCGACCAACCTGCTGCTAGCCGGGCGGACGATTGTCGTCCTGGGTTACGGCTGGTGTGGGCGCGGCGTAGCCGCACGTGCGCGTGGCATGGGGGCCAACGTTGTAGTAACGGAGGTCGACCCGATTCGCGCGCTGGAGGCGGTGATGGATGGCTTCCGCGTGCTGCCCTCCCTGGAGGCGGCGACCATCGGCGATATCTTTATCACTGTGACAGGCAACCTCAATGTAATCGACCGTCCTCACCTGGAGCGCCTCAAGGATGGGGCCGTGCTGGCCAATTCGGGACATTTCAATGACGAGATCAATATTCCCGAGCTGGAGAAGCTGGCCGTCCGTAAGCGACGTATCCGCGATTTCGTCGATGAGTATACCTATGCCGACGGGCGCCAGGTCTATTTGCTTGGTGAAGGACGCCTGATCAATCTGGCCGCCGCTGAGGGCCACCCGGCTAGCGTCATGGATATGAGCTTCGCCAACCAGGCCCTGGGGGCTGAGTATATGCTCAAGCATGCCAGTGAGCTGCAGCCGCGGGTCTATACGCTGCCGTTGGAGATTGACCAGGATATCGCACGCCTCAAGCTGAAGGCTATGAGCGTCGCCATCGATACGCTGACGTCGGAGCAGCAATCGTATCTCAATTCCTGGGAGGCGGGCACCTGAGCCATTGGGGCCGACGAGGCCCTTACGCCCCCTCCTGCCGCCTCTGGAAGCGTGGGCCTCGGCTCGGGCCTTCTGGCCCGCTCTCTTGACAGTCAGCAGCATTCTTCGATATACTGAGAAAAACCCGACCTGTTCTGGACAGAAGGCATCAGCATCTCCGGTGCCTTCTCCAGCGTCCGCTTACTAGACAGCACACCTAACAATTGAATACGTTCGCGTGAGATCTGCTCTCATCCAGAGAGGTGGAGGGAAACGGCCCGATGAAGCCCGGCAACCCATCTGCCGCCGTGGCCACTGCCCGCGCTGCAGGAAGGGTGCCAATTCCGGCGGAACGTTCCGCAAGATGAGGGGGATAAGCAAGGTGACGTTGCTAGACCCCTGCTTGCCAGGGGTCTTTTTGTGCCTTACGCACCACTGCAACCATTGCATTGATCCCCACATCGCTTGTCTCCTTAAGGAAGTGTGTGTGAATGACCTGCTCGATTAGCAGGCAGATAAAGAGAAAAGAAGCGGCAGAGAGTGCCAGTTTTCTCGTCAGGAGGAATGTGTTCGGTGAGCAATACCATGAGTAGCTTCATGAGCAGTCCAAAGTTGTTCTTTACCAGCGAATCGGTGACCGAGGGGCATCCCGACAAGCTGTGCGACCAGATTTCGGATGCCATCCTCGACGCCATTCTGGCCCAGGACCCTCTGGCACGGGTCGCTTGCGAGACGGCGACCACCACCGGTCTAGTCCTGATCGCCGGTGAGATCACGACCTCTGCCTGGGTTGATATGCCCGCAGTGGTGCGCAAGACGATCGAGCAGGTTGGCTATGTTAATGCCGAATATGGTTTTGACTATCGCACCTGTGGTGTGGTGACCTCCATTGGCAAGCAGTCCCCTGATATCGATCTGGGGGTGAGCCGTTCGGCTGAGGTCAAGAGCGGCCTGGTGCTGACTGATGATGAGCTGGAGCAGATTGGCGCTGGCGACCAGGGGATGATGATCGGCTTTGCCTGCAATGAGACGCCCGAGCTGATGCCGTTGCCGATCAGTCTGGCCCACAAATTGACCCATCAGCTGGCGCAGGTGCGGCGGCGCTCCTGGGCTGGTGATGGGCCAATGCCCTATTTGCGGCCCGATGGCAAGAGCCAGGTCACTGTCCAGTATGCGTATGGGCGTCCGGTTCGCGTTGATACGGTCGTGGTCTCGACTCAGCATGCTGAGTATGTTGATCAGGAGCAGATTCGCCAGGATGTCCTGGAGTATGTGATCAAGCCGGTGATTCCTTCTCATCTGCTCGATGAGCGGACGCGCATTCTGGTCAATCCCACAGGGCGCTTTGTCATTGGGGGACCGATGGGCGATGCTGGGCTGACAGGGCGCAAGATTATTGTCGATACATACGGCGGTATGGCGCGTCACGGTGGCGGGGCCTTCAGCGGTAAAGATCCCACCAAGGTTGATCGCTCTGCTGCCTACATGGCCCGCTATATTGCGAAAAATCTGGTGGCCGCCGGCCTGGCGGATCGTCTGGAGCTACAGATCTCCTACGCCATCGGCGTGGCGCGTCCCCTCTCGCTCTTTGTTGATACCTTTGGCACTGGGCGGGTCTCCAACGAGGAGCTGGTCCGGCTCATTAATGAGCATTTTGATCTTCGCCCGGCGGCTATTATTCAGAAGCTGAATCTGCGCCGCCCGATTTATCGCCCCACGGCGGCTTACGGGCACTTCGGACGCACCGATATAGACGCCCCCTGGGAAGCACTTGATATGGTGCCAGCTTTGCGTCGGAGCGTAGGCGCCAGCGTCGAAAATGGATCGGCAGCCTCGCAGCAGCCGCCACAGTCGCGCGCTGGCGAGGCTGCAGAGATTAACTGACTTCAGCCTTATTGCGGCTGACCTGGGTGTACATACAAGCTCACCTGTCTGGAGGGGGCGCGCAGTGGGGGGGCCTGTGGGAAGCAGGCTCGCGTGGCTCCGTGTCGTCCACCGGCTGTGGCGGCATGGGAGAGGTCGCCAACGAGCGAGAGGCGAGAACACTTACTTTTTCCCGCAGTCTGCCTCTACTGTGATTGCCCCCTTGCCTTTCTCTCTCTTCTGCCTGGTCTCCTTTCTCCTCCCCTCCTCTGGTCTGGCGGCTTGCTCCCCTGCGTTCGGGTGGCCTCTCAGGCTGGTGCTCGCCAGCAGGCTATCGCCTCCTGCCCTGCTTTGTGCTATGATGTATGCTACATGGCTTCTGGCCTGACCCTTCGGCAAATCATATTAACCCTGAAAGGAAAGTGAGTCGCTGCGATGGACTTTTCGCTCAACGAGGAGCAGCTTGCCATTCGCAATACCTGTCGTGAGTTCGCCGAGCAGGAGATCAAGCCGCGTGCGGAAGAGATGGATCGCACGGGGGAGTTTCCCTACGACCTGATCCGCAAAATGGGTGAGCTGGGGCTGTTGGGGCTACCGTTCCCCGAGGAATATGGTGGAGCAGGGGCTGATTTCCTTTCATATTGTATTGCGATCGAGGAGATCGCCCGTGGCGATGCCGCAGTGGCGATTACTATGGAGGCCCATACCTCGCTGGGGGCCATGCCTTTCTATCTCTTCGGGACGAAAGAGCAGAAGGAGCGCTACCTGCCGCCGTTAGCGAGCGGTCAGCAGCTGTGGGCCTTTGGGATGACCGAGCCAGAAGCAGGCTCCGATGCCGGCAATCCCCGTACACGCGCTGTCCTGCGTGATGGCCACTGGCATATCAACGGCTCCAAGGCTTTCATTACCAACGCCGGCACCGACATCAGTGGCGGAGTGACCATTACGGCAGTTACCGGGACGCGGCCCGATGGTCGCAGCGAGGTCACTAATCTCATTGTGCCGCGTGGTACCCCCGGCTATATCATTGGTAATCCCTATCGTAAAATGGGCTGGCGAGCCTCCGATACACGTCCTCTCACCTTTGAAGATTGTCAGGTGCCCGAGGAAAATGTGCTGGGCCAGCGCGGCGAGGGTTTCAAGCAGTTCATGCAGATTCTCGATGGGGGACGAGTGGCCATTGCGGCCCTCTCGGTCGGTCTGGCTCAAGCCTGCCTGGATGAGGCGCTTAGCTATGCCAAGCAGCGCCGGCAGTTTGGACAGCCGATTAGCAAGTTTCAGGCCATCCAGATGAAGCTGGCCGACATGGCGATGGAGATTGAGCTGGCTCGGCTGATGTACTATAAGGCAGCCTGGTTACAGATGCAGGGGAAGCCCTATAGTGCTGAAGCCTCGATGGCCAAGCTCTTTGCCTCGGAGACTGCCAAGCGTGCGGCTGATCAGGCGGTGCAGATCCACGGTGGCTACGGCTTCATGGACGAGTACCCGGTTTCACGCTATTGGCGGAACGTCAAGGTCAATGAAATTGGAGAAGGAACCAGCGAGGTGCAACGCCTGATCATTGCCAAGCACCTCGGTTGCTGAGTCAAGGAGGAAGGGAGGGCCTGTCTCAAAGAAGATGGTAGGTACCTCCCTCACTTGCTGTCCGTCTCTGCAGGCTGTTCCCGCTCGCTATCAACGTCGATCTCGCCAGGCGAGAGGCTGAGGGCCACTCATATACTCAGGCTCCCGCTGCGCGCTAGCCAGGTTGGCTTGGAGCTGCTCCTGTCCTGTCGCTCTGCTCAGACTGGCTCAGCTGTGGCCACCGCCGCTGGCTGTGAGCGGCCAGTTGAACATGCGGAGTGTTGCCAGCGGGGTTATAGACGCCGAGGAACGGCTGGTTGATGGGTTAGGGGCATCGCTCCAGACAGCGCTGTTGCTATTGACGGCCACAAATGCGGCGCCATTGAGCACCGACCCGACCTGGACAAAAGAGTTTGACTCGACGTCGAACATGCCATAGGTATTGTTATCGTCCTGCCAGAGGACGAAGGTAGCACCGCCCTGCAGGGCTGAGACATGGCTGATGGTGTTCAACTGACTAAAGGTGCCATCCGAGGTTGGCTCTAGCGAAAGCATATAGAGCGAGCCGCTGATCAGGAAATCCAGCGAGGGCGGGTAGATGCTGGCGTTGGCCGACGGTGTGGCGCTGGCGTTGAGTGACAGAGCTGAGGCAGCCGACTGCGAGGCTGGCTGTGGGCTGGGACTGGCCACTGGTGTCGGTGTGGCCAGGGCTGAGGTGCCGTCTAGCCCATCGTTCGTATTCAGCATGAAGAAGGTATGGCCTACCACCACGGGACGGAACGAGGTACCATCGGCCCGGAAGAGCCAGGTCTGTGGCTGCGTGTGTGGCAGCCAGCGGCCCCGTGTGGGAGCGCTGACTTCGATCTCTTGTCGCGTCCAGATGTTGCTGTGCAGGAGGCCGGCGCTATCGAGCCACTCATCGGCCCAGAAGATGTCACTGCCATCAGCGGTGGCTGTCGGCGAGGTATAGATGTGCCCGGCTGGGGCAGAAGCCAGCTCGCTGCGGCTGGCGATCTGACCGTTCTCCTGCAGGCTATAGAGCCAGAGGTGGGAAAGTCCATGCTGGTCAAGGGAGGCCACCAGCAGGCCATTCTCCAGAAACCAGATGCCTGGTACCGGGGTATGCACGATGCCCTCGGCCAGCGCAGGGTTAAAGACCCCGCCTAAGAGCTGTTGCGCGTGCAGCGACTCAGGGCCAGTCGTCGGGTCAACCAGGGCATAGAAGAGCTTCCAGGAGCGCAGTCCCTCCGTCGCGCTATCGCGCAGCGGGCTGTTGTGCTGGTTCTTTTTGGCCGAAGGCGCGACTGTCGTGTCAGCGGCTGGCGGATCATACTGGAGCCAGACGAGACGATTGTGAGAGCTGCCCAGAATGATCAGCGGACTGCTTTGGGCGCTGGGCAGCAGCGGCTGACTGAGCTGGGTCTGACGGTCCAGGCGCAAAAGCATCCAGCCAGCGGGCGCGCTATCGTTGAAAGCGCTATAGTAGACGGCGTTGCCGTCAGCAGCAGCGCTGACGACATTATGGTAGATGGTGGCGGTAGCGTAGCGCATCATCACCACATTCGTGGGATGATTGATGGCCGCCGGCGGGGGGATCGAGCCAGAGGAATGCTGAGCTAACAGCAGCACAGAGGTCAGGCCGCCGGTGAGTAGAGCCAGCAGGAAGGTAGCGGCCACGGCCAGAGCGGCTAGCTGAGGCATACGAGGGCGCCGCTGAACTCGCGGCGGTATCTGGATAACTGGCAGTGGGCCGGTCTTTGCCGTTGAGAGCGTTGCCAGCGGATCGCGTCCCGCCTCCTGCTCTAGTTGCTCCTGCATATAGGGTTTCAGGAAATCGGGGGGCGGCGGCGTACCAGGCAGGCCACGCCTCAAAAAGCGTGCATGCTCAGCAGCGAGGGCCCGCATCAGCCGCTCACGCATCTCTGGGGGCGGCTCAATGGCAGGCAGGCGCTGCAGGCGGGCGCCGACCAGCGTGAAGTCTGCCATCGTCTGCCGGCAGTCTGGACAGGACTCCAGATGCTGCTCCAGCTCCTGTATGGTGGCCCACCTCTCTTCATTTTGAAGCGATGGCTGGGCCTCAGCTTCTTTCAAATCGCGATAAACCGCGAGAAGACCCCGCGCCTCTGTGCAGTTCACTCTTCCCCCACCTCTTGTCGATACAGGGTAATAAAGCGCTCTCTTGCGCGCATCAGCCGCATTTTTACTGCTGAAGGACTGATATTGAGCATTTCTGCTATTTCTGCGCATGAGAAGCCATGATATTCATAGAGCCAGAGGCAGACGGCGTACTTTGGAGGCAGCTGCCTCATCACGCGCTCGACCACCTCGTGCTCAGCGACGCGGCTTTCAAAGCGACCGCCATCATAGCTTCCCCGCTCATAGAGCATAGTAGCGGCGCCTGGACGCCCCTCGCAGCCGTCCTCGCTGCCGGAGAAGCCATCACCCGTTGTACTGCCGGTCTCTGAGAGCACGCCAGCGCCGATGCCCCGGTCGTCGTTGAAGAGCGACAGAGGCAACCAGGAAATCAGGCGGCGGCGGCGGAGCGCATCGATGGCCGTATTTTCGGCGATATGATAGAGCCAGGAAGAGAGGGCGCCGGGGCGGACCACGGTACCGGCCAGCAAGGCGCGGTAAGCTTTCACAAAGACGTCCTGGGCCAGATCGTAAGCCTGTTCCCGGTTCCCAATCATATGATAGATGAAATTCGTAATCGGCGTTTGATAGCGTTGAAAGATCGCCTCGAAGTCCGCCACATCCACGCTGCGGGCCTCGCCCTGGCTCGTCGCTGCTGCCTGGAGAGGGAGGGCCTGCGCGGTTGTCTCAGCCTCCTCGTCCGGCTCCGCCATATCCGTATCTTCCCCGGGTGAGTCGAGCTGAGCGGCCTGTTCCTCTTCAGGCAGGGCCATCTCTGGCTGATTCCCACGAGTGGCATCCAGGATAGAGCGCCAGCCACCGTTCGTAGTGTAGAGACGGATAGAGGTATCCATTGGTTACATCAACCTTAGTGTTTCAGGAGATCGTGCTGGATGCGCACATGTATCATACTGCTCTCTTGCGAATTCGAATACAGCATAGCATATGGTTGTCATCGCTGCTATGAGGTAGGCGACAGTCACTGGACGAATTTTCCCACGGCCTTCCTCAGCTCAACAAACAACGGTACAGCATACAGTATAGCACACTCAGGCGAACTGAAGCAGGATGGGTCACGGCAGCACTCGCAGAAGTGCATGAAGGCTGTGCCACCTTGCCTTGAGGCGCTCTTTCTGTTACGATAATAAAACCATGACTGTGACAGCTCTTGAGGCAGCCGCACACGGGTGGGGGATCATTGGACATGAGCATGCCCTGGAGCGCCTGCGACGGGCCTTGGCCTCGCAGCAAGTGCGCCATGCCTATCTGTTTACTGGCCCTGATCAGATTGGGAAGACGCTCTTAGCGCAGCGCTTTGCCCAAGCCTTGCTGTGCATGGGGGGTCCTGATCCGCGACAGGCCCCGGTCAATCCCTGTCAGCGTTGTCTGGCCTGCCGGAAGGTGCTGCATGGCAACCATCCCGATGTCCATGTAGTCGCTCGTCCTCCCGACAAGCAATTCATTCTCATTGATCAGATCCGCGCTCTGCAATCTGAGGCAGCCCGGCACGCTCTGGAGGGTCGCTATAAGATCTTCCTGATTGTGGGCGCGCATGAGATGAATTCCCAGGCGGCCAACTGCCTGCTGAAGACATTGGAGGAGCCGGAGCCAGGGGTAGTCTTGTTGCTGACCGCCCCTGAGCGGGGCTTGCTCCTACCGACTATCCTCTCACGTGTGCAACATATCCCACTCCACTTGTTGAGCACCGCCCAGATCCGTCAGGCTCTGGAAACCTACTGGGAGGTCGAGTCGACGGAGGCCGAGCTGATTGCCGCCCTGGCTTCAGGGCGTATGGGCTGGGCCGTACGGGCTGTAGAAGATGAGCAGCTGCTCGTGGAGCGGCGTGAACAGCTGGAGCTACTGGCGCGCTTGCCCGGTCAGGGGCGGGCGGAACGCTTTGCGGTCGCCCAGCAACTGAGTGGGGAGCCTGAGCGGCTGCGCCAGCTGTTGGAGTTATGGCTGCTCTGGTGGCGCGATGTCTTGTTGCTGGCCAGTGGGGGACAGGATCTGATTGTCAATGTTGATATGCGCGAACTGCTCCAAAAGCAGACAGCTCTGCTTGGCGCTGCTGGCGCACGTCATATGATTTATGCGATCTTGCGGACTCTAGAGGCGCTCGACCAGAATGTGAACCCGCGGGCCGCGCTGGAGGTGCTTATGCTCGATCTCCCTTTGCTGAGTCGTGTCTGAGCGTCGCATCTACCTCTGCTCGCGTGGTCTGCGAGCCTGTGCAAGTTGACTGATGACCTTAATCGGCAACGAGGCCTGTGCCCCTTGTTGAGGGAAGGAGCAAAGAAAGCCATGCAGAAATCGTTCCAGCATCTGCTTGTCGACCAGGCGGAAGGCGTGCTGACGATTGCCTTCAATCGTCCCGAAGTACGCAACGCTTTGAATGATCGCATGCTTGAAGAACTGGCTGAGGTCCTGGAAGAGGCTGCCGCCGATGCCTCTGTGCGCTGTGTCGTGCTGACTGGGGCGGGCGGAGCTTTTGGTTCCGGTCAGGATTTGCGCGCCTTTGAAGCGCGGGCCGCGGGCGAGCGCCGGGGCCGCGTGAGCGAGCATCTGCAGAAGTACCATCGTGTGATCCGCTGCATCCGGGAGATGCAGAAACCGGTGATTGCCGCTGTCCGGGGTGTGGCGGCAGGGGCTTCTTGTAGTCTGGCGCTGGCTTGTGATCTGCGCATTGCCTCGGAAAATGCCCGCTTTCTGCAAGCCTTTGCGCGCATCGGCTTGATCCCTGATGCGGGTGGTGGCTTCTTTCTGACGCGCCTGGTTGGGCTTGGCAAGGCCCTGGAGCTGGCGATGCTGGCCGACGAGGTCCCTGGGCCAGAAGCTGAGCGCCTCGGGCTGGTCAATCGCTGTGTGCCCGATGCCGAGTTCGAGGAGGCCACGCGGGCCCTGGCCCGCCGGCTGGCACAGGGGCCAACTCGGGCCTATGGGCTGATCAAGCAGTTGCTCAATACGGCGGTGAATAGCGATCTGGAGACGGTGCTGCGCCTGGAGGGTGAACTGCAGGAGATCGCTATTGAGACCGCTGATCATCGTGAAGGCGTGGTGGCCTTCCGCGAGAAGCGTCCGCCACGCTATAGCGGACAGTAAGCTCGCGGCCCGTAGCAGGCATGCTGTGGGTGTGAATGTGAGGCCTTCTCGTTCGTTGATCTGCTGTGCGTATCGATTCGCTACCCTACAATAATGTCCAAACACAGGGGCCGGCGCGCCGTCGCTGGCTGCAAGAGCATGCACCGCAGCATCTAGAGCAGTGTGCTGCCCTGATGCTGGAAGCTCTGAGGCGGCGCTCGCCGGCTCTTTCGCCGGGCATTGCTGTACTGGGAGCAGGAGCCTGCACCGAGATCCCACTGGAGAAGCTCGCGCGCGCAGCGGATGAGGTGGTCCTTGTCGATCTGGATCAAGCGGCTCTGCTGCAGGCGCGGGCTGAGCTGCCCGCTGCCTCCTTGCAAGCCCGTGTGCAGTTGTTGACCTGTGACCTGACTGGAGGCGTCAGCGCCCTGCTGCAGGAGCGGTTGCGCCTGCTCCCCTGGCCTGCGCTGGAGCAGGGGGAGGCCTCAGCGCTCTGGGACCGTCTGGCTGCCGTCCTGGATGACTGTCCTGTGCCCGACCCGCCCCAGATTGAGGGCCTCCCGAGCGCGGCCTTTGGTCTGGCCATCAGCTCGCTGGTGCTCTCCCAGCTCTTCAGTTATCCCTTGCTCGATCTCCTCGACACCGTGCAGCAGCGGGCCGCGCGCCATCTGGGAACACAGGAGCGTCATCGCCGCTATCAGGAGGCCGCCCAGCACTTCCGCCTGCGGGTCATTGCCGCCCATTTGCATCTCTTGCGCAACCTCGTGGAGCCGGGCGGGCTGGTCGTCCTGCTCAGCGATGTGCGGGGCTTCCTCTTTAGAGAGGGTGAGGTGAGTCAGGGAGGGTCGACACGGCGTGAGTTACCGCTGGTGCCCTATGCCTTCTTCGACCTGGTGCGCCAGACCTTTACGGTACTGGTTGAACGGCGCTGGAAATGGCTGAGCGATCTGCCGACCGCTGAGCGACTGGGCCGCGGCTACGAGGTGGTCGGCTATCTGGCCACGGTTCCTGCAACTTGAGCGCGCTCCTGGCCCTCTAAGGCGAGAAGCGAGCAGCCAACAGCCGCCGGCGCGCGCTTCTCGCCGGTATATCTGCCGGTGAGGCTGCTGGCTGCGAACAAAGTAGTCGCGGGCAGGGCGATCAGGACTGCGTGGCAGCTCCGCGCTGGCGAGACACATCTTCCAGGGCACGATCGAGGCGTTGGGCGGCCTCATCGATATCGGCTCGTGTTAAGATGAGCGGAGGCACCATACGCAGGGTGGCGTTCCCCAGGTTATTCAACAGCAGACCATGCTTGAGAGCCTGATCGACGATCGCTGGCGCCAATTCGTATTTGACCTCCACGGCGCGCATCAGGCCGATGCCGCGCGGGTTCGCGATGAAATCGTACTTCTGGCAGAGGGCCTGTAGCTTCTCGTGCCAGTACTCGCCCATGCGCGCGGCATTCTCGACCAGGCGCTCCTCCTGGATGGTCTTCAGTGTGGCTAAAGCAGCAGCACAGGCCAGGGGATTCCCCCCGAATGTCGAGCCGTGGTCGCCGGGCACGAACAGATCGGTGCGGCGCCCGGTCAGCATGGCGCCAATGGGCACACCACCGGCCAGGCCCTTAGCCAGCGTAATGATATCAGGCATCACGCCGTAGTGCTCGAAACCGAAGAACTTGCCCGTTCGTCCCATGCCCGCCTGGACCTCGTCGCAGATCATTACCAGATTCTGCTCGTCGCACCAGCGGCGCACGCCCTGCAGAAACTCCCTGGTGGCTGGCCAGATCCCGCCCTCGCCCTGGACCGACTCCAGCAAGATCCCGACCGTCTTCTCACTGGTTGCTGCCTTGAGGGCATCGAGATCGTTGAACGGGACCTGCTTAAAGCCGTCTGGCAGGGGCTTCCAGGTCTCCTGATAATGGGCTTGGCCAGTGGCCGCCGTTGTTGCCAGCGTGCGCCCGTGAAAGCTGCGCTCCATGCTGATGATTTCATAGGCGCCGTTGCGATGCAGACGGCCAAACTTCCGGGCCAGCTTGATAGCCCCCTCATTAGCTTCCGCGCCGCTGTTGCTAAAGAACGAGCGCATACCGCCGCTGAGCAGGGCCAGCTGCTCCGCCAGCTCGATCTGACGCGTATTGTAGTACAGATTAGAGACATGGATCAGTTGCGCCGCCTGCTCCTGGACGGCCTGCACCACCGCAGGGTGGCAGTGCCCAAGGACATTCACCGCGATCCCGGCTACAAAGTCCAGATACTCGCGCCCCTCTGTATCCCAGACGCGAATGCCCTGGCCACGGATAAACGTCACCGGCTGGCGTTTGAAAGCGGCCTGATAGTATTTCTGCTCAAGTGCGATCCAGTCACGTTTCAACATAGGTGTCGTCATCGGTCAAGCTCCTTATTCTACCGCGGACCTGCTGCTGTTGGCCAGCGAGCGGACGCGCTGGCGAGTTAGCGCGTATAGAGTGTATTCTCATCAATATAGCCGTGGGTCAGGTCGCAGCCCCAGGCTGTGGCCTCAGCCTCTCCCAGGTGCAGGTCGATCGTAATGGTTACCTCGCTGGCGGCCATCACGGAGCGGGCTGCCGCTTCATCGTAAGAGGCAGCTCCACCCTGCTGCACCACCTGGACAGAACCGATAAAAATATCGAAACGATCGGGGTCAAGCGTGCAGCCGCTAGCGCCGAGAGCGGCGACAATCCGCCCCCAGTTAGGGTCGCCCCCAGCCAGAGCGCACTGCCAGAGAGGAGAAAGCGTGATGCCGCGGGCCGCCTTGATCGCATCGGCTCGATCGCGCGCGCCGCGCACATGGACCGTCATCAGCTTGGTCGCTCCCTCCCCGTCACGGGCGATCTCACGGGCCAGATAGGTGGTCACCCGGCGCAGCGCCTCGCGGAAGCGTCCAGCCTCGGGATGGGCCTCGTTGAGCGGCGTGTTTCCCGCCAGGCCATTGGCGAGGAGCAGACAGGTATCGTTCGTCGACATATCGCCGTCGACAGAGATCATATTGAACGAGTCCGCCACGGCGGCCCGCAGTTCTTCTTGTAACCAGGCTTGCTCGACAGCGACATCAGTTGTCAAATAGCAGAGCATGGTCGCCATATTTGGGTAGATCATCCCGGCACCCTTGGTTGCTCCACCCAGGCGCACGGTGCGGCCCTCGATCTCGAATTCCAGAGCGATGCGCTTGGGGCGTGTATCGGTTGTCAGGATGGCCTCGGCGAAATCGTTGCCGCTGTCGCTACTCAGCTCAATGGCCGTGATACCCTGCTCAATCTTCTCCATAGGCAATTGACGGCCAATGATGCCCGTCGAAGAGCAGAGCACCAGCTCCTTCGGGATGCCCAGGCGAGCGGCGGCCAGCTCGGACATGCGATACGCATTGCGCAGACCCTGCTCGCCGGTGGCGCAGTTCGCGTTGCCGCTGTTGACCACCACCGCCTGAGCCTTGCCACCGCGCAGATACTCCCGGCACAGCAGCACGGGGGCGGCGGGGGTGCGGCTCGTTGTAAAGGTACCGGCGGCGACACAAGGGACGTCCGAGGCCAGGATCGCCAGATCTTTGATCGCCGCATCGGATTTAATACCGCAGGCAACAGCTCCTGCGCGGAAGCCGCGCGGAGCAGTGACACAGAGGTCTACCTCACGGAATTGCTCAGTCAATGATCGTCCCTCCTGATACAGCTAGAGCTGGCGGCTCGGCAGCTTGCTTGTTGCCAGAGTGAGCCGCCGCGCCTTTTCCCGGATAGGTGACGGGGCTGAGGGAGATGCGAAGGACCCTTTCCCTGCTGCTCTTCCCTCTAGATAACACTCCGCGCTCCCCCTGCTGGGGGAGACGTTGCAGCCCGCTTAACAGTGGTGAAAGAGGATCTTGGGCAAAAAAAGAAAACCGGCGGTAGCCAAACACCGGCTCTGTCTAGATAGAGGCCACGCCCGTCGCGGGTCACCGCGGAGGCCAATGTGCTGGCCGGCTTGCGCATGCCAGAGAAGGGCAGTCAGGCCAGGGCTGCCTATCTGACTGCTGTCAGGCAGGCCAACCTGTGAAGCGCGCGGTGCGGGTCGCGCGACCTTTGCTGAATAGTATAGTGCGGGGGGCAGTCCTTGTAAAGCCTTGGTCCTGGTGCCGTCATCAGCGTAGTGGCTGGCTCTTATCAGTGAAGCGCTCGTGGCGGTATAATGAAGAACATAGGAGACTCTAGCTGGAAGGATAGCCTGACCGTGCAAAACCTGGAATTAAAAGTCCGCTGTCTCGGTGCCATGACGCTCCCGCAGGTAGAAGCACTAGCCTGCAGCGCCGGAGCGACCTATGTACGCACTATGAAGCAGCGCGATACTTACTTCTTGGCAACCCACGCTCGTCTTAAGTTACGCGAGTGGTGGCGCGAAGACGAAATAGCGGCCACGGACAGCATAGTCGAGGAGGCAATGAACAAAACTGCGGGGGAGCGAGCACGGGGCCAGGAAGCAGCCGAGGGAGGCCGCGAAGATGGTCGGGAGGGAGCGCTCCTTATCTCCTCGCTCCGGCAGGAACGGGCGGGGGCGCGTACCTGCGAGTATTTGGTCTATCCTGTGAGTGAGCCAATCGTTCTCCGGGCCTTGCTTTCGTCGGCTCTGGGGGTCCTGGTGGTCGTTGAGAAAACGCGCCGCTTCTATCGCTATGGGCACACACGCATCTATCTGGATGAAGTCAAAGATCTTGGTTCCTTTGTCAAACTAGAGACTGTCATCGACGAGGAGATCACTCCCAGTGAGGCCAGCGCAGAGCATTCGGCGCTCATCTCGCTGCTAGAGCTGGATCGCCTACCAGTGGTACCCTACTCCTATAGTGATCTGCTCAGTGGGCACTGCGACTGATGTACAACTCTGCTACCTGCGGGTAGCGCGGAGCTACCAGACCCAGGTAGAGCAGAGAGATTACGTGGCAAGCGCGCTGGCCGGTCCAGGCCAGGCCGCAGTGGGGGGCGGGCACACAGGCAAGCTAGCCTGGCCCACCCACCGCTTGCCTACAGTGCCCAGCCGACAACCTCAGTCCCGCAGTGAGAGGAGAGCGGCAGAGGCGGCAAGGCTGGCTACGGCTCGCGGTTCCCCTCGCCGTGAGATGAGGACTGGAAGCCCGAAGGCAGCGAAGGAAAGAGCGTATCAGGCAGGCGGCTTACGTCATCCCGCTTGCCGTTGAAGCGGGTATCGCGGACGTCTGGCATTCCAGCGAGAATTGAGGGAGACTCATACTCATCCTCTTGGATTGGTTGATTGAAGAGCGCTTCGAAGGTTGGCCCCTCCAAAGTCTCTTCCTTAATCAGACGTTCGCTGATCATGATCAGGCGCTTCTTATTCTGAGACAGCACCTGATAGGCCTTGTTGAAAGCCTCCTGGACGATGCGGCGCACCTCCATATCAATCTCGCGCGCCGTTTCCTCACTGTAGTTGCGCTGCTCATTGAAATCGCGACCGAGGAAGACCAGTTCCTCTTTATGGCCGAGGGCCACAGGACCGATCAGGCTGCTCATGCCGTACTCGGTGACCATCGAGCGGGCGATCTTGGTCACGCGCTCGATATCGTTAGAGGCGCCAGTCGTCACCTCACCAAAGATAATCAGCTCAGCGACATGGCCTCCGAGGGCGTAGGCCAGCATATCCTCGAACTGCGACTTGCTCCACAGATAGCGGTCCTCTGTTGGTAGCAGCATCGTGAAACCGCCGGCCTGGCCACGAGCCACAATTGAGACCTTATGCACCGGGTCAGTGTTGGGCAGCATGCGCGCCACCAGGGCATGCCCGACCTCGTGATAGGCTGTAATCGCCTTCTCGCGCTCGCTAATAATGCGGCTCTTGCGCGCTGGCCCTGCTACCACCCGATCGATAGCCTCCTCCAGCTCCTTCATGCTGATAGTCCGACGATTGCGTCGGGCAGCCAGAATCGCGGCCTCATTGAGCAGATTGGCGAGATCTGCCCCGGAGAAGCCTGGCGTTTGGCGAGCGATCGTCTCCAGCGAGACATCTTTCTCCAGCGGCTTGCCGCGAGCATGTACCTGCAGGATGGCCATGCGACCGCGAATATCGGGACGATCGAGCACCACCTGGCGATCGAAGCGACCGGGGCGAAGCAAGGCTGGATCGAGCACGTCCGGTCGGTTTGTGGCCGCGATCACAATCACATTGGTGCTCGAATCGAAGCCATCCATCTCCACGAGAATCTGGTTGAGCGTCTGCTCACGCTCATCGTGCGAGCCGCCCAGCCCAGCGCCGCGCTGGCGCCCCACCGCATCGATCTCGTCAACGAAGACAATACAGGGACTGTTGCGCTTCGCCTGCTCGAAGAGATCGCGCACCCGGCTCGCCCCCACACCGACGAACATCTCCACGAACTCCGAGCCACTGATGCTGAAGAATGGCACGCCGGCCTCACCGGCTACAGCCCGAGCGATCAAAGTTTTCCCTGTGCCGGGCGGCCCCACCAGAAGCAGACCCTTGGGAATGCGGGCCCCGAGGGCGGCGAACTTATCGGGATACTTGAGAAACTCGACGATCTCTTGCAGCTCCTGCTTCGCCTCATCCACGCCGGCTACATCGGCGAAGGTCACCGTAGGCTTATTGCCCAGGAACATGCGCGCGCGGCTCTTGCCGAACGAGAGCGCCTGGTTATTGGTGCCCTGAGCCTGGCGTAGCAGGATGATGATGATCACAGCGATCAACACGAAGGGAATGAGGCCCCCGAGGAGATTCAACCATGCACCCAGCGAGCTTGGCGCCTCGTACTGCAGGGTCAGCAAGCGATTGTTTGTGTAATCGATGTCATTATCCCGCAGCACGCGGGTAATATCGAACGAATCGTTGATATTAGCGACCTCGCGCTGAGCCGAAGAACTGGCACCCCGCGTCAAGGTGAGGGTATTCGTTCCGACGTTAAGCGTATCCTGAACCCCATTATGCAAATCCGCCTTCAGATGGCTCAGGAGGGTGGAAACCGTCACTGTTTTAGCGCCGCTCTGGGGGCGGAAGAAGACAACGAGGATCAGGACAATGGCAATTGCCAGTAGCAGCCATAGCAGGCTGTTTCTGAGCCATTTCCCAGTACTTGGCATCAAGGCTCCTCTCTCTATCCTCTCCTGGAAACGGGCAATCTCGTATGGGAATGTAGGAGAGCTGTACTACGTATTACACTGTGTCAATGGAAGACTCATTCGAGGGGTATTATAACATAGTAGACCCTGAATTCTCCACGGAATTCTGATGTAACGCTGAGTGCACCTAAAAACGTGCTGCGTCCTCTTAAAAAGCGCTGGCAGGCCATGTAAGAGGAATAGATCCCCGCGATGAGAGGGAGCAGTGAACCCTCAGCAGGGCCGCCATTGTGATATCTTTTGTTCAAAAAGGATCACTGCAGCCCCGTGGGCCTGGAGCGGGGGAGATAGCCAACGCGACCGAAAAGCAGCGCCCCCGTTCACTGGCGCTCCTGCTCGTGCGGCAGTGCGGTCGGCGTCCCGCTCTCGCCCTCGGCCAAAGCTCGCAGCCAGGCCGGCAGTTCATGAGCCTGGCGGGTCGCGCGCTGGGTATAAACGTGCACACTCTCCCCGCGGGCCAGCGGCGTCAGCGAGCCATCGGCCTCCATTCGGTCAAAATCGTAACGCACTGTCAGACTTGTTCGCCCTAAACGCACCAGGGCTGTGGTCAGGCGCACACGCTCATCAAGCGCCGCCGGCTCCCAGAAATCAAGCTGGCAATGGACCACCGGGAAGCCGTAGCCCTCAGCGAACAGGGTGTGCAGCGGATGACCCAGGGTTTTGAGCAAATGCAGAAAGCCGCGGTCCATCCAGATAGTATAGGCAGTATAATGGATGAAGAAGGGGTCCATATCAACCAGCGAGACCTCGAATTCCTGTACGGCCTGCGCAAGCGGCCTGCCGTTGCGCTGCTCCACGCTCTCGATACCTCCCTCGCAGCAGATCAAAACATCTAGAGAAGCTGGTCTGTCCCAGCAAATTGGAATCCTTTCGCACCGACCAGTCCACC
>NZ_JADGIA010000180.1 GCF_019683635.1 Thermogemmatispora sp. | reverse complement strand
CCGGGGATTGTCAACGTTCGGTGTCAGTGCTATTTTAACACAAAGCCTTCAGGTAGGACAGAGATGCACATCGACATCTTCACGCTCTTCCCGGCCATGTTTGAAGGGCCGTTTTCTGAAAGCATCCTCAAACGCGCTCGCGAGCGTGGTCTGCTCTCGATAGCCTTGCATAATATTCGAGATTTTACAACCGATAAGCATCATGTCGTCGATGATTATCCTTATGGTGGCGGCGTCGGCATGGTCATGAAACCCGAGCCGATTTTCGCCGCGGTCGAGGCCGTCTATCAGGGCGGGCCGATCATTCTGCTTACACCCCAGGGCCGCCTGTTCAACCAGCAAATCGCTCGCGAGCTGGCCCGGGAGCCGCGCCTTTCTCTGATCTGCGGCCACTATGAGGGGGTTGACGAACGCGTAGCTGAGCATCTGGCCACCGATGAACTCTCGATCGGCGATTATGTGCTCACCGGTGGCGAGCTGCCGGCAATGGTAATAGTGGATGCCGTGGCCCGCTTGATCCCCGGTGTTTTGGGCGATGATGCCTCAACGCACGAAGAGTCGCACAGCGACTCTCTGCTGGAATATCCTCAATACACCCGTCCGCCCGAGTTCCGCGGCTGGCGAGTACCCGAGGTTTTGCTCTCCGGCAACCACGCCCAAATCGCGCGTTGGCGACGGAAGGAAGCCCTGCGGCGCACGAAGCGTCGTCGTCCCGATCTCTTTGCCAAGCTTGATCTGAGCAGCAAAGAAGATCAGAAGCTCCTTAAGGAGCTAGAAGCCGAAGGCTGGTGAGTCGCGCCTGGGCAGCTCAGCGCCGGCCTTCGCCGATCCTGCCCTGTCCGGCAAACACAAGCTGGCGTCGCTGCTTACTCCTCGTCGGCGTCCTGATCGTCGTTGGCGGCTGTGCGCGGCTCGCGTAGCTGGCGCTCCTGCTGGCGTCGCAGGGCCTCTTGCCGGGCTCGCTCCTCGGCGATAATCTCTTCAACTTCGTCGGCCATCGTGCGCCCCTCGCCCTCGTAGCGACCTCCACCAGCGCTCGGGCGGCTCTCCAGGACCTCGCGCGCGCGCCCGCCGCTCTCTTGGGGCCCGATGATGCCGTGGGCTTCCAGCAGGTCGATCAGACGGGCCGCTCGGGCATAGCCCACACGCAGGCGCCGCTGCAGCAGAGAGATGGAGGCCCGGCCATACTCGCGTACTACCTGTTCGGCCTGCTCCAGCAGCTCGTCGTCCAGCGTGGCTTCTTCTGCCTCCTGTTCGTGAACCTCCCAGCCAGGTTCAACCTCCGGGCTGCCTGCTGGGCGATGCTGGGAGGCCTGTTCTTTCCAGTGAGTGACCAGGCGCTCGATCTCTTCATCAGCGACAAAGGCTCCCTGGATGCGCTCCGGCTTGCCGGCATCGGCGGGCAGATAGAGCATGTCGCCCCGTCCAAGCAGGCGCTCCGCTCCACCCATATCGATAATGGTCCGTGAGTCAATAGCTGAGCTGACCATAAAGGAGATACGCGTTGGAATGTTGGCCTTGATCAGGCCGGTGATGACGTCGACCGATGGACGCTGTGTAGCCACCACGAGATGGATGCCCGTAGCCCGGGCGAGCTGGGCCAGACGACAGATCAGGCTCTCTACCTCCTCGGGGGCCGTCATCATCAGATCGGCCAGCTCATCGATAATGATGACGATGGAAGGCAAGTTCTGGAGCGAGTTATCTCCGCGAGCCAGCCGCTCGTTGCGCAGCTTGCGATAGCTGTCGAGGTTGCGTACACCCAGCCGGGAGAAGAGGCGATAGCGACGCTCCATCTCGTGAATCGCGTTTTTGAGCAGCCCCACCACCGTATCGACCTCCGTCACCACCGGCATCAGCAGGTGGGGAACGCCGTTGTAGTGCGTCAGCTCGACCATCTTAGGATCGACGAGCAGCAGGCGCAGGTCATCGGGCGTAGCCTGCATCAGGAAGGTGGCGATTATGGCATTAATGCAGACGCTTTTACCGGCGCCCGTAGCCCCGGCGATCAACAGGTGGGGCATACGCGCCAGATCGCCAACGCGGACCGCACCAGCGACATCTTTACCCAGGGCCACCGCCAGCTTGGACTTGGCCCGCGCGCTCTGGTATTCCTTGCTCTCCAAGACCTCGCGCAGAGTCACCAGGCGGCTATTTTTATTAGGAATCTCCACGCCGACATAGGGCCGGCCCGGCACCGGGGCCTCCATGCGAATCGAACGCGCCTCCAGTACCAGCGCCAGATCGTTCTGCAGGGCCATGATGCGGCTCACGCGCGTGCGCGATTCATAGACAATATTGCCGGAGGCGTCGCGCACGGGAACCAGACGCCCTTTCTCATCAGGCTGCATGGCCGGCTTGCCCGTGGGGCGAATGCCGAAGCGAATAACCGTAGGGCCGATACTGATGTCTTCGGGCCGTACCTCGGCCTCAACGCGGAAGCTGCGCAGTGTATCCTGGATCAGCTTGGCCAGGGCTACCGTATCTTCGCCCAGCATCTGCAGCTTCATATCCTCGGGCCGGTTGAGCAGGCTCAGATCTGGTAGCTTCCAGGGAGACGAGGGTGAGGGCTGGCCTCCGCTGCGCGGCTGCGACCGTTTCCCCATCTCCGCGGCTGGCTGGCGCTTTAGTGGATTGGGCGTGAGCGGCTCCATCTCCGGCAGGTTAGGGACAACGTCCTGCGCGGAGATGTGCAGCGGCTGCTGGGGGGGCCGCTCGCTGTTGAAGGGCAGCGGCTGCTGCTGCGCGCCACGTGTGGCGGCCTGATACTCCTGGTGATTAAGCGGCTGAGGCGGCGGATACGGACCGCGGGCACGCTCGCCAGGCTGGTGCCGGCGAAGCGCTCTGTCGTCCTGGCGATCGTCATCGATCTCGAAATCCGGCTCGAACTCGATAATCCCCTCATCTTCCTCGCTCATCGTTGCCGCTGATGGATCAGCGGCTGAGCGGACCGCCCCGGCGCGCGTCCCATTGGGGACTCCTTCATCCCCTCTGGAGCCGGCGCTGGCCTGAGCTTGACCACTATAGCGGCTATAGCGGGGGCGCTGGCCAAGGAAAGGCGAAGGACTGCGGGCGTGCTCGCCAGTCCCGGGCCTCTCTACGCGGTCGGCGAAGAGCCGACGCACAAAGCGAGCGGCGGTTAGAATGTGCCCGAAGGTGATGTGGAAGGTGATAATGCTGACCAGGGCCATCAGGCCCAGGATCAGAATGTGACCGACAGCCGCCGGCCAATTGCGCAGGGGCCAGACCAGGACAGCGCCAACAAATCCACCGGTCTCCCCCCCGAAAAGCAGCTGACTTTCGGCCAGTACCAGCAGCCAGAGCAGGACCAACCCACCTACCAGCGACCAGCGCAGCAGACTGCGTCGGCGCAGACTCTCGATCAGCAGGGCCACGGCCAGCGCCAGCGAACCCAGGGCCAGCACATAGGCTGACCAGCCAAAGAGGGTTGTAAAGAAGGCGTAGAACTCTTTCAGAATGAAGGCTTGACGGAAGATCGTCAAGGCGCTGAGCAGAATCAGCGAGAGTAAGAGCAGGGTCAAGCTGTAAAACTGCTGCTGCTGATGGGGTTCAAGACGCTGCCACTGTTCGCGGAGCCAGTGAATAAAGCGCTCGTCCCCCGTCTGGTCGGCGGGGGGGGAAGATGGGGCTGAGGAAGCTTTGCGGCCAGATGACCGGGAAGCCGAGGCACGTTTTGGCGCCTGTCGGGCGTTTGCGGGGCCGGGGGTCCGCTGCTCAACGCGGACGCGGCTGGAGCCGACAGCGCCTGCGGCGGCGCTCGCCCGCGAGGTCCGCCTCGCCTCTACGCCCGGAACAATGCGCTCCTTGCGCTGATTCTTCTGATCGCTGGCAGCCATTCCCGCTCCGTCTGCTCCTCCCGTGAGCTATACAGGCGCTCTTCTTCCTCTCCTGCTGCGCTTGGGCCAAGATAGCGCCTGCCAGAATTCTATAAGCAACACCAGTATGATAGCGCAGATGTTCCAGGGGCGCAAGTGGGGAGATGGCGGCTCGGCGCGACCCGATCGGCGCTCAGCGGACAGGAAGGACGCGGTTCCTGCGACTTCTGCAACTGACCCTCGCTAGGGGGAGCTGATTTTCTGGGCACGACCACGGCAGCAGGCCAGGATCACGAGCGGGCGGGATGGCGGTAAGAAAGAGAGAGCGCACAGACGAGAACCGGTAGAAGCACAGAGCAGAGAAGGGATCGAATCTATCATCTCCATGCTAAGCTGACGAGCTTCCTCGTGGTGCGCTCTCTTCCTTAAGTATAAGCAGAAGCTGTCGCAAGAGCATCAGTGATCTGTCACAGAATTGTCGCAAAGAAGGAAGAGGAGACAAAGCACAGCTAGCTACCGCGGGGCAAGTGGTGGATTCAGAGAGCAGGGAAATAGACGCGGGAGAGGCGACGCGGGAGAGGCGAGAGGCAGGGGCCGACGACCGGCAGATCGTGCGGCGGCTCTCGCGCACCCCGCGCTTGTTCCGGCTTAGACCTCCATTACTACTGGCAAGACCATAGGCCGACGATGGGTCTTTTCGTAAAGGAACTCGCTGAGCGTGTGCTTAATCTTATCCTTTACAAAGGACCAATCGGAGGCGTGGCCATTGAGGCCAACGAACGACTCCAGCACCCGCTCGCGCGCACTCGCCAGCAGCTCCTCGGCATCGCGCATATAGACGAAGCCACGCGAGATGATGTCTGGTCCAGCCAGCGGACGCCCAGTCTCCTTATCGACTGTCAGGACGGCCATCAGGATGCCATCCTGAGCCAGGACCTGACGATCGCGCAGCACAATCTGACCGACATCGCCTACGCCCAGGCCATCGACATAGACATTGCCGCAGGAGACATGGCCAACAGCATGGATCGCGTTCTTCGTCACCTCGATCACATCTCCATCCTCGGCGATCACGATGTGATCTGCGGGGATGCCCAGCGAGGCGGCCAGCTTCGCATGGAGCATCAGCTGGCGATACTCGCCGTGGATTGGCACGAAGAACTTCGGTCGGATCATGCTCAGCATCAGCTTCAGCTCTTCCTGGGCGGCGTGGCCCGAGACATGCACCGGCGAGACGCCCTGATAGAAGACCTCAGCCCCTTGACGGAAGAGATTATTGATTGTGCGATTGACCATCTTCTCGTTGCCCGGCACCGGCGTTGCAGAGAGGATCACGGTGTCGCCCGGCTGGATGCGCACGAGACGATGGTCCTGGTTGGCAATGCGCGTCAGAGCCGAGGTCGGCTCGCCCTGGCTGCCGGTACAGATGATCACGATACGCTCAGGCGGCAGCTTATTGATATCCTCAGCGCGGATCAGCGTGTGCTTGGGGATGTTCAGATAGCCCAGATCGATGGCCATCTGGACGTTGCTCACCATGCTGCGCCCGACCAGAGCCACCTGGCGCCCGTAGCGCACGGCTGTATCGACCACTTGCTGCACACGCGAGATCAGCGAAGCGAAGGTGGCGATCAGGATACGCCCGGGGGCATTGGCAAAGATCTTGTCGAGCGAGTCGCTGACCACACGCTCCGAGGGGGTATAACCAGGTGACTCCACTCGCGTGCTGTCACCCAGCAGTACCAGAACGCCCTCCGTACCAATGCGCGCCAGTGTTCCAAAGTCTGCCGGTTGCCCATCGACTGGCGTATGGTCGAATTTATAGTCACCGGTGTGCACCACGGTGCCGACGGGCGTGTGAATCACAATACCCACTGCGTCAGGAATGCTGTGATTAACGTGGAAGAACTCCGCGGTGCACTTGCCCAGTTTCACCTTATCGCCCGGAGCTACCATCTTAACGATGGCGCGATCCTGCAACTTATGTTCCTTCAGCTTCACCTGGATCAGCCCCTGGGTCAGACGGGTGGCATAGACGGGGGGGAAGTCGAGCGCAGGAAGGACATAGGGGAGACCACCGATGTGGTCCTCGTGGCCGTGGGTGATCAGGATAGCCCGGATACGCTGCTTTTTGTCCTGCAGATAGGTGGTGTCCGGTATCACTAGATCAACCCCGAACATCTCATCGTCAGGAAACATCAGCCCCGCGTCAACGATGATGATGTCCTCACCATACTCGATCACCATCATGTTCTTTCCGACTTCCCCAAGCCCACCCAGGGGGATAAGTCGAATTTTTTCCATTGTCAAGGTAACAAAAACCTCCTAACCACACTCAAGCATGAGTATGCCCACTCTTTGCTTTTGAGATATATGTTGACTCCTGTCTCCGCCAACAGGAGTTATAGCCAAATACAGAAAAGTCTAGGCAACGTTGAACTATCAGAAATACACACTATTCGGATCTATTATTCTATTAATAGTCTAGCATATTCGATGCGCAAAGACAAGGAAGAGCTATGCGCTGGCGACTGACGCGCAGCAGCCGCCTCTTGCCTTCGCCGCTATCGCTGTTTCCTGTGCCAGGCTCCGTCAGGAGTGGGTCAGGTCGAGTTGGGGCGAGCCAGGGCGGGCCGGAGGGGCTTCTCGCTGTGGCTATCTCTGCAGACAGGCAGGTACCTGCTTACTGCTCCTGGCCAGCCTGCCGATCCATTGAGGTAGCCAGTCACTGAACCAACCAGCCTCTACGATCTTATATCGGCCACTTTCTTCTTTTTCTGCAAACTAGAACACTTGTCTATTAACGGATATTCCCTAGCAAGGCCCGGGCGATCACCACCCGCTGAATCTGGTTGGTGCCCTCGAAGATCTGGGCCACCTTCACATCGCGCATATAACGCTCGACCGGATAATCTCGCACATAGCCGGCACCGCCCAGGACCTGGACCGCATTAGTCGTGACCTCCATTGCCACATCGGTGGCGAAGCACTTGGCCATCGAGGCATACATGCTAGCATTCTGCTCGTGGTCCAGCTTATAGGCAGCCTCGTAGACCAGCAGGCGAGCGGCTTCGATCTTCATGGCCATATCGGCCAGCATAAACTGTACAGCCTGGAAGGCGCCGATCGGCTGGCCGAACTGCGTTCGCTGGCAGGCGTAGGAGCGAGCGACCTCGAAGGCGGCCTGGGCCACGCCCACGGCAATGGCGCCGATATTGATGCGGCCCCCATCCAGCGACGAGAGGGCGATTTTGAAGCCCTGTCCCTCCTCGCCCAGGCGCTGACCGAGCGGAATTGTGCACTGCTCAAAGATCAGCTCCCGCGTGGGAGAGGAGCGCAGGCCCATCTTGCGCTCAGTTTTCCCAAAGCGGAAGCCGGAAGTACCTTTCTCGACTACAAAGCAGCTAATTCCCTGCGAGCCGCGTACTGGACTCGTACGGGCCATCACCAGGTAGAGGTCAGCCTCGCCTCCGTTGGTGACCCACATCTTGGTGCCATTGAGCACATAATTATCGCCGCGACGTTCGGCGCGGCACTGAAGGCTGGCGGCATCCGAGCCGGCGCTGGCCTCGCTGAGAGCAAAGGCCCCGAGCAGCTCGCCGCGTGCCAGGCGCCGAACCCAACGCTCGCGCTGCTCCTCGCTACCGAAGCGGGCGATGGAGCCAGCCACCATGTTATGCACCGACAGGCCGACAGCGGTAGCCATATCTCCCCTGGCCAGTTCTTCATAGACCAGGGCGGCCACGGTCCGGCTCAGGGCACTGCCCCCGTATGTCTCAGGGATCGTCATGCCCAACAGGCCCAAGGTGGCCATTTTCAGGTAGACTTCGCGCGGGAAATACTCCTGTTCGTCCCACGTAGAGGCGTGGGGCGCAATCTCCTGTTCTGTAAAGCGACGGACGGTGTCGCGGATCGCTCGTTGCTCTTCATCGAGATCGAACTGCACTGCTAGCTCCTGTTCTACTACTGGTTTCGGCTCGCCATCGATGGGCAGGGAAGAGCCGGAGCCAGCGAACGAGCGCACTCACTCTTGCTAGCTGGCACTGGCTGACGCAGACCGGGCAGAGAAAGATGAGCAGACCGAGGTGAAGCGGCAGGCGAGGTATGGTGCGCCGGACAGGCTGAGCGCCACTGCATCGCCTGCACCGGACAGACGGCTAACCTCTGCCGGTCTCTTCATCATTATAGCAGTCCTGCAACCAGGTGCCGTTGGTGACTGCCGGCGCGAGGAACGGAGCGGGGCAAGATGAGTTTCCAATCCCTATTTCATCCCTATTTCTTTCCAATCCCTAAACGGGCTTGAGCGGTAAGCCGGGCAGCTGATCAGGCCAGGCCCGCGGGCTGCTCTGCTGAACCGATCTCGACACGCAAGACAGCCAGGCAGCACCAGTGTCCTTACTGTTGCGCTCTGGGCGTCGCGTCACGCCCTGCACAATACGGCAAGCCCCGGCGTTCCACGACTGCCGGGGCAGCGGAGCCGATGGTCGGACTCGAACCGACGACGACTCGCTTACAAGGCGAGTGCTCTACCAGCTGAGCTACATCGGCCTCTCTTCTCACTCGCTTGAGCGCTGTCTGCTTTGCTCGCTGGGATACTCTCTTCTGTGCTTTCTACTATAGCACAATGGGGCTGAGATTGCAAGAGAGGGGGGAGGAAGAGGGCGTAGCGCTGCGCGAGGCGCGGAGGCAGGCCGGAGGCGGTCAGATGCTCGCCAGATCAGGCGACGCAGCTGGTAGATAGCATGCTATCCGCTTTAAACTTTCTTTACATATCCGTCATACTTTTCTGAACTCTTCTCTGTATACTTGAGCAGCGACCGGGTATCCTCCAGTAGGGATGGTGGCCTGCCAGATCTCCTGCCACCGGTGGTTCTTGCATGGTGGCAGGCCACCTTCCCCTGCTGCGGCCAATGGGCCTGGCTGCTAGAGGTAGTGGTCAGGCAGGGACCTGCTGCCTTGCCAATGAATGCCTGGTTCTAGTCGACCATGACCTGCTACCGGGCTTCACAGCCTCAAGCACAGACAAGGCGGGGTATGAGATAGAAGGACAGAGAGAGGGACGCTGAAAGCAGATGGTAAGGCGTGCTCGATGCGCACGTTAAGCGTAACGCCTTCCCTGGCTGCCTTGTGAAGAGATGCCAGAGCTGAGCATATGAGATTGCTGGTCATTGAAGACGAGCCTGATATCGCGCACGCGCTCGCGAAGGGGTTGCGCCAGCGTGGCTATGCTGTAGATGTCGCCTACGATGGGGAGCGCGGTTGTCTGCTGGCCGAAGTCAATGACTACGACCTGGTTGTTCTCGATCTCAATTTACCCGGCCTCGATGGCCTGGAGGTTTGTCGCCGCCTCCGCGCACTTCGTCCCGCTTTGCTCATCCTCATGTTAACTGCCCGCAGCAAGCCAGATGAGCGGGTGGCCGGCTTGGAGCTGGGGGCTGATGATTATCTGGTCAAGCCCTTCTACTTCGCTGAGCTGGTGGCTCGTATTGGGGCCTTGCTGCGCCGCGATCTCCGCGGGCGTGAGCCGCTCCTCTGCTACGCTGATCTCAAGCTTGACCCGGTGGCGCGCGTGGTCTGGCGGGGTAATCAGCGCCTCTCGCTGACCGGCAAAGAGTTCGGCATTTTGGAATATCTGATGCGCCACCAGGGTGAGGTCGTCAGTCAGGAAACGCTCCTTGAACACGTTTGGGATTCGCAGGCTAATCCATTCACCAATACGGTGCGCGTGCACATCAATTCACTGCGGCGCAAGCTGGGAGACGTCGCTGAGGCGCCGCGCTATATCGAAACGGTCGTTGGCCAGGGCTACCGTCTCGGTCCGCTCTCTGCCCTATCGGAGGAGAAAGCATGACCAGATTCTCTTTCCCATCCCCGCGCCTCTCGCGTCTACGCCAGGGGCGGAGGCGCTTTTTGCCACTACGCTTACGAATTGCCATCGGCTCCGCTGCGCTGGTCTTCGTACTCAGCTTCTCACTTCTCTTCTTTATCAATATTGCGGCCATTAATGGTTTCTCGCGCATCATTCACAGCAGCGGACTGGACTGGCCGCGCACAACGGTTTTGCCGAATGGCACGCGTCTCAGAAATACGCTGCCGCCCTTGCCGGCCCCGCTGGCGGAGCGCCTGGCCGAGAGCTTCGCCCGCGGTCATCTCAATCCGATTGAGCGCGCCCTCTTGCTGGAGCTGCAGAGCATCTCGCTGATTGGCCTGGCCCTGGTAGCGGTGCTGGGTGGATTTGGGGCCTACTGGCTGGCTGGCGCTGCTCTGCGTCCCCTGCGTCAGGTCAGCAATGCAGCGCGGCGCATCAGTGTTGAGACGCTCGATACACGTCTGGCGCTGACGGGGCCGCGTGATGAAATTAAGGAGCTGGCCGACGCCTTTGATGCCATGCTGGCCCGGCTGGGCGAAACCTTTGCTCAACAGGGGCGCTTTGTCGCCAACGTGGCCCACGAGCTGCGCACGCCCCTGGCGGCCATGCGTGCCAGCCTGGAAGTCGTGACCAGTGATCCACAGGCGACGCTGGAGGATTATCAGGAGATGGCTGCTGCTCAGGAGCGCGGGCTTAGTCGTCTCGAATCGCTCGTCTCTAATATGCTGCTGCTTGTCAAGAGCGAGCAGCCGCTGCGCACCCGCTGTGAGGTCAGCCTGGGGCCGCTGCTGGAGGAGGTCCTCCAGGAGCTGCAGCCGCTGGCCCAGGAACATGGGGTCAATCTCGTGCTTGAGAATCTACCCGATCTGGTTGTGATCGGCGACGAGCTACTGCTGGCGCGCGTCTTCTCCAACCTGATCGAGAATGCCATCTGTTACAATCGCCCGGGCGGTGAGGTGCGTGTCAATGGTCTGGAGGCCGAAGGGCAGGCACGCGTTACCGTCGCCGACACAGGGATCGGTATTCCTCCCGAGGAGCAGGGGCTTATCTTTGACCGCTTCTATCGTGTTGATAGCTCGCGCTCGCGTCACAGTGGAGGGGCTGGACTTGGCCTCTCGATTGTCGCGGCCATTGTGCAGCAGCATCATGGCCAGATCAGTCTCTGGAGCGAGCCGGGACGTGGCAGCATCTTCACTGTTTCCTTGCCGTTGGCTCAGAGTGAGCTGGCCGGCAGCGCTCATGCCGCCCTACCAGCACCTATCGAATGCGCTGGTTCCGAAACGCCAGTACTCTCCGTGAGATGACCTTCGCCTGTTTGGCAGCAGGACGCCTTGCTCGCTGGCCAGGCCAACTATTCCAACAGGCCTGGAAAGCGGCCAGAATCCGAGCTGAAGGCTTTCTTCTTCTTTGAAGGTCTACCCACCCTCTGTACCC
>NZ_JADGIA010000179.1 GCF_019683635.1 Thermogemmatispora sp. | reverse complement strand
TGCCCTTCTTGTGGGCGCGTCGAGATCGATGTTATCGAAGTTGCTAATGAAGTGGAGCGCCGGCTGGCCAAAGTACAGACCCCTATTCATGTAGCGGTGATGGGTTGTGTGGTGAATGGGCCTGGTGAAGCGCGAGATGCGGATGTCGGCCTGGCTGGAGGACGTGGCAAAGGCGTCATTTTCCGCAAAGGGCAGGTGGTGCGCACGGTGCCCGAAGAGGAATTCCTCGACGCGGTCTTAAAAGAGGTGGCCTCGCTTCTCCCAGAACATGAGGCGCGCCTGGTCTATCCCGAGGGAGGAATTAAGGAAAGCGCTGGGCGTCACCGCACGCGCGATGAGGGCATCACAGAAATTCCTGTGCTGAAGAGGTAGAGAGATGCGCTGAACTAAAAGAAAGCAGCTTTCAAAGCGTCCTCTGCGCGCAGCCTGGCTCCGGTGAGAAAGGGGCGTAGCCAGCAAGGCAGGGTAGCAGCGTAGAGCTATGCCCCGGTAGAAAGGTGCCAGGCTGCTCAAGCGACGCCCTCTGGCTAAACTGGCTAGAGGCGCTGGGCAAACGGGCTAGCCATTCTCGTCTTTCTGGAGTCCAAAAAAGGGAGAAGGCAGCCTTCTCTGAGCCATAGAGCAAGGAGCCGGATCGAAAGAGATCCCTTGTTTTCTTTTTGACCTCATTCACTGTTTTCTCTCCTTTTCCCCAGTTCTCTCATCCCCTTAACGGAGGCCTTCTTCCCTTTTCTTTAAAAAAAAGAAAAGAGGCGATCCTCTTTTACAGAATCACCTCTTAGAGTGGGCAATACAGGACTCGAACCTGTGACCTCTGCCATGTCAAGGCAGCGCTCTAACCGGACTGAGCTAATTGCCCAAGCCTTGGGTTGGATAGCTTTGCACTTCCTTCAGGACGTTCCTATGATAGCATTGCTCCCCCGCCCTGTCAAGCCCTTTTTTGGCTGGGGAGCGAAAAGGACAAAGCGCACGCCTGTTGACTGCTCGTTTGCTAAGTATCTGCCGGGGGCCGAGATAGGTCTGGCTATCCAGGAAAAAGGTACAATAGAACTGGAAAGTGACGGAGGCGGTGCCAGCTCCTGGCAAGTGCTGCGGCGTGAAGGAAGAAAGGAACCGCCAAGACAAGCAGGCCACCTTGCGCGCATGAACTCACAATGGTATACTCTCCAGGAAATCGCAGAATGGCAGAAAGACCGCGAGCGTGCTTTCAGGCAAATTGGCCAGCCGTGGCTGCATACAGGTCTTATTTTAGGGAGGAAGAGACCAGATGCATCCTTTGGCCTTCCTGCGGAGGCTACTGCAAGGCGATAACAGGCGTGTGTCCATTGGGCTCGTAAAGCGACGCCATTTCCTCGCTGCTTTCCTCGTTGCGATGCTCTGCTTGCTGCTCTCGCAACCATTCTCCTTGATGAGTCTGCTCCAGGCTAATGCCCAGGGCCTGGGGTATACCGCTCCAACGCTCGATTCAGACTGCGACCAGCTCAGCTTCAGCGCTGATGGCAATCCCTTTGCGCTCTGCCCTGGTCCCTTTCCACGGGGCGGAAACTGCGTCTGGTGGGCCTGGGAGCAGTGGCACTGGCTGCATTATGATCTCCCCCTCAATTGGGGAAATGCGGCGGACTGGATCAGTGACGCTCAGCGGGCTGGGCTGGCGGTGGGGACGCAACCCCGCGTCGGAGCGATTGCTGTCTTCCCCGTCGCTGACGGCGTCTGGGCCTACGGCTCCGCTGGCCACGTAGCTTTTGTCACCTGGGTCAGTCCTGACGGCGATACCTTCAATGTGACCTATCAAAACTACGGCGACCCTACCCCGGTGCACCTCGGCATTGGTTACCAGGTCTCGGTCATCAATCAGCCACGCTATCAGCGCGGTCAACTCCGCTTCATCTATTTCCCGGGCCAGATAGACCCGCAGCTCTTCGCGCGTTTGCCAGGTGTTGACAGCCAGGCCCTGGCGCAGGTGGTGGCGGCCAATCAGCAGCAGCAGCACGATCCGGCTCCGCTGACCACGGCGCGCCTGGCTCTTGGTCTGCCCCCAATCTCCTCGGAGCAGGAGTTTGATGCCGATTTTACTGGCAGCGGTCAGAGCGCTCTTCTGCTTTATAACCGCCAACAAGGCACGTTGAAGGTACTGCAGCTGCTGGATGCCGACCAGCTCAGCAGGCGCCCCGGTGGACGTCTCTGGCCCTATCCCGATGCGCCAGCGACTACCTCTGGCACGATCGCCGGCGCGCGGCTGGTGACCCTGGCCGATCGCCAGGTAGGACCACATGGTTGGGGCTCGGACCTCGATATCCGGATCGGCGATTTCGCGGGCCTCGGTCATGCTCAGATCCTGCTCTACAGCCGCTCTTCGGGGAAGATACAGATCTTGAGCCTGGGCCCTGATCTACAAATCAGCCAGCATATTACGCTCGATGGTTGGGGACCTGGTTGGGAAGTGTACACGGGTCGCTTCAATGGTCAGACGACGGGCTTGCTGCTCTACAATCGCTTTGTCAACACGCCGGTCCCGACCATTCCGACGCCAAGCTTGACGCCCACTCCTTTCCCAACTGTGACCAGCGAGCCAGGCGTCTCGCCTGTGCCCAGCCTGGTGCCGACGAAGACACCTACACCTTCGCCCACTCCAAAACCCTCGCCTACGGCGAGGCCAACTGCGACCGCGACACCGAAGCCGACGGCTACACCGAAGCCGACGGCCACGCCGCGGCCAACCGCGACCGCGACGCCGAGTCCGACCTCAACGCCGACACCGACGGCTACACCGACACCGACGGCCACGCCGCGGCCAACTGCGACCGCGACGCCGAGTCCGACGGCCACACCAACATCGACACCACGTCCCTCGCCAACAGCAGCGCCCAGGCCAAGCGCGACCCCTACCGTCACCCCTACGACCAGCCCTACAGTCACGCCGACGGCTACACCTGGTCCGACGCCTTCACCTACGGCGGGGACTATCTCCCGCACACTGGCCTCTGGTGAGGCAGGACCCTTGGCCATGCCGGATGGCCTGGCTCTGAGCTTGAGCCCCGGCGATGGCGGAGGCAATGACCTCGGGGGCAGCCAAAGCAATCAGTCTCAGTTGGTGCCGAATATAATACTGGTTGATTTCACGAGCAAATTTGGCATCAATCACCTCCAGCGCTATCTACTCTCACAGGACTCGTGGGAGATCTATGTCGGAAGCTTCGTGAACTCCCAGCAGGACGGTCTCTTTCTCTACGATCGCCTGAATGGCCAGGGGCGTCTGATCAGTTTTGATGCCCGCTTGCGGGTTGTCCATAACCAGGCCGTGACCGATCTCGGTGGCAACTGGCAAGTCTACAGTGGTGACTTTTGCGGCACTGGCCAGGCCCAGCTCTTGCTCTATGATCCCATCGCTGGCGAGGCGCAGCTCTTGATCCTGAAACCCGATCTACAGGTGCAGACGCGTCAGAGCTACAGCCAGTGGGGGAGCGGGGCGATCCTCTACACGGGGCACTTTGGCGGTGCGGCGGAGGGTATTATGCTGTATAACCCCCTGCAGGCTCAGAGTACCTTCATCGCCTTTGATCGTGATGGGCAAATTACCCACCAGTATACTGTAGCAAGCTGGGATCAGCGCTGGCAGGTTCTGATCGGCTCTTTCACCAATCATACGCGCTGTAGTGCTGAAGCGACCTGCCCATCTGGGGATGACATTCTGGTGCTCAATCGCCAGACGGGGCGCCTTGAACAGTACGCCTTCCGTTTCCAGTCAACCTTTAGGCTCTACGATAACCGTGTCCAGGCTTTCATGCGCGAAGGTCTGGCTCAGGAGCAGGATAACTATCTCAAGATAGTCGATACCTCGACCTTCAGCCTGCTGGCTGTCCTGGATACGCCGGTGCACAGCGAAGAGCTTTACTGATTCAATCAAGTATAAAGGAGTATAAGAGGAGGGAGGAAGGAGCCGCGGCAGCTGCTGAGCTGACTGCCAGGCTCATGGTAGAATAATGGGCATGCGTAACGTCTTCTTGATTGGGCTGTCCGGGAGTGGCAAGACGACCGTCGGGCGCCTGCTGGCGGAGCGCCTGGGAAGGCCCTTCATTGACACCGATCTGCTGGTAGAGCAGCGCTGTGGGAAGCGTATTGCCACCATCTTTGCTGAGGAGGGTGAGCGCGCTTTCCGGGCTCGTGAGAAGCTGGCCTTGCAAGAAGCGGCTGCCAGCGCCGGCGCCATTGTGGCCACGGGCGGGGGTATCGTCCTGGATGCTGACAATCGCCGGCTCATGGCTGAGCGGGGAGTACGGATCTTTCTGAGTGTCGAGCCGGAGACTGCTCTTGAACGCCTGCGTCAGCAAGAGGCGATAGCGCGGCGGGAAGGCCTCTCTCCCGAAGTGCGTCCGCTGCTGGCTGGTGATGATCCACTGGCGGCTCTGCGTCGCTTGCAGGCCGAGCGTCGGGCACTCTATGAAGAGGCTGAGGCTAGCTGCTCAACCGATGGCAAGAGCGGCGAGCAGGTCGCACGTGCTGTCCTGGCGGCCCTCATCGCCCTGGGAGCCCTGGAAGGAGAGGAGCCACTGGAGCGTCAGATTCGCGCTGGGGAGGGCTATGCGGCGATCGTCGATTGGGGTGGACTGGGACGCTTACCGGCGTATCTGGCGCGTCTGGAGCTGCCGCGGCGCGTCTTTCTCCTCAGCGACCAGCATGTCTATGATCTCTACGGGCCGCCTTTGCTCCGCACGCTGCAGCGAGCTGGTTGGAGCGCGAGTAGCTACGTCCTTCCTGCGGGCGAAGCCAGTAAGTCGCTGCAACAGCTGAGCGCCATCTACGACTGGCTCGTCGAGCAGCGGGCAGAGCGCCGTGAGGCCCTGCTGGCCCTCGGCGGTGGCGTCGTCGGCGATCTGGTTGGCTTTGCCGCCGCCACTTATCTCCGCGGCGTGCCCCTGGTGCAGCTGCCAACCTCGTTACTGGCCCAGGTTGATGCGGCCATTGGCGGAAAAACAGGAATCAATCATCCGCGGGGCAAAAACCTCATTGGCGCTTTCTATCAGCCCCGTCTGGTCTTGGCTGATCCAGCAACGCTGCTGACGCTGCCAGAGCGCGAGCGCACTGAGGGCTGGGCAGAGGTTGTCAAGTATGGTATGATACTCGACGCAGAACTCTTTACTTTGCTAGAAACCCATGCGGCGGCGCTGCGCGACTTCTCTTTGCCCCCGGCCTCTCTGTTGGCGCAGATCATCGCGCGTTGTATTGCCCTCAAGGCCGCAGTAATTGAGGAGGATGAACGCGAGCAGGGGCGGAGGGCGATCCTCAACTATGGGCATACGCTGGGCCATGCCCTGGAAAATGTGACCGGCTACGGCGAGTGGCTGCATGGGGAAGCGGTAGCGCTGGGCATGGTGGCCGCGGCTGAACTGGCTTGCCAGGCCGGCTTCCTGGCGCGTGAGGAGGCTGAGCGCCAGCGAGCGCTGCTAGCGGCTTTGGGACTGCCCACGGCCTATCATGGGAAGCCGCAGGCCGAGGCTTTGCTGGCCGCCATCCAGCTCGATAAAAAGGTGGCTCAGAAGCAAGTACGCTGGATCATGCCGCGCCGCATCGGCGAGGTCTTCCAGACAACGTTACCGGATGAGCTGGTCAGCAAGGTCGTGCGCTCCCTCTTTGGAGGCGAGAACATCACTCGCTCCAGCGCCGGGGCAAGGCAGGAAGAAGCATGACGCGCACGATCCTGGTGGTCAATGGACCGAACTTGAATCGTTTGGGCAAGCGGGAGCCGGCTATTTATGGCACGGTCACCTTGTCCTGGATTATCGAGCGCTTGCGCCGCCTCGCCGCTGAACATGGTGTCACGCTGCTCGATTTTCAGTCGAATCACGAGGGGGCGCTCATCGATTTTCTCCAAGAACAGGGAGAGCAGGCCGCCGGAGTGATCATTAACCCAGGGGCCTTGACTCACTACTCACTGGCCCTGCGCGATGCTCTGGCCGCCCTCGCGGTTCCGATTATCGAGGTCCATCTGAGCAATATTTATGCGCGGGAGCCTTTCCGCCATCAGTCAGTGACGGCAGCAGTTTGCCGCGGCCAGATCACTGGCCTGGGCTGGCGTGGCTACGAGCTGGCCCTGCGCGCCTTGCTCGATATCCTTACCGAGGAAGAAACTCGCGCAAAAGAGGAGCAGGCATGAAAGAAGAGAGCATCGCTGCTGTTCGCGCGTGGCTGCGCGAGCAGGAACTCGATGCCTGTTTGATTACGCAGCCCTACAATCGCGCGTATCTAAGCGGCTGGCTAGAGAGCGACCCCGAGGCGGCCTGGCTGCTCATCTCTCAAGAGCTGTGTCTGCTGATTACCTCCACGCTCTACCGCGAGGTAGCGGAGAAAGAGGCAGCGGGCTGTCAAGTGCTGGTGCCGGAGCGGCGCGACTTCGCCGAGGCGGTAGCAGCCCAGGCCCGTCAGTATGGTTGGCAGCGCCTGGGCTTCGAGGCGTCGGCCATCAGCTACAGCTCCTATGCCAGGCTCTCTCGTGGCGGCGAGGGCCACTACACCTTGCGGCCACTGGAGAGCACTATCGTCGACCGTCTACGCCAGGTCAAATCGGCCCAGGAGCTGGAACGGCTGCGCAAGGCCGCGGCGATTACTGACGAGACGTTTACTCATCTACGTCGCTGGCTACGCCCCGGACTGACCGAGAGAGAAGTGCAGTGGGAGATTATTCGAACCATGATCGCTCTGGGGGCTGATGGGCCGTCCTTCGAGCCGATCGTGGCGGCTGGCCCTAATGGCTCGATGCCCCATGCACGTGTCAGCGGGCGCCCCATTGAGGCAGGCGAGCTGATCACGATCGACATGGGGGCGCGCTACCAGGGCTATTGTGCCGATATGACCCGCACTGTCTGTCTTGGGGAACCGCGCGAGGAGCGTATGCGCACCCTCTATGGGGCCGTGCTAGAGGCCATGCGCACCTGTGAGCAGGGCCTGCGGGCAGGCCTCTCTGGACGTCAGGCCGACAGCCTGGCGCGAGATGTATTGGCGCGCTACGGCCTGGCTGAGTACTATATCCACAGCACCGGTCACGGCGTTGGCCTGGAGGTGCACGAGGAGCCACTGTTATCTCAGCGTGCACCCGAGGATAGCCGTTTGCCCGCCGGGGCCGTGGTGACCGTAGAGCCGGGGGTCTATATCCCAGGCTGGAGCGGCTTGCGCATTGAAGATAGTGTACTGGTGTTGGAAGATGGGGCGGAGGTGCTAACGCGCTCACCGCTCGATCTGATCATTCCGCAATAGGGAGTGTGTGGCGATGATTTCGACTGGCGACCTGAAAAAGGGCCTTTCTATAGAGCTGGACGGACAGCTCTATACCATTCTCGACTGGCAGCATATTAAACTTGGCCGCGGTGGTGCCACGGTTCGCCTGAAGCTGCGCAATCTGCGCACGGGCGCTATCGTCGAGCGAACCTTTGATGCCGGCGAGAAATTTAGGCGTGTCTTCCTGGACCGGGTGCATGTGATGTACCAGTATCGGGATGGCGATCAGTACCATTTTATGGATACGACCACCTACGAGGATATTGTCCTCACCGAGGACCAGCTCGGCGATGCTCGACTCTATCTGACCGATAATATGGAGCTGGATATCATTATGTACGAAGGCCAGCCGATCTCGGTGGAGCTGCCGGAAAAGGTGGTCCTTCGGGTGACCTATACGGAGCCGGGCGTCAAGGGCGATACCGCAACTGGTGGTTCGAAGCCAGCCACCACGGAGACAGGCCTGGTGGTGCAGGTCCCGCTCTTTGTCAACATCGGCGACCTGATCCGCATCAATACCACCACTGGTGAGTACGTTGAACGCGCGTAGTCTGTCAGTGCAGAGGAGGACCAGAACAATGGAAACCAAGGGATCGCGCCGGGGAGGCAGCCGCGCTGCTCTGGAGAACGGTTCTTCTGGCACTGAAGAGCTGACAGTTGAACAGATCAAGCGCCTGGTGCAGTTGCTCGACAGGAGTGATGTGAGCGAGCTGGAGCTGCGCGCTCCAACGGCGGGCCTACGCCTGGCGCTGCGCAAGGCGCGCCTCAGCGGCGCCGATGGTCTGGCGGCGGCAGAACTCGTTGATGAAGAAGAGGCGCCGACAGAGGAACAGCCAGCAACCGCCGTCGAAACCCGACACACGATTGTCTCTCCCTGGGTCGGTATCTTTCATCGCTGGGCCAGGCCCAAAGAGCAGCGCCCTGCGGTCCAGGTCGGCGATCAGGTCAAGGTGGGCCAGCTGGTGGCCACCGTCGAGGCGCTCAATGTCATCAATGAGGTCGAATCACCGGTAGCGGGCCGCGTCGCTGAGGTCCTGGTGGAAGAAGGCCAGCCAGTCGAGTACGGGCAGCCGCTGATGGTGATCGATAGCGCCGGCGAGGCTTAGCCGAGGAGCGGGAGGGCGCTGATGCTGGCGACACTCAATGAGCCGCCGTTGACGGTCTCCGAGGCGGTTCATTACCTGAAGAAATTGCTGGAGCAGGATGAGCTGCTGTGCAGTCTCTGGGTGCAGGGAGAAATCTCTGATTATAAGGTTCATCTGGCTTCCGGCCATTGTTATTTCACCTTGAAAGACGAAACAGCCCAGCTGTTATGCGTCTTTTTCAAGCATGCTCGCCAGCGGGCCGGCTTGCCTGAGCTGCGCAACGGCATGGCGGTGCTGGCCGCCGGCTATGTCTCGTTCTATGAGCAACATGGTCGGCTGCAGCTCTATGTCGAGTATGTCGAGCCTCTAGGCGAGGGCGCCCTCTATCGCCGCTTTGAGCAACTGAAAGAGCGGCTGGCTGCGGAGGGCCTCTTTGCCGAGGCGCGTAAGCGTCCGCTCCCTTCAGCGCCAGCGGTAATCGGTGTGGTGACCTCACTGCAGGCGGCAGCCCTCCGCGACATGCTACGCGTACTCCGCACCCGCTATCCACTGGCGGAAGTGCTGATTGCCCCCGCCCTGGTACAGGGGGAGGAGGCTCCGGCCTCTATTGCCGCCGCTCTTGATCTGTTAAATGAGCATGGAGAAGCAGAGGTGATCATTGTGGCGCGCGGCGGCGGCTCGCGTGAAGAGCTGTGGGCCTTCAACGACGAGCTGGTGGCACGCGCCATCGCTCGCTCACGCATTCCGGTCATCAGTGGCGTCGGCCATGAGACCGATGTCACCATCGCCGACCTGGTAGCCGACTATCGGGCTTCAACACCGACCGCCGCCGCGACCATCGCTGTGCCCGATGTGGCTCGCTGGCGCCAGGACTTGCTTGAGTGGCAGCGGCGCTTGCAGGAGTGTATGTGGTCGTCCCTGGCCGAGCAGCGTGAGCGCTTACTGCGCGCCGAGCGCGATCTCCGGCGCGCTAGCCCTCGTGGGCAATTGGATCAGCAACGCCAGCAGCTGGATGATCTGAGCGAGCGCTTGCTCGTCAGTATGCAGACGCTCCTCACTCTGCAGCGCGAACGTCTCCGCGGAATCGCAGGTCATCTGGAAACGCTCTCTCCGCTGGAGACGCTCGCACGGGGCTACGCCATTGTGCGACGCGCCGAAGACCAGGCGCTGGTTACCACTGTCGATCAGGTCCACCCTGGCGATCGCTTGCTGCTCCAGCTCGCGAACGGTTCCGTGACCGTTCAGGTGCTCCCCTAAGCGAGTCATCCCTGCCGCGCGACCTTGCTTGAGGTGATCTGCGTTCCCTTGCTGCTCTCTCTGGCTGTCAGCTCCCTCAAGGTCAACGGCCTGCAAGCTGTGGCGAAAGCTTCACTGCTGCTCACTTTGCTAGTAACAAGCCTGATCCCGTCTTCTTTGTTGGCTTTACTCGGAGAACCTGCGGAATGGTGTGCACTATGGAAGAGTTGACTTTTGAAGAGGCATTTCAACAGCTAGAGGAAACAGTGCTCACCCTACAAAATGGACAACTTCCTCTAGAAAAAGCGATTGAACATTTCGAACGTGGTATGCGTCTGGTGCATTACTGCAACGATCTCTTACAGCGGGCAGAGCTGCGCGTTAGGCAGCTGACGGTAGACGGCCAGGGTATGCCAGTGGCGCAGCCGCTGGAGCTGAGCCAGCTCATGGACGAGATCGAGTAGGAAGCAGGGCGCGCATAGTTGCAGGTGTCGATGGCATCGTTGCTAGAGAATCGTGCCTTGTTGGCAGCCTTGCTGGCCTGGGCCTTGGCCCAGGTGAGCAAGACCCTTATCGAGGTTGTCACCCAGCGGCGACTGAACCTGCGCCGGCTGGTCTCGGCAGGAGGAATGCCTAGCGCCCACTCAGCTCTTGTCATGGGACTGGCCACGGCGGTAGGCCGTCTGGCTGGCCTCTCCTCGACCAGTTTTGCCATCAGTATCGTGCTGGCGGGCGTGGTCATGTATGATGCGGCGGGCGTAAGGCGCGCTGTCAGCATTCAGGCCCGGATGTTGAACCAGATGCTGGAGGAAGCCTTTAAGGGCCACCCTATTGGAGAGCAGCGTCTGCGTGAACTGATTGGCCATACTCCGGTGCAGGTCCTGGTTGGGGGACTGCTGGGCATTGCGATCGGCTTGCTCGTGACGGCCTGAGCGTGCCTCGATGGTCTTCAATAGCGCCTGCACTTGCTCGAAGAGAAAAGAGCGGTAGGAAGATCATGATATAGTATTTTTTTGGGGAGAAGCGCAGTAATGGAGCATGAGCACACGAGTGGGAAGGATATCTTTATTCATCCGACGGCGGATATCTCGCCAGAGGCGCGGATCGGCGCAGGGACACGCATCTGGGGTCTGGCCCAGGTACGTGAAGGAGCCGTGATTGGCGAAGAGTGCATTCTGGGGCGAGGCGTCTATATCGATGCGGGCGTACACATCGGGGCGCGGGTCAAGATTCAGAACTACGTATCGGTCTTCGAGGGTGTAACAATCGAGGACGGCGTCTTTATTGGCCCCCATGTCTGCTTTACGAACGATCTGTTGCCGCGGGCGATTACGCCCGATGGGCGCCTGAAGGGGGCCCAGGACTGGCAGATTACGCCCACGGTGGTGCGCTATGGGGCTTCGCTTGGGGCGCGAACGGTGGTAGTCTGTGGGGTAACCATTGGCGAGTTTGCTCTCGTGGGAGCCGGTTCGGTGGTCACGCGCGACGTACCAGCTCATGCTCTGGTTTATGGTAATCCGGCGCGCCAGCATGGCTACGTCTGTCGCTGTGCGCGGCGCCTGAGCGAGCTGCGCGAGGAGGGGGGGCAGCTCGTTGGCTGGTGTTCGGCCTGTCAGCGCCTTTGCCTGCTGCCTGCTCACCCCGAAGGGTGGAGGTGAACAGGGAGAGGCAACGGGGTAGTGCGCTGCGCTTCCCTGCTCACCCCGCAAGGTCAAGTGGCAGCCGTGGACGTCACGGCGCCGGGGGAAGGGGGGGATAGTAGTGGGG
>NZ_JADGIA010000178.1 GCF_019683635.1 Thermogemmatispora sp. | reverse complement strand
GGGTTAGAGGGTGGGGAGATATCAACGGCCTGGAACTTCTGATATAATGGGTACCCACTCTGGAGCATCGAATCGTTCGGTAGACTGATAAGAGATCTATCATGGAAATGTAGGATGCCTGGCTGGCTGGGCATCCAGGAGGCAGCACATGGCGGAGCAGCAGGATCAGGCATTGGTGAGCCAGGTGATGGAGACCATTGAAAAGGAGCATGTGCGTTTCGTCAACCTGGAGTTCACCGACGTTGTTGGTATGGCAAAATGTGTCACGATTCCGGTGGAGCAGTTCCCCGATTGCCTGGAGCGCGGCAAATGGTTTGATGGCTCCTCAATAGAGGCCTTCGCGCGCGTTGCTGAGAGTGATATGTATCTCTTCCCCGATCTACGTACTTTTACCGTCCTCCCAGTACATGTACGGCCCCAGGCCCTGAATCGCGAGATTGCTGACCAGCTAGATGCTGGCGACGTAGTGGCCCGCGTAATCTGCAACGTCATGACACCTGATGGGGAGCCGTTTGAGGGCGATCCGCGAGCGACGCTCTTGCGTTCACTGGAGCTGGCCGAATCGATGGGCTATCGCTTTCAGGTAGCGCCCGAGCTGGAGTTTTTCCTCTTGCGTTTCGAAGATGGCGGGCCGACTCCGCTGCCCCATGATCGTGGGGGCTACTTTGACCTCTCCACCGATCTGGCTGCTACGGTAAGGCGCCAGATGGTGCAGGCCCTCCAGCAGATGGGCATTGTTATTGAGGCCAGCCATCATGAGGTGGCGGCGGGCCAGCATGAGCTAGATTTCCAGGCTGGTGATGCGCTCTATATTGCTGATAGCCTGATGACCGCCAAGTATGTGCTCAAAGCGATCGCCGCCCAGCACGGCCTCTACGCCACCTTCTTACCCAAGCCCTTCTACAATGTCAGCGGCTCGGGCTTACATACCCATCAGCAGCTGATCGATGTCCGCACCGGAAAAAACGCCTTCTTTGACGAGCATGGCGAATATGGCCTATCTGAAGTAGGCTGCCATTTTCTGGCTGGCCAGCTGGCACATGCCCGCGGCATGTGTGCCATCGTGGCTCCACTTGTCAACTCTTACAAGCGGCTTGTGCCAGGCTATGAGGCTCCTGTCTATGTCAACTGGGGCCGTGTTAATCGTGAGGCGTTGATCCGTGTTCCCCGCCCTGGCAAAGATCCCCAGCACTCGGCGCGTATCGAGCTGCGCAGCTGTGACCCCAGCTGCAACCCCTATCTGGCCCTGGCGGTCATGCTGCGCGCCGGACTGGATGGCATTCAGCACCGCATGCCGCTGCCGCCTGCAATGGATGAAAGCCTCTTCCTGCGCGATGAGGAAGAGCCGATAAGCCGACTGTCGCGCCTGCCTGCTACCCTGGGCGAGGCTCTCGACGATCTGCGTCAAGACTCCCTCATCCGCGATACCCTGGGTGACCTGATCTACGAGGGTTTTCTGGAGGCCAAGTCAATCGAGTGGAACGAGTATCGCAAGCACGTCCATCCCTGGGAGCTTGAGCGCTATTTGCCGATCTTTTAAGCTGGAGAGTGAGCAGAGGTAGATCAACAATCGTGGTGTGAATGGGACGAAGTGAGTGGACCGTAGGGCCTGGCAGCAAGGCGGCCCGGAGCCGGGCCGCTCCGGGCCGCTCATTCTTCATTTCGCTGGACCCGCCCTATTTCCCCACAAAGGCCACCAGGCGGCAGAAGGCTGCCTCGCCTCCATTGAACTTCCAGGGGAAGCAGCCAATCCAGACGCGCTGGTCCAAGACCTCGTCGATCATGCCGCCAGCATTCTCGACATGGAAAACTCCGTGAGGGAAGAGGTCGTAGTGCATGAGCTGCAGATCCTCCTCCGGCCAGATCTCTTCCAGGGGGCGCCCCAGTTTCTCGGCGCACTTGGCCGCCAGATCCGGGCGGACCTTGCGAATAACGGTATTCATCGGGTGGTCCATTGAGCCGGCATCGATAGCAAACCAGGAAATCTTCCGATCGAGAACCCACTGCACGAACTCTCGCGTTGGGCCGGGATGTTTAATAAAATAGCGCGTCTCATCCGGCTGGGTCTCGCCGTACCAGTTGCTGGGATAGTACTTGTGGTAGCCGGTATGTACAACCACAATATCGCCAGGTTCGATGCGCAGGCCCGTCTTGCGCTCCCACTCCTCGAAGTGGGCCGAAGTGTAGATATCGTAGTCGCCGATCCCCATCGCCTCCAGATCGACCACTACGCCGGGGCCGACCAGTTTCTCCAGCGGGATGCTGCCGATATCCTGACCATTGGTAATAAAGTGCAGAGGTGCATCGAGATGGGTTCCGACGTGCAGAGTCGACGAAATATGTTGACCCCCGACTTTATCAAAAGCTACGCGCTTGATCCACTTGACCGTTGGCCCCTCATAGGTCGCAAAGCCCGGTGTATGAATGTCCCAATTCTGAGAAAGGTCAAGCACGCGCACATTGCTCAGATCAATTGGACTAAAAGGCATCCGCTTTCCTCCAGCATATCAGATTTGAAGCTGTAGTGTGCTCTATCAGCAACAGCGGCATCGAAACCAGACCTTGCGCGGTGGGCGCTGGTGAGCAGTCACTCGTCGCCGCTGCGGATAGCATCAAGGATCATCTGGTCGATGAGCTGCTCGATCGGTGAGCGATCATCGGTAAAGAAGACATGGCGATTCTTTTCCTCGCGTATATTGCCAAAGGCGAGGCTCTCCTGGGCAACGCTGGTCAGCAGCGGATTCGTCAGCATGGCCGTATTGCGGGCGAAATCGCTGAGAGAGGTCGCTGCGTTCGTGCCGACGATGATGCTATTGGTAAAGCGCGCTGTATCTATAATATAGACATTCGGAAAGACCGCGTGCATCGTCTGGGCGAGCGTCTCCACAAGGCGGAAGTCATGGGTCGTACGCCCGGCATTGATCACGGCCACGCCAGTCGGCGTCAGATGGGCGCGCACCTCGCTGAAGAACTCCTCAGTCGCGAGCTGGAAGGGGACGTACGGCTGCTGGTAGGCGTCGATCCCGATGATATCATACTTCTGCGCTGTTGTGCGCAGAAAGTAGCGCCCATCCTGGACGATCACATGCAGGTTCGGCTCGTTCATAGCGAAGTAGCGGCGGCCCAGCTCGACGATCGTGGGATCGATCTCGACGCCATCAATGGGAATGGGACCGTAAGCCGCCGTGATTTCGCGGGGAATAGTTCCGGCACCCAGGCCAATGATGGCAACGCGGTGAACCATCGCCGGGGTAAACGGCGGCCTGTTAAAATAGGGTGCGACCATAAAGTAGTCCCAGGGGCCGCCGGTAAGGATCGAGGTAGGATCATAGACCGAGTGTACAGCCTCCCCCTCGTTGAGAATAAGCTGCATCTCGCTACCGACGCGCACCACCTGAATATAGTTGTAATCAGATTCGCGCTCGGCAATGAGTACTCCGCCGCCATCGGTGCCCGAGGCCGGCTTGATAGGTCCGCCCAGAGCCAGAAACTCCAGCCCCAAAGGGATGAATAGCAGCAGGGAGAGCAGACTCTTCTTATCGAAATGTCTGGCCTGTTTCCCTTCCCGCGGCTGCCAGCCGTTGCCGCCTGGTCCGGCACTGCTGACCACCAGGCCGAGGATTGAGACCGACAGCAGCGTAATGGCTGTCACCAGGAACGTGAAGCGGGTACCATAGTTGGGAATCAGCCAGAGTACGGGTAGAAAGGTGCCCACAATGCTGCCGGCGGTCGAGATGGCGTAGAGCTGACCCGCCAGTCTGCCGGAGCGGCCTACTTGTTGCAAGAGCAAGCGGATAGCAAAAGGGGAGACGCAGCCGAGCAGAATGACAGGGATGGCGAAGAGCAGGATCACTGCGGCGAGAGAGCCGATGAAGACGCTGGCCGAGTAGGTGGCGAAGGCCCTGAGCGACCAAAGCAGAATTGGACGCGAGATATAGGGGATCAGGCCGATGGTGAAGGCAGCGATGGTAGTGATCAGATAGAAGACAAGAGGCCGGGGAAAACGATCGGCCAGGCGTCCGCCCAGATAGTAGCCCGAGGTCAAATAGAGCAGGATGAGGCCGATCAGGGCCGCCCAGACAAACTGCGAGGAGCCAAAATAAGGGGCAAGCAGACGCGAAGCGGCCATCTCGACCCCCAGCGAAGCAGCCCCAGCCACAAAGACAACTAACACCAGCAGCCACTTTTGCAGAGGATGCGCTGCTGCTGGTGCAATGCTCTCTTCCTGGTGTGGCTTTTGCTCATCTGAGGTGACCGTTGTCATGACAGCAACTCTCTCTTTCGACAATTTGGCAATCTGACACAAAGCCTTTCTTCTCGATCGGCATGCTGAGAGCGAGGGCCGAGGGCCGGCGCTGCCGGATCGGCGCGGTGAGTCGGCCTGTGAGGATAGTAGTGAAAATCAGGCAGACAGAGAACAGTAATATTCAGCTGCAAGCACGGGTGCGCCCGTGGACCTCACCCCGGCCTCTGGCTTGACTGGGACTCAGCTGGAGTTGGGCTTGAGCCGCTGGCACTCCGTGCCGTGCTCTACTGTCATTTCTGCTCCGCTGCGACCCTCGCCAGTAGGTGGGTCGCTGGCTGATGTGCGTAGCTGGCTAGCGCCTTGCTCTCCTTCGCTGCTACCTATGATATCATGCGGGCTCAGACTTTGCCCACCAGCCCGCTGCTCGCTGCTCGCTGCACTGGCGAAACAGCAACAGGCTGCAGCGCACGCGCTACAGCCTGTCTGAAGCGCTCATCCTCCATCTCTATAAATGCCTCGCCTCGCTGCTCCAGCCCGGCTGCACTGCGCTATGTGCGGGAGGGGAGGAGCCAGAGTCGCCGGGAAGACGTGGGGCAAGATTAGCGCTGCTCTGCTTGCCGGCGCGCCTGTAAGAACGAGAGGATGAGTGACCCAATCAAGACGCCTAACAGAATAATTTCCATCGTACTGAAAGTACGACGTTTCCTCATGAGGCGACTCCTTTCTACTTGTCGCTGCTCGCCTGCACTCACTAAGGAGTGCACTCCTTCCTGTCTTTGCTCGGACGTGGCCTTGCCGGGCCTTTTTCAGCGCACCCATAGCTCTTGGGGATGGCCCGTGCTATCCTTTCCATAAGTACGCACCAGGTGGAAATGCTGTGCCACCCAACTATGATAACTCTCTACCTCTGGTAAATGAAAGCGGGAGCTGAAGAAGAGCACGGCTCGCACCTGGGGCGCCTGACTGGCGGTGATCAGATCCTGGAGAGTCAGATAGCCGGTGTGAATACGTACCGAGGAGGTGTCGACAAGCCAGGGCGGAGTATCTCGTCCGGCAAGCGCCACCGCCAGTGGTTCATCGCTGATCACCATATCTCCCGGCTTCGTGAGGTGCTCCAGATCGGTGACCACGCGCTGAAGCGGCCCCGCTGGCGTCACAGAGTGGGGAGGCTGGCGAAAATAGAGGATATCCTGACCGAGTGCAAAGGTACAGCTGATTGCCAGGACGATCACCATGATCGAGCTGGCAAGCCTAAGATTTCGCTGACGCTCGCTGCTGCCTGCCTGGAACCGGCGGCTGAGCGCGGCGAGATCGGGAGAACCCAAGGCGCTCAGACCCACGAGCGGTGGCACCAGCGCGATCAGGTGGTGGACAAACAGGGGTCGTTGCTCTAGCAGAACAGCCAGCGTTCCCCCCAGCCAGAGCAGAAGCGGCACAACACGCCAATCACGACGTAGAGCAGCTACGATTGTTCCCGCCAGCCCTGCCAATGTCAGAGGAGTCAGCAGACCCTGTGCTAACAGCGGCAGTGTAAGGGTACGGAGGGTATAGCGAAAGCTTTCACTCGATTGCGTATGAAAAGAGACGATGCTCTGGAACGTCACATGGAAGGAGCCGATGAATGGCAAGAAGAGCAGGAGAGTGACCAGCAGGAAAGCCAGAATGCCGGCCACTGGCCCCCAGAGGGCGAGGTGCTGAAGCGGAGTGGCCTCTCCTTGGGGGGAGCGTCTCAGTTGCCAGTAGCGGGCCAGTACCAGGCTAGCGGCGGGGAGGAGAGCAGGCACCACCAGGAATTTGGTGGAGATGCTGAGCGCCAGGGCTATCCCGCTCAGGATCACCAGCAGCAGCCCGCGCCAACCCGCAGGCTTTTGCCACCAGTAAAAAGCTAGACCGACGGCTAGCAGTGAGAGCGCGACCGATGGGCCGTCTGCTTGGAGAACACGCGATTCATTGAGAAACGAGACGCTGGTTAAGGTTAAGAGCAGCGCTATAAAAGCGCCCGTATAGCCGTGGAGCGCCTTGCCGAGCAGCCAGGCTCCGATCAGGCCGCAGAGTGAAAGCAAAGCGATGGCCAGGCGTCCCGCCCACAGCGTCTGACCGGCGAGGACGTAGATGGGAAAGATCGATTCCAAAAAGAACGGCGGCTGTGAATAGAAGATCTGGCTATAGAGAGCAAAGCCGTGGCTCATAGCGCGCAACGACTGCAAGTAGACCCCTTCATCGAAGTCGCGCTCTAGGGGCTGTCCCAGCTGATAGAGACGCATACCCAGGCCGATGGCGAGCAAGAGGCAAAGCCCTGCTCTACTCAGCCAGCGGCTGCGCGCACTCTGGGGTCCGGGAGTCGTGGATACGGGGGCCAGCCTATCCACGATGACCTCGTTGGTCATAGTCTTGTAACCCTCAAGCAGTTCTGGGCTGTCTCATCGAGAGAGACGCATCTCACTATACGTTACAATAGCACAAAGGTCACGGTTTTGAGAGAAATGGTCTGCTCTGCTTCGAGGGTGTGTAAGAAGGACATACCACTAAGACAACGGCCTGAGCACCGCATAGCAGTGGGAGGGGAAGAAAAGCACAGCAATAGCAGACTTTCCTTCCTCTCCGCGGCTTGCGTCAGGCCAGGCTCACGATTGTGTGGCCTCGGGGGGTGAGGGTGAGGTTTCAGCCGAAGCGTGACCGTTGCTGGCTGGCAACGCGGCGAGCGTGGCGAGATGGCCATTGCCATCCGTCTGCTCCTGGCTCAGGCCAAGTACCGGTGCCAGCTCGGGCAGCAGCTGGACGGTTACGCGATGGGCGTCGGCCTGATTGATCAGCTCCTCAATCTCCTCGGGAGTCAGCTCGTCGCGCTCAATCAGCGACTCCGCCACAGCAATCACAGCCTCGCGATGCTCTTGCAGCAGGCGCTTCACTGCCTTGAGCTGGGATTGAAGCACGGCTTCAACGCGCTCTTTGAGTTCAGGCAGTGGTGCTATCGCGGCGCGAGCGCCTGGCTCTGAAGAGTGATGGACAAAGGCGCCATAGGAGGCCAGTGTGCCATCCATGCCATAGAGGCCGATGTAAGAGGCGGCCAGCTCGGTAGCATGCTGCAGATCGCCGATGACTCCACTGAGCTGAGTATTGAGAAACAGCTCCTCAGCGGCGCGAGAAGCGAGGTCCACCTGAATGTGAGCGAGCACCTCCTCCTTGCTCATGGTCATGATTGTCTCCTTGGGCCGGGGAAGGGCAAAGGCCGCCGCCCCCTCCAGGCTGCTGCGCTGGTGGATCGTCACAAATGGTGGCAGAAAACGCTCTAGCAGGTAATAAGAGGCGACAGCATGACCCGCCTCGTGGTAGGCAAGGCGCCGTCGCTCCAGGAGCGAGAGGTTGCTTTCTCGGCGATAGCCCAGCTCGTGGATATCCTGGGCCTCGATAATATCCTGATAGTGCACCTCATCGCGTCCGGCGAAGTAGGCGATGATTACCGCCTCGTTAATGACATGTTTAATCTCCACAGGCGTGTAGCCCGCCATGCGGTAGACCAGGGCGCTGATCGAGATGGTGGGATCATGCTTGACCTTTTGCAGGTAGTACTCAATGACCTCACCGCGGTACTTATCCGTGGGTGGCGCCACGTGGATGCGCCGATCAAAGCGTCCCGGACGCAGCAGCGCCGGATCAAGCGCCTCGGGCAGATTGGTGGCCCCGATGGTCAAGACCGGCTCACGCTGGGCCCGCCCGTGATAGAGGCCGAGGACGCGCAGAATCTTCTTAAACCAACCGGTTTCGACCGGTGGTGGGTCCAGCTCCATCAGCAACTGGTTGAGAGAGCCACCAGTGCCCATGAAGCCAAAGAGGCCGCCTCCCATGCCCGGGACTGGCATGCGGCCCTGACTCGTGCGCGAAGCTCCCAAGGCATCGATCTCGTCCAGGAAGAGAATGCAGGCCCCATACTCACGCGCCAGTTTGCGCGCCCGCCGATAGAGACGCATGATGATCAAGACATCGATGCCCCAGAACATATTGCGGAAGCTGGCGGCGCTGGCGTAGCCAAAAGGAACCTGAGCCTCGCTGCTGATACACTGAGCCAGATAGCTTTTGCCGGTGCCGGGTGGGCCGGAGAGCAACAGCCCACGGATCGGTTGGCCGCCCATCTCGCGAAACTCTTTGATTCCCTGGAGAATGGCCACAATCCGCCTGGCCTGCTCCAATACCTCGGGGTTGCCCTTATAGTCCCGGAAGCTGACGCCCGTCTCGCCAGGCATCAGCCAGTAGAGGCGAGGGCGCGCCAAAAACCAGAAGAGGGCGATGAATTGGATAAGGATATAGAAGATGGCAAAGGCGATCTGCAGCAGGTAGGCGAAGAGTGCTCCCGGGGAAGGGGCGCTCAACTGGGGGAAGATAGCATTGAAAAAGTACCAGAGGATAAGCCCCCCGAGCAGGAGCCAGAACCAGTTGTGACGCACAAAGCGACCAAACTGATCGAGACCCCGATCGATTGATTTATCCAGCTCGGTCTGCTGCTCAAATTGTTTCTCTGTCGCCATAACAGTCCCCTTTTCTTTCACCAACTGGGGTCGGCGAGCGACCTCTGGCTGTAGCCAACGTAACCAACTCTGACCGCCTCGCCTGTACTCAGGGAGTTGCAGATGCGAGGCGCAGCCTTGTCATAGACGGGCTGAACTGACCTGACTAGCCAAGGGCGTTCCTGAAATTCACGAGGCTGATGAAGAGCAGTAACCCGCCGTTCTGGGCTACCGTGGTGAAGTGCCAGAGCATGTAGCCGCTGGTGCCTCCACCCGGCCCGCGGCTCCCGAGGCTCACACTCACCAGGCTGTCAATGGTTGTGTCTGACTGCTGATAGACCCCCACGACGTGGATGTCGCGCCAGATCAGATTTGTTTGCTTCTCACTGTACTGGCTAACCAGCTCTGCTGGATCAGGGGGCTGGGCCATAAGCAGTGTCGATTGCAGCATGCTCATTGTGGCCACATCGCCATCACGCAGCGCGTAGAGCCAGTCTTTGACTTTATCGCCGCCACCATTGCCGCCATTGATATGGAAATTGAACTGATCCTGGGCAATTCCCAGCGGCCACTCCCCAGTCAGAGCGTAATTGGTAAGGGTGGCGGTGGCTAGAAAGATCACCACGACGCCCAGGCTGAGCAGCTTGTGGCTGCGAATCTGGCTAACCAGGTAGTAGATGGCTTTGATCGGTGGGCGCAAGAACGCTTTGATCTTGCGGGCCAGCGGTCTCTGCCCCAGACGCGGGTGCAGAGGTGTGGCTCTGGGCTGCTTTGGCTCGCTCTGCTTCGCTTCTGGTAAGCGCGGATATGTGGGTGATGGGTGAAGCATAGGACGTGCTCCTGCCGATAAAGTCTGGGCGGATGAAGTGCCCGCTTCAGTAATCCGCTCGCCGTGACGTTCCCCCGGCCTGCTGTCTCTGCCGTAACTCGTTCTCCGGCTCCTGACGACCCCTTTGACTGCCTTCCCCTGTAGGGGCGGGCGCCTTATTTTTACTGTATTGTACGGTCTGCTAGTCTGCCTGACAAGTGATTCCTGAATGCAATTCGCCGACTGCTTTCAGAGTGACGGTCACCTGACAAGCGACTGGCGTTTCTCTCCTGACTCGTGCGATAATAGCCCCCGGCAGCAAGCTGACCGCAATCTTTGGGTGTAGGATAGATGGAGCATGATGCGTAATGGGAGCTATCGCAGAAGTAGCAGGAGTAGCAGCAAGGGCAAAGGGAAAGGAAGCCGTCGCCGCTATCGGAGCTATGGCAGGCGAAAATCACAGCTGCCGGGTCAAGGGCTGCTATTGGCCCTGGCCGCCCTGGCTGTAGCAGCCCTGCTTTGGCTCTTCTTTGACCCCGTTGCTCTGGAGGAGGAGGGTCGCTATACAGTTGTGGGCCAGCCCTCAGTGTCGGCGGACTTCATTGATCAGGTGCTGGCGGCTTATGAATCGCCGGCGGCAGGCAAGGGGCAGGCCCTCTATGCCGATGGGATAGCTTACCATATCGATCCTGTCTATGCCCTGGCCTTCTTTCTGGAGGAGAGCCGCTTTGGTACCGCCGGGGTAGCGCGCTTCACCCATTCGCTGGGCAATATTCGCGCCCTGCCGGGCCAGGCGAGCTATGCTGGCTATCGCCGCTATGCCAGCTGGGAAGAGGGCTTCAGCGACTGGTATCGGCTGATTGCCGATGAATACGTTGCTCGGGGGCTGGTCACGATTGATCAGATTGTGCCCGTCTATGCCCCTGCCGCTGACGGCAACGATGTGGCCGCCTACGTTCGCACGATAAAGCTGGCCGTTGATACCTGGCGCTCCGGCAAGCTCCTCGTTTAGCGAGCCGCGGTTGAGCACTGCTGACCACCGTGCAGGCAGAACCCTCTCGTTTTGGTATAATGGGAGAACAAGAAGTACCACGCTGCCCGCTACCAGCGCAGTTGACTGACCTCCTGTGACCGCTCCATGAGCAGCCAGGATGACGATCGCTGGTTGCGGCAACGGCTGCGTGCCAGAGAGGCAGGTGTTGCTATGGATGAGGCTGTAGCGAAGGAGAGAACCTCCACCGGTGGGGCCTATATCTGGTTCCACTATAAAACCCAGTTTGCGGCTCAGGGGCGTCTCCATGTCATCCAGATGGAGGTGCCGGTTCCTGTGGACGCCAGCGCCGAGGAGCGTGAGCGTCTCCTCCAAGAAGCGCTGGCCGGCCTCGATCAGTTCAGCGCTCGCCTTGAGCAGCGCCTCAATCAGACATCTACACCGCGTAAGACACCTGGTGAAGAGGGAGGACGCAACGGACCGTCACGTCCCACAGGCCCGCGTGAGCCACCGGCAGAGATGCGCCTTTCGACCTCAGCGCGACCGGCCCCAGCTCCTGCCGCTCCAGCCGAAAACCGGATGTCGCCCTCTGCCACGCAGCTCCGGCGCCGGATGGCTCCCGCTTTACCCTCAACCCCTGGCGTCTTCGGCAACCTCAATAGCGATCTCACCCTTCCTCAGTTTTTGCAGATTTTACGTGATAACTTCAATATCGATTCAAAATATGCTATGAAGCTGTTGGGGGTCAGGAGCCTCAGCAATATCAATCTGCGTGAGGCTCTCGATCAGCTTCGCTATCTCCTCGCCCAGCGCAGTGCGGCGGCGAGTCGCACGGCGAGCGCCAGCACCTCCGC
>NZ_JADGIA010000177.1 GCF_019683635.1 Thermogemmatispora sp. | reverse complement strand
GCGGCGCTGAGCAGACGCAAGTCGCGTTGCTGTGGTTCAGCAAACCAGTAGTGGACGAAGGCGGCGGTCTCGGGATCATCGTCGATCCAGGGCAGCGGGACCGGGGCGGTTACGCCGCTGAGGGGAGCCGCCAGCTGGCTGGCCCGTTGACGCAGCTTGTCTGTTTCCAGGGGGGTGGTCCAGACCCGGGCCATCAGGACGGCCAGCGGGTCGAGGTCGCGACCAATAGCCCGGAGGCCGTGGTTGAGGGCCGCTCTCAGGACGGTGCCCGAGCCCATCATGGGATCGAGGACGGTGCTGCCCGCTGGGAACGATGCCAGCTCCCGCAGGGCGACCTCGGGAGCCATCCGCGCGGGAAAGGGGTGCACGGGCTTCAGGTCTGTCATCGCTCTTCCTGACTTTCCTTGTCGTAGAGGCACTGGATGATCTTCCGCCGGCTAGAGGCAGCGTATAAGACTCTGTCTCAGGCCATCTCCTGCCCTGCCATAGCGAAGAACGGGCGCACTTAGCTGACGTATTGCAGTAGGATAGGGCGATCGCTTGGTTGTATTATATCACGTCTATCGATCGTTAGACTAGCTTTGTTGCCTTTGTCCTATCCTGTGCTCGATGTTGAAGAGTGCTCTTGTCGTCTGACTATGCCTGCCTTACCACGGGACAGGCGGGCAAGGCCGCCCACTGGCTGATGATCCCCATAAGGTTATCTCACCGTTCCCTTCTCCACGAGCGTGGCCGGCGGGCGGATGGCTCGGGCGTTCTGGCGTCAGCTATATCAGATCCTGGCTGGGAACGAGAACAGGGGCTTCATGCGAGAATTCTTATAGTCTGGTGATCTGGTAGAGCTGAGGTCGATCGAGGGATCTGGCCAACTCGGTTAGCGGTCGAGGGTCTTGTTCTCCCAGAGCGCGGGCAGGACGTCGGTCTCTCGCTCTGGGAGAGGTGTGCGGCGCCCGCCGGCGGCATTCTGCAGAATCGGCCAATTATTAACGAAGAATATTCTATCGCTCTGCCTGCGAGCGTCTCTATAATACCCGACGGATGGAGAAACGAAGGAAAGAAAGACTCACTCCTTGCAAGGTGATCAGTCAGTCCTTCTGCTGAGAGAGGAAGCATCATAGATGAAAGCAGCGATCTTTCGCGGAGCTGGTAACATCACGGTAGAAGAGCGTCTAGACCCAGTTATTCAGGAGCCGACGGATGCGATCGTCCGCATCGTTCGGGCCTGCGTCTGCGGTTCCGATCTCTGGTATTATCGTGGAATTGCGCCCCATCCCGAGGGGTCCATTGGCCACGAATTCATCGGGGTCGTCGAGGAGGTAGGCCCCGAGGTCACAACTATCAAGCGGGGCGACTTCGTCATTGCCCCCTTTGCCATTAGCGACGGTACCTGTCCGCACTGCCGGGCCGGCTTCCATACGGCCTGTGTCCGTGGGGGCTTCTTTGGCCAGGGCGTTGAAGGAGTCGCGGGACAGGCCGAACTGGCGCGGGTCCCGCTGGCCGACGGCACACTTGTCGCTGTTCCTGGGCGCCAGTTTTCCGATGAGGTGTTGGCCTCGCTCCTGACCCTGACCGATGTCATGGGGACCGGCTATCATGCCGCCATCTCGGCGGGGGTGAAGCCTGGCCAGACCGTGGCGGTGGTTGGTGATGGCGCTGTGGGCCTCTGTGCCGTGCTCTCTGCGCGGCTGCTTGGCGCTGAGCGCGTGATCATTCTCAGCCGCCACCCCAGGCGTCAGGAGCTGGCCCGCGACTTCGGAGCTACAGATATCGTGGCCGAGCGTGGTGATGCGGCGGTGCAGGCGATCATGCGCCTGACCGATGGCATCGGCGCGGACGCTGTTCTTGAATGTGTGGGCACCAACGAAGCCAACCAGACCGCCTTTGCCAGTGCCCGCCCCGGGGCTATCGTCGGGCGCGTCGGCGTTCCGCACGAGGTCGAGATCCCCGCTGAGGCAACCTTTTATCGCAACGTGGGCATGCGCGGCGGTCCAGCGCCCGTGCGGGCCTACCTGCCCGAGCTGCTAGAGGCCGTTCTCAGCGGCAAGATCAATCCGGGTCGTGTCTTTGACTTCACGACTGATCTCGATCATGTTGCCGAGGCCTACGCTGCGATGGATCAGCGTCGCGCCATTAAGTCTCTGCTGGTCGTGGGTCGCTAGGGAAGGCTCTCCTTCTACCAGGGCGGCGCGCTACCGCGTGCCTGTCTGGCCTTCCCTGGGGCGTGCCGGCCATCAAGAGCGCCTCTAAGAGAGTGAACCAGTGTGTTTCCCGGAGCAAGAGGAGGGGGCAGCAGATGGATGCTGTTGCCCCCTCCTCCGTCTATCTTTCTGGGCGATTTGGGCCATCGGTGACAGCATGACGGTTGTAGGTGCTGCTTACCTGGCTATGGGGAAGCTGTCTGCCTTCGCTCGGGGGAGGTAGCGCGCCTTCTCTATCCAGATAATCGTGAGCGCCCTGTGAGCAGTGTGAGTCTGTTTGGCGATCCATCGCCGGCTGCACTGACTGGCGACCAACCTACCAGCGGGCCGGGCCAGATCACTGCCCGCGCGGCCCACTTTTTCCTCCGAAGGGATCACTGTCCTGGTAGCCCTCTTGATTTTGGCGGACCGGGACAGTAAAATGTCATTATGTTATGACATTTCAGTGAGCGTGGAGGAAAGAGAGCGATGGCCGAGCCTCGCTATCGAGCGGCATCCAAGAGCAGCCCGGTGCCCATGCACTTCCAGGTTGAGCGAGACATGCGCGAACGCATTCTCAATGGCACCTGGAAACCGGGGCAGCAACTTCCAGGAGAGATGGAACTGTGCAACCTCTATGGAGTCAGCCGCACGACGGTGCGTCAGGCCCTGGCGGTCCTCGTCGACGAGGGACTGATTGTACGCGAGCGAGGGCGCGGCTCATTTGTCCGTGATCTCACCATTACCGCGGGCGCCCGAGGGCTAACCTCCTTTAGCGATGAAATGGCCGCCCGAGGTATGCACGCTGGCGCTCGCGTGCTCAGCATTGGCCTCGAACCCTCCACGCCAGAGATGGCCCAGCGCCTGCGCCTGGCTGCTGGCGAAGCCCTGGTTGTCGTTCGCCGCGTGCGCTACGCCAACGACACCCCGATTGGCATTCAGACAGCCTATCTACCGGCGGCCCGCTTCCCTGAACTGGAGCGAGCCGATCTCAACGAGCGCTCGCTCTACCAGTATCTGGAGGAACGCTATGGCGTTGTGCCGGCTGAGGCCGTTGAAATCTTCTCCATGACCACCATCAGCGGCCAGCAAGCCCAGCTCCTACAGGTTGGCGAAGGAACCTGCGGCTTCCACGTCGAGCGCCTGACTTTTGATGAAGCCAAACAACCATTTGAATTTGTCGTCTCGATCCTGCGTGGCGACCGCTACCGCGTCCAGCTCTTCCTGCGCGCCTCGCGGCGGCAGCGCTAGATCCGTGCCGTGCCGTGCCGCGCCGCGCCCATACCAGAGCAGACGCAGGGAAGCCTCGCTATTTCGATCTCATCCTGCCTGCCGAACTCGACGAGCGTGGCCAGGCTCCCGGCCATCTCTTCCCTAGTCAAGGAGTAAGCATGCAACGAGAAGTGTCCTATCTGTCAGCAGTCGCCCACACCATTGACAGGCTCCAAGAGCAGAGTGAGCAGATCCGCATGGTCGCCGAACGTGCCGCCGAAGTGATTGCCAGTCATCACTGGGTGCGCTTATTCGGCAGCGGGCATTCGGTCCTTCCGGTCCAGGACTGCTTCCCCCGCTATGGCGGCTATGTCGGGTTCTACCCAATGATGGACCCGCGCCTGATGTGGACCACCGTCAGCGGGCCAGGCGGAGCAGAAGAGCTGCTCTGGCTGGAGCGCCAGGAGGACTACATCCGCATCTTCCTGCGCCATACGCGCTGGGACCCTGCCGACATGCTGATCGTGATCTCTCACGGCGGGCAGAATGCGGCGCCAGTAGAAATGGCCCTGGCTGCCAAAGCCGCCGGTCTCTACGTGGTGGCGATCACCTCCGAAGAGAACCATCGCCATCGGCCCGCCACCCACTCCAGCGGGAAGAAACTGGGAGACATTGCCGATGTCATCCTCTTCAACGGCGTTCCCTCGGAGGACGCCGTCGTCGCTGTCCCGGGAGTAGCGGGCAAGGTAGGCGGCGTCTCGACGCTGGCCGCTATCGCCCTGGTGCAAGCCATCGTCTCAGAAACGGCCCTGGCCCTCGCCCGTCGCGGCTACCTGGTCCGTCCCTTCGCCTCCCCCAACACCGAGGGCGTCAGCCCCGACAACAATGAGGAGGTCTACGAGGAGTTCCGTCGTCGTTTGTACGGCGCTTGAAAGCGCTATCTGCCAGCGCTGTTGCCTGCTTCTCTGGCTGAGCCCCGACAGCGCTCACTCATGTGATCGACGGCAGAGGCCAGCGCTCTCCTGGCCCGCCCGGCCTGCGAAGAAAGCTGTCCCCCGGCCCGGCTCGTGCATGAGATACTTCTCTGGAGGTAGCTATGCTACGCTTTTCACTTACGCGCCCAACACTGCGAGTCACCCTCGTGCTGGTCTTGTTCTCCCTCCTGCTCGCTGCCTGCGGCGGCAGCAGCACCGGATCGTCCTCCGGTAAAGTAACCATCACCTATCTGACCCACTGGTCGGGCCCCCAGGTTGACCAGCTCAACCAGGCTATCAGCGCCTATGAAAAGCTGCATCCCGAGGTGACGATCCAGGTGCGCACCGTGCCCTTTGGCAACCTGCTGACAACCATTACCACCCAGGGAAGCAGCGCCAGCGGACCGACCATCATGGGCATCTACAATCTCTGGCTGCCTCAGCTGGTGCAGGATGGCCTGGTCGCTCAGGCCCCGACCACCTTTGCGCAAGATATCCAGCAAGCCTATCCCCAGAGTGTGGTGTCCGCCGTTCAGGTCGAGGGCAAGACCTATGGCTATCCTAATGAGGTTGACCTCTATGCCCTCAATTACAACAAAGCCCTCTTCCGCGAAGCCGGCATAGCCAACCCCCCGGCCACCTGGGACGAACTGGTGAGCGATGCCGTCAAGCTGACCAAGCGCGACAGTTCCGGCAAAATTCTTCAGCAGGGCTTTGGCGTCATCACCAGCTGGAATAGCGGCGTCGTCCACCCGTGGCTCTCGCTGGTGGATTCGGATGGCGGCCAGCTCCTCGCCGCCGATCACAAGCCCCTGCTGACCAGCCAGGCCGCCCTTGATACAGCGAACCTCTACTATCAGCTGATTTTCCAGAAGAAGGTCACCGATCCGGCGATGGGTCAGGCCAATGCCTCGACGACCGGACCCTACCTTGAGAACTTCGTCGCGGGTAAGACAGCCATGATCATCATGGCCAACTGGTGGGAGAGCAACCTGAAGGCTGGCATGGGGGCGCGCTTTAGCGATGTCGGCACGGCTCCCATCCCGGTGGGACCGCACGGCAATGGCTCCCATAGCGTATCGTATTCCTGGAGCACGGTGGTCAACGCCAACGCCGACCCGGCCCAGCAAGAGGCGGCCTGGCAGTTCTTGCAGTGGCTCAATGGCCCCCAGAGCGGCAAAAATGGCTCCTCGGCCATGGGTGATATCCTGATGGGCATGGGCATTCTGCCGAGCCGCACTTCCGACCTGACGGCCCATCAGGCCGACTTGAGTGAGCCATTCATCAGCACCTACGTCCAGCAGCTCAAGAACAGCGTCCCGTTCCCGACAGTGCTGGGCGGCGATGAAATCACTACCAGCCTGCAGAAGTCGCTAGAGGCCCTGATGTATGGCCAGACTTCGCCTCAGCAGGCGATGGCCCAGGCCCAGAGCAACCTCAGCCAGATTCTCAGCCGCTACTATTCCTGATATGGTCTAGGTAGGTAGGTAGAAACAGTATTCCTGCTACTGGCGTGAGGAGAGCCTGAGAAAGGAGGCCCTGCCGGGGCTGCTGGTGCTTCGCTTCGATCCTACCAGTGCAGGCCCCGCGCAGGCCACCCAGGCCGCACACGCACGGGAGAGAGTGAGGACGGCCCGCCGGCCCGCCTCTCCCGTGACGGCTGAACCTCCTTTCTCTTCCGTTCTCCAGGGTCGCCGATGAGATAGCTGGGAGTGTGGTGAAAGCTTCCTGAGAAGGGAGGGTCTGCAATTGATACAGGGGCAGCGCTCGCTGAGCCGCTCCAGGTCACTGGCCACGGTCGGTTTCCTCAGCCCGGGCCTCGGCTTACTGATCGTTTTTGTGGCGGTGCCAATTCTCTTAACGGCCTGGATCAGCTTGCATCAAGGCTCGATGGCCATTCCGTACTCGCGCATGCGCTGGGTCGGCTTCAATAACTACGTGACGGTCTTTGAGCAGCCAATCTTTCGCACGGCCCTGCTCAATGTCTTTCTCTATTCGCTGGCCAATCTCGTGATCATCCTGCCGCTGGCGATTCTGCTCGGTCTCTTCCTGTACCAGGCGCGGGTTTATGGGCGCAATGTCTTGCGCACGGTGCTCTTCCTTCCCTACATGATCCCGACGGTCGCCGTGGCCATTGTCTGGGGCTATCTCTACGAGCCTCAATATGGTCCACTGAATGAGATCCTGAGCTGGCTGCATCTGCCCCCCCAGGGCTGGTTAGGCTCCGTGCATGAGGCCATGCTCTCGCTGGTCATTTTGAATGTCTGGCAGACCCTGGGCTACTATGTGGTCATGGTGGTGGCGGGCCTGACGGAGATCCCCCAGGAGTATTATGAGGCCGCTTCCCTTGATGGCGCCGGCTGGTGGCGCCGTCACTGGTATATTACGCTCCCTCTGCTGAGGCGGACGCTGGCCTTTGTCTTTGTGATTCTGACCATCAATACCCTGCAGGTCTTTGACCCTGTCTACGTGCTGACGCAGGGATCACCGGTCAATTCAACCGATGTCGCCGCCTACGAGATGTATATTACGGCTTTTAACTATGGGCAGGCCGGACAGGCGAGTGCGATGGCGATGATTATGCTGGCGATTGTGCTGGCGCTCTCTCTATTCCAGCTGCGCCTCTTCCGCTCACTGTGAAGGCAGGGCAGGCTTGCAGGGGGAAATAGAGCGAGCTGCGTGAGGGAGGGTGGACCCGGCGCCCGCTGCTCCCGCAGGGGCGCGGGCATCAGACGACGAAGGAGAGCAACGATGTCGGTCTATACCAAGAGCTATCGTCGCCCCAGTCAGGGACGGCGCTGGCTCTCTCTGGCACTGCAGTATCTCTGTATGGTGCTGATCCTGGTGATCATGCTTTTCCCCTTCTTCTGGTTGATTGCTTCTAGTCTGAAGTCGCCAGAGGACCTGGAGGCGCTTCCTCCGGTCTGGTGGCCTGCTCACCCGGCTTTTTCTTCGTATCGGACGGTCTTCGAAGTAACGCCGTTTGCACGCGCTATACTTAATTCGCTGATTGTGACTGTCTCCTCAACAGCAGGCATTCTGCTCACCAGTATCATGGCCGGCTATGTCTTTGCCAAACATCAGTTCCGTGGGAAAAATGCCATCTTCGTCTGCGTCCTGGCGACCATGATGGTCCCCCAGTTTGTCATGCTGATCCCGCTCTATCGCATGATGGTGGCCCTCCATCTCGATAATACCTATCCTGGTCTGATTTTGCCCAATCTGGCCAATGGCTTCGGTATCTTCTTGATGCGTCAGTTTATTGCTGGTATCCCCGATGAGCTGCTGGAGGCTGCTCGCCTGGATGGGGCTTCAGAGTGGACGCTCCTCTGGCGTGTGGTGGTACCGTTGCTGCGTCCGGCGGCAGCGGCGCTGATCCTCTTCGCCTTTGTCTTCCAATGGAACAATTTCCTCTGGCCCCTCTCAATAGTCTACTCGCCCGAGATGAGCACGGTGGTCTTGTCGCTGAATGGCCTGCGCACCTATACGTCGAGTGTCACATTCGCCAATATCGTCATGGCGGGCACTGCCATCGGTATCCTGCCCAGCGTGGTGCTGACGCTGTGGGCGCAGCGCTACTTTATCGAAGGCATCTCGCTGACCGGCATCAAGGGCTAAGCTGACTTGAGGCGTCCAGGACCAGGAGGTGAGAGGTAACGATGGAGCTGGGCATCGATGTGGGCGGCACAAAGATTCAGGGAGCCTATCTGACAGCAACGGGTGAGGTGGCACTGACGCCGCGCCTCAGAACCCCGGCGAGCTATGAGGAGTTTCTGGGAACGCTGGCGCGGCTGGTGCACACAGTGGCGCAGCAGCAAGGGGAGCCGGTCGTGAGTATTGGCCTGGGGCTGCCAGGCACCTGCACCCGTCGCCGATCGCTCTGGGTGCCGAATCTCCCTTTTTTGCATGAGCGCGAGCTGGCCGCCGAGCTGGAGCAGCGCCTGGGGGCGGCGGTAGTCTTGAGCAATGATGCTCAGCTTGCGCTCCTGGGCGAGGCCTGGCGAGGAGCGGCTCGTGGACGGCAGCAGGTCGCGCTGGTGAGTGTGGGCACAGGTGTCGGTGGGGCGCTGATGCTGGGGGGCCAGCTGGTCCAGGGAGCGCACGGGAGCGCCGGCGCCTTTGGCTGGCTGACGCTTGACCGCGGTCATATCCCTGATCCAGAGCATGGTTTTCTGGAGTTAGTGGCTTCCGGCAGCGCTCTGGCTGCCCGGGGCCAGCAGCTCGATCCACCTTTGACCTCTTATGAGGTGATTGCTCAGGCCCGGCAGGGCCAGCCAGACTGCCTTGCACTCGTGGAGGAGATGGGGCATATGCTGGGTCTGGCTCTGGCAAGCATCGCGAGCCTGTTTGATCCCGAGCTGATTATTATCACCGGTGGCCTCTGCGAGGCGTTTGATCTGTTCTCCCCTTTGTTGCGCAGGAATCTCGCTCGCTATGGCGCTCCAGCGGTCCGGGAGACGCCGATTGTGCCGGCGCTTCTCGGAGACAAAGCCGCCGCCTACGGCGCCCTGCGCGCCGCTCTCTTGCGCTCTGACTTCGCCTGATGGCCTGCTCTGTACTGGCCCTCGTACGCTGATTGCGGATAGCTGGGTTGGGGTCCGGCTGGCAGCAAGCTCTTGCTTCGGTATATGCTGTCTATGATCTGTGATCCTCCCGCTTGACGGGACTCGACGAAGCTGTCTCAAGAGGCGTTTGTTGTCTGGCTGAACAGACAGTCGCAGAAAGGAGTACACACAATGGCGATCCCTGATGTAAGTCACAAGTCGCTGGCCGAACTGATCTCGCTGCGCGGACGCAATGCCGTTATTACCGGTGGGGCCCGGGGGCTTGGCCTGGCCATTGCGGAGCGCCTGGCGGAGGCCGGGGCGGGTGTGCTGCTGGGCGACCTGCGGGCCGATGAGGGGCAGGCCGCCGCAGAGCGCCTTGCCGCGCGCTATCAGGTGCGGGCATTGTTTGCCTCTGTGGATGTCACGGACAGCGAATCGGTGCGCAGTCTGGCGCAGCGAGCCGTGCAGGAGCTGGGCAGCCTGGATATCTGGGTCAACAACGCCGGTATCTATCCCAGTAGCCCGGTGCTGGAGATGTCCGATGAGCAGTGGGACCGGGTGCTGGCGATCAATCTGCGCGGGACCTTTCTGGGAGCGCGCGAGGCGGCGCGTTGCATGATCCAGGCCCAGCGCGGTGGCGTGATTATCAATCTGGCCTCAACTGCCGGCTACCAGGGAGGGGCTGGCATGGCGCACTACGTGGCCTCGAAGCATGCGGTTCGGGGCCTGACGAAGAGCCTGGCCATTGAGTTTGGCCCCTACAATATTCGCGTGCTGGCCCTGGCCCCGACATTGATCCGCACGCCGGGGATCGCCGAGCTGCGCCAGGAGATGACAGCTGCCGGAGCACCAGATGTGCTCGGTGACTCATTTGGCGAGAGCCTGCCGCTGGGGCGGGCTGGAGTTCCCGACGATGTGGCACGGGTAGCGCTCTTCTGCGCCAGCGACCTCTCGCTGTTGATGACTGGCAGCACGCTGGCGGTCGATGCCGGCGCTCTCGCCAGCTAGAGCCCGCCGGTGGGGACCCCTGATAAAGCCTGCTCTCCTCTGGCCATTGTCGTGGCTGCCTGGCCCAGGTGGACGGCCATCCGCCTGGACCAGGCACTGTAGAACCTCGCTGCTGACGAGACAGGCAATGGCTAGACTAGCGTACGGTGATGGATGGGGGTCCAGACCTCTCAGCTGCGGGCCGGCTTCTGACCATAGACGACCACGAAGGGGCAGCGGGTCTGCAGCGTGTTCCATTCCTGGCTCGCGCGCTCAAGCAAGTCAAGTACTTCCTGCTCCGGGCGGTGGGTGAGGGCGGCTATAGGCCCACACACGGCCTTAGATGCCTCGCGAATGTCGAGCGCCAGCAGGGAGCCAAGCCGTCCTCCCCAGTCGCCGAGGGGGGCCTCGATCAGCTGGCGCTGGATATTGATGAAGCCAGCCTCTGCCAGGTAACGCTCCAGAGAGCGCAGCACAATCCCCTCGATATCCAGACCACGCATCGCCGCCAGAGGACTCCCCAGCTGGTAGAACGCGCGTGTGGCCGGTCCTGCCGGCGTGAAGTCCTGCATGGTGCTGGTCTCAACCAGCTCAACCCAGCCGCCGGGGGCGGTAACACGCGCTAGCTCCTGGATCAGCCCAGGCCAGGCGGACACAGGCACGGCCAGGATCAGCAGCCGCTGGTGGACGAAATCGAACGAGTCACTTTCAAAGGGAAGCCCCTGCAGCGCATTGCTTTGCACGAAGCGGAAGTTCGCTGGGGGCGTGCTGGTGATCTTGACCTGCTCCAGGTCAAGGCCGATGACGTCGGCTTGAGGAAATTGCTGAGCCAATTCAAAGGCCCACTGACCGGTACCGCATCCCACATCCAGGATACGGCGCGGCTGAGTAATAGGCGCTAAATAATTGCCGCGCAGCAGGCTGCGCAACACATAATGCTGAAAGTCGAGCCGGTTAACCTCGCCGAGGTCTTTAGGCAACAAATAGGGCTGCTCGTGGAGATAGCGACGGTTGCCCTGCAGGCGCGGTAGAGCACCCTCGCCAGGTTGCCTGCCAGACGCGGACGGAGTCGCGCCTGTGAGGCCAGCGGCAGCAGCTGGGGCACGGCGGCGACGGAAGAACCACCAGGGCATCGGCGGCTCCTTTCTCTTCTGGTGTCAGATCTCCTGTGAGGACGTTCCTGCTCTGCTCACAGTTCTCTCAGACACCTGCCCCTCAACTGCCTGCTGACTGGCTGGCCAGAAGTGCGATCAAGGAAAGGAAGCAGGCCGCAACCGCAGAGCGAAGGCCAGGCCGCCAGGCCAGACCTCTGAAGAAGTCAGGATCGTTTCCCTCTCAGGCAGGAGACGCTTCTCTGCCAGGAGTGTAGAGAAGCAGATGGGCCCCTGTCAATGTGTAGGAGAGGGAAATGCGCACTCCCTTCTATTTTTATGGGTTCTTAATGTGATGCTCGCCTTATCGGCCCTGCTTTCAAGAGAAGACAAACCAGCAGAGGGCATTGCGCGCCCGCTGATCATCAAGAACCAGCTCACGAATGGCGTCGGG
>NZ_JADGIA010000176.1 GCF_019683635.1 Thermogemmatispora sp. | reverse complement strand
CCCCCGTCTGCAGAACGCAAGAGCTGGCGCACCCGCTGCAGGGCCTGCCAGATCTCCTCGTCCTCCGGCGCATAGCGTCGGGCGCGCTCCAAATCGGCCAGGGCGTACTGAGGTCTCCCTTGCACTTCATAGAGGCGGGCCCGTTCCCGATAGAAGGCCGGATCATCGGGACGGAGGCGAATGGCCTCACTAAGAGCATCGATAGCCGCCTGGAACTGGCCCAGATCGGCATAGAGCAGGCCGCGGTAATAGTGGGCCTCGGCTGCCTCGGGGGCCAGGCGGATGGCCTCGTTGAGATCGGCCAGAGCCGGCTCCAGCTCGCCCAGCTCCGCGTAGAGCACAGCCCGATAGAGGTAGGCCACTACCAGAGCGGGATCGAGGCGCAGCGCCTGCTCGAAATCGGCCAGGGCCTCCTCAAACTCGCCTCGTTGCCGGCGCAGGTTCCCGCGATGGGCATAGCTGAGCGCGTCGGCAGGGGCCAGGCGGATGGCCTCGTTGAGATCGGCCAGCGCACGATCAAAGTCGCCCTGCTCCTCATACAGGCTGGCGCGCTCGCGATAGGCCAGGGGATCGGTCGGCGCCAGGCGAATAGCCTCGTTCAGATCAGCCAGGGCCTGCGCCTCCTCTCCCTGGCGCCGCAGCAGCAGGGCGCGCTGCAGATAAGCCTCAGCCTGCTGCGGATCGAGGCGGATGGCCTGATCGAAATCGGCGCGTGCCTTAGCAGGCTGACCCAGAGCTGCGTAGACTTCGCCGCGCACCAGAGCGGCGGCGGCATCGCTGGGGTCGAGGCGGATAGCCTCGTTGAGATCAGCCAGCGCCCGCTCAAGATCGCCCTGTTGTTGATAGAGGGCGCCGCGATGGAAATAGGCCGGAGCATGCGCGGGATCGAGGCGCAGCGCTTCTGTATAGTCGGCGATCGCTCGCTCTCGTTCGCCCAGCTCCTCGTAAGCGTTGCCGCGATTGAAGTAGGCTGGGGCATAGCTGGGATCGAGGCGGATGGCCTCATTGAGATCCGCCAGGGCCTCCCTGGGACGACCAAGCTCCAGATAGATGCGCCCGCGATTGTTATAGCTCACCGCCCGTCCCGGCTCCAGGCGCAGCACCGTCGTATAGTCCTCCAGCGCCTGCTCCAGCCGGTCTTGTTGCAGCGCCAGGAAGCCGCGATGATGATAGGCCGTCGGATCGTCGGGCGCCAGACGGATAGCGGCATTGAAGTCGGCCAGGGCCTCCTCATAGCGCCCCAGTTCGGCGTAGACCTGACCCCGCCGGTTATGGGCGTAGACATTGCGCGGATCGAGACGCAGAGCTTCGCTGAAGGCCGCCAGCGCCTCCTGCCATCTGCCGTAGCGCGCGTGCTCGTTGCCCTGCTGAACCCAGACCTGGACCAGCTCGCGCTCATTGGGCACGGCCACCTCCAGGGCCGAGGCCGCCCGGCTGAGGGCCTCAGCAAAAGCCTGTACGGAAGGAAAGCGCTGAGCCGGGTCAGCCGCCAGGGCCTGCATCAGCACCTGCTCAACCGCCGTGCTCAGCTCCGGCGCCCTCGCCCGCAGCGGCTGAAGCGCTCCGCCCTCCTCCAGGCGCCGCGGCGGGCTGCCCGTCAGCCATTCGTAGCAGAGAGCTGCCAGCGCATATTGATCGCTGGCCGCCACAGGCTGACCAGCCTGCTGCTCAGGAGCCTGATAGGGAGAGGCTGCCAGCCCGGCCTCGCCGCTGAACGACGATCCGGCCCCGCTCGTGAAGCGCTGCACCAGCGACCAGAGGCCCACCTCGCTCAGCCAGAGCTGCTCGTTGTCGCCCAGCAGCACGTTCTCCGGCTTCACATTAGCATGCAGCCAGCCGGCCTCGTGGGCGGCCTGCAGCGCCGAGGCGAGCTGCGTCGCGTAGCGCACCACCATCACCAGGGGCAGGCGGGACCCGTAGGGATGGCGCGCGCGCAGAGAGCCGGCGGCCACATAGGGCATGACCACAAAGGGCAGCCGCCGCGCGCGGTCGTAGCCGTAGTCCAACAGCGGCAGTAGCTGCTCATGGCGCAGTTGGCTCAAAGCCTGCAGAGCGGCGAGCCAGGCCGGCAGCTCTGCCTCGCTGAGCGAGAGACCGTCTAGCGTCTTGAGGGCCAGCAACGGCGGCGTTCTCCCCGCAGCCTCCCCGGCAGTCCGGCGGGCCAGATAGACCTGACCCAGGCTCCCCTGGCCAAGGAGACCTGTCAGCTGATAGCGCTCAGCAAGCTGGACCCCTGTCAGATCCTGCTGTGGCATAATGCTTCTCCTCCTCTGCCCGACGCCGCGGCGCCGCAGTTGCCGCGGGGCTGGGCGCATGCTCTCCCTGGGCCTCGCAGCTAGTATAGAGAAAGCGCCCGGACAAAGGCAAGGGGAGTCAGGCCGGTGGCTGGCGCCCAGGCCGGACCCGCTGATTCAGCGCAGCGAGCCAGGGCGGCGGCGCCTCTCCTGCGTGAGTGGAGCTGGCAGCCGATACGCCTGGCCGCGCTCCAGCGTCAGCGTCTCTCTGCGCCCGGCTCAGGAGCGTCGGAGGTGAGCCGATCGACCTGCTTCAGCCCACCAGCTTCCCTTGTTCAAGATAGGGCATACCAGGGCTGGAACAGGCCACGGCGTTGGGGAAGTTGAGCGCGGCCAGGCCCAGGAGCAGCGCGCCTTTCTGGCAGGAGCGGAGACCGCGCCGCGGATAGGCCACGCCGATGCCGAACCCGCTGGCTCGGCTGCGACCGAACAGAGCGCGCAGCTCCTCGGGCGACAGCTCTTGCGTATCTTCTCCTCATCGCTGCTGAACCGCTGCCTTGACGCCTGTCAAAGCGACTCATCATCTACTGCCCCATTACCTTATACAATGCCAAACTGCACCGCCTTCGCCGTTCGCTTCGCTGCTCACTGGATAGAAAGCTAGCCGCTGCCCGCAGAACAACAGGGGATCACGATCGGTCAGCTCCGCCCTGCCCGCTCTGTCGGCGGGCGCCTACGCCAGATCGATCGGCTGTGCCGCAGAGCAATCGGCGCAGTCGGGTGAGCTGGCTCGTGCGCGCGCGGGCCTGGTCTCCGAGCCAGAGAGCGGAGGAAAAGGGAGTCAAGAGCCAACGACCGTGCGAGCGGGGCGCCCGGAAGCGAGCGGACTGGACTCGCGGGCCGGCCCGAGCGCGGGAGCACGAGCAAGAAGGGATTCAGCGGGCCTCGCGCCGCCGTTCCTGGCGCAGCCGATAGAGCGCCTCCTCGCGGCTGGCGCGCACCAGCCGATTACTCGGGTCCAATTGCAGCGCGCGATCGTAGTCCAGAATCGCCCGCTGATAGTCTCCCAGGCGGAAGTAGGCCACACCCCGATGGCGATAGCTCTCGGGATCGTCCGGGCGCAGCTCCAGCGCGCGATCGTAGTCCAAAATCGCGCGGCGGTAGTTGCCCAGGCCGGCGTAAGCCAGGCCGCGGTAGACGTAAGTGCGTGCCAGACAGGGAGACAGCTCCACCGCCCGATTGAAATTCGCAATGGCCTGCTCGTACTCCTGCAAAGCATCGTAAGCCATGCCGCGCCTGATGTACGCCTCCACGTAGCCGGGATCGAGCTCCAGAGCGCGCTCGAAATCCTGGATCGCCTGCTCATAGTCCTGCATCTCATAGCGAGTCAGGCCGCGATTGTAGTATACCAGAGCGTAATCGGGCTGGATCTCCAGAGCGCGCTCATAATCCTCCAGGGCCTGCTCATACTCTTGCATATTGCGATATACTGTTCCGCGATTATTATAGGCGTTAGCATAGAAAGCATCCAGCTCAATGGCGCGTGTCAGATCGGCGAGAGCCAGCTCATGCTCGCCCAGTGCATCGTAGGCATTGCCGCGGTTATTATAGGCCAGCGTATACTCAGGGTTGAGGCGGATAGCCTGACTGAAATCGGCGATAGCCTGCTCGAAATTGCCCAGGCAGCAATAGGCATTGCCGCGATTATTATAGGCATCGACATGGGAGGGGTCGAGCTGCAGCACACGGCTATAGTCAGCGATGGCCTTCTCATACTCCTGGAGGCGGCGGTAAGCGCGGCCCCGGTTAAAATAGGCCTCCAGATAAGTCGGGTCCAGCTCCAGGGCGCGATCGAAATCGGCGATGGCCCGGCGCTCATCGCCCAGAGCGCAGCGGGCGTAACCGCGTCCGTTATAGGCGATGGCCTGCTGAGGATTCAGCTCCAGGGCGCGGTCGAAATCGGCGATGGCCTTCTCTGGCTCCTGGAGCTGCAAATAGCAGCTACCGCGGTTCATATAAGCGTCGGCGTAGGCGGGGTCCAGGGCGAGCGCCTCCGAGAAAGACTCAGCCGCCTCCCGATAGCGGCCCTGAAAATAAAAAGCCACCCCATCGTCAAAGCACTCCTGGCGGCTGCGCGGCTGGATGCGCGGCACATAATTGAGCACCAGCAGGGAGCGGGCGGCGCGCTCCAACTCATGAGCGAACTCGCTCACACTGGCGAAGCGGCCCTTGGGGTCCTTCGAAAGCGCGCGCATAATGACATACTCGATCTCGGGCGAGAGGTCTGGCACGCGCTCCAACAGAGAAGGGGGAGGAACCTGAGAATGCTGAGCGTACAGCTCATAGAAGGTTCCATCGAAAGGCGGATCGCCGCAGAGCCACTCGTAGACGATCACCGCCAGGGCATACTGATCGCTGGCGCGGCTGGTGCGTCCCATAAACTGCTCCGGGGCCATATAATGGGGCGTCCCGGCGATGCCGGCGTTCTGCTGCTCCAGAGGGGTCTGACCCGGAGGCGTCTGCACGATCACCGAGATCCCGAAGTCGGTCAGCAGGATACGGTCCTCCTGATCCAGCAGCATATTTTCCGGCTTCAGGTCGCGGTGAATCACATTTTCATCGTGGGCATACTGCAGAGCATCGGCGAGCTGATGCACATAGTGCAGCACCAGCTCCAGCGGCACACGCGTTCCCTGGGGATGGCGCTGGCGCAGGGTGCCATTGGGAGCGTAGTCCATCACAATGAAAGGCACCCCGAGCGCCTGCTCGACACCGAAATCCTGGACCGCCACAATATGCGGATGCCGCAGGCGGAAGAGGCGGGCCTCATTGACCAGGTGGCGCAGCGCCTCATAGTTTAGACCGGTGTGTAGTACCTTCACCGCCACCAGATGCTTGCGCTGAGTATGCTCGCCCAGGTAAACCTGGCCATAGTTCCCTTGCCCAAGCAAGCGGAGGAGGAAATAATTATCGAGCTGTCTCCCCGAGTGATCAACCATCGTGCCTGTTCTCTTGCCTGTGCTTGCAAGCCCTGTGTTGGGCGGACGTCCCCATCTTACGCGGCCTGTCTGGCTAAATGCTGACCCTGGCTGGCTGCTGGCTAACAATCTACCAGCATACTTATTGTAGGAGAGAGGAGAAAGCTCGTCAAGTACTCGTAAGACTCTGAAAGTGCCTGCTGCTCAGTTCTAGCGCGGCCACGTGTCGGTAACGTCATGTCGTACAAGATAGCTCCTGACGAGTAGCTAAAAATTTGTGAGTTGTGCATAAAAAAACGGCAAGCCAGTGTCGCCCGGCGCCCCCTGGCTGGACCAGAGTGGCGCGCGGGCTGTACACTGGCCGCCTCACACCGCGCTCCTCGTCCTAGCGCTGGCTTCCTCGCCAGCGGCTCCAGAGGAAGCGCAGGCTGGCCATCAACAAGCCGCAGCCTGCCAGAAGCGCGAGCGCGCGATAGAGCGAGCGATAGCTCATTTCTCCTAATCCCAGCCCGAAGAGGGGAAAGAGCGTCACCATCGCCGCACTAAAGAGGCCCGTCTGCAGAGAGAGCACCGTGGCCCGCTGGGCCTCGGGACTGCGCTCGTTGAGCCAGGTACTCACCACTGGCTGCCAGAGGGCGTAAGCCCCCTGGAAGAGCACCAGGAAGCCTGCCAGGCTAAGCGGCACCAGCGGCACACTCATCAACAGCAGCCCGCCGGCCAGCGCCAGCAGCAGCCCGGTCAGCAGATGGCTGCGTCTCATACGGGCCAACAGCGCAGGCGCCAGGGCCGTACAGCCAAAGCTGATCACCTGGCTGGCGGCGATCACCAGGCCCACCTGGGCCAGCGTCAGCCCCAGGCTGCTCAGATAGAGCTGATGATAGTAATAAATGGTCAGCCCACAGCCCTCGACCAGGCCCGCCAGCAGAAGCAGACCGACCAGCACCCTGTCGCCGCGCACCGCGCGCAATCCCTGCAGCAGATGCCGTAGCGGTTGCCGCTCGCTGGTTCCGCGCTCCTCGGGCAGCGCCAGCAGGGGCAGCAGCGCAAGCACTGCCAGGGCGGCCTGAACCAGAAACGGCAACGCCTCCTGCACCTGGCCGAGCAGCCCGCCGACGCTCGTGCTGGCGGCCTCCGCCACCAGGGCCAGCAAATACATGCGGCTGATCAGGCGGCTATAGTAGCCCTGTTGCTGCCCCTCATGAGCGACCAGGCGCCGCGCCAGGCCCCAGAGCAGCGCCTCCTCGGCGCCGCCGCGGAACGCAAAGGCCAGACCCCAGAGCACAAAACTCAAGACGATCGACGGCCAGAGCGGAAGCGATAAAAAGAGCATTGCAGCTGCTGACAGGCTGCAGTATATAAAAAGACTGCGGCGCCGCCCCAACAAATCCGCGTAAATCCCCGTTGGAATCTCTGCGCACAGCTTCGTCACATGCAGGGTCATCTCCAGCAAGCCGATGACCAGCGGGCTATAGCCGTGGCGTGCCAGATAGATCATCCAGACCGCGCTACTCAAAGACGCATTCGTGGCCAGATTATAGCCATCATAGGCCAATAAGAGCCGCAGGCGGGCGCCGCGCGACAGAGGTCTCGCTGGCAGAGCTTCCTCTCCCTGGCACTCAATCCGCTTCTCCATGATTCAGGTCGTTCCTTTCCTTTCTACATCACGTACTCTTGTCAGCCATTGCGTCCCCAATGGACGCTCCACCTGAAAGGAACCGGCCTGGCGCAGCAGCCCGGAGAGCCAGAACCAGGCCAGGAGGCGACGATAGAGGCGCAGCAGCCCGAAAGAGAGCGTCCCCGTCGGTCCTGAACTGGAATGAAAACCTGGGCAAGGCAGAGAGGCTTAATGGAGAGCAGACAAAGGAGAAGAGCGAAAGAGGAGAGGCGCACCGTCCCGCAGCGATCGCCGCAACTGGCTTGCTCAGCAGCGCGCCGGGCGGCGTGGCGGGAAGTGCAGGCAACGCGCGGCCCAAAAAGCACCCATCAGCAGAACGCTGTCCTGCTTACGTGCTCATCCTGGTGGCGCTGCTCCTCTCTTCTGCCGCATAAGCTGCGCCAGGCCTATGCGGCTGGAGCATGCGCGATATGGGTCGGGCGAATAGCGTCGCTGCGCAGCGAAGCCGTACGTAACTCAACGCTGGCAGCAGAGCAAAGAGCTGTAGCCATCACGATCGCGAATGGTAACACAGGCGGAGTCGGCCTGTCAAGGCGTGCAGGATGGTCAGAGGCGAGACGGCGCGGACGACCGTGAGCGCGGGGTGGGCAGCACTCGGGGCAGCAGAGAAGAAGAAGAGGAAGGCAGATGGCCCTGACCCTCATGCTGCTGAGGTGAAGGGGTGACCGGCGTCGCCTGCGCTGGTACCTCAAGCGGGCGCCCTGTTGGCTGACTCAGCGGCAGCGGGCAGCCGGGCAGCACCGGGCGGCTGGGGCGTAGCTGAGGCGAAAAAGCCAGCCAGGTCAGACCGCCGCCGAGCAAGCCGCTGGCTGCCAGGCTGGTCATTCCCACCATCAAGGCCCGTCGCGTCGGGCGCTCGACCTGGCGCTGTGCTAGTCGGTCAGGGACGCGGGGACGCAAAGCCCGGCCCAGAGCCTGCTCATAAGCCCGCACGAACTCCAGCACCGTCGCAAAGCGCGCCTCTGGCCGCTTGGCCAGCGCTCGCTCCACCACGGCAGCCAGCCCCGGCGGCAGCGTTGGCACGCGCTGACGCAGCGGCGGCGGTGGCGCGTGCACGTGCTGAGCCAGCACCTCAGCGGGCGAACCGCGGAAAGGGCACTCCCCGCACAGCCATTCATAGACCACCACTCCCAGCGCATACTGATCACTGGCAAACTGCGGCTGACCAGCCAGCTGTTCCGGCGCCATATAGGCCAGCGTCCCCGCAATGGCCTCCGCCTGCTGCCAGTCCCTCTGATTCTGACCGCTCAAAGAGGCAATGCCGAAATCGCTCAACAAAAGCGAGCCGTCGCGCCCAATTAACATATTCTCTGGCTTAATATCGCAATGAATGCACTGCTGATGATGCGCGTAGTCCAGGGCTGCCCCGATCTGCTGCAAATAGAGCAGAATCGTCGCCGGATGCAAGCGACTACCGCGGGGATGGCGCTGACGCAGGGTCCCCCCAGGGGCATACTCCATCACCAGAAAAGCCGTTCCTCGCTCCTCCAGCAGCACGAAATCGAAGATCCTCACAATATGGGGATGGTGCAGGCGAGCCGCGATGCGCGCCTCCGCGCAGAAGCGCTGCAGCACCTCCGGCTCCAGGTGTGCCTGCAGCAGCTTAATGGCCACCTCGGTCCCCAGATAGCGATGCTCACCCAGATAGACCTCAGCAAAGCCCCCACGGCCCAACAGACGCGCCAGACGATAATGGCCCAGTTCACGGGGTGCTTCCAGCGGCAGCAATTGCTCCCTCTCTCCAGGCTTGCCGCCACTGGAGACGTTCCCGCCCTGGCCCGCCTCGGTCGAGAAACTCAGCGGTTGCTCCATCATGCTCGCCTCCCGCTTCTTGCTTGCCTGCTATGATTGTAGATAGCGCTCATGGAACATGTCAATGTGCTCACACGGAAACAACCAGCCTGAGAAGTGCATCGAATCGCTGCCGATTCCAGAGATTCTGGATAGCCCTACATCTATAAATTCATTTATGCTTATTTATGGCTCAGAAAAAAGCACAGCCGTAGCTTGAGCCTGCTGGCGGGAGAAAGCCCAGCCGGGGGGGAAGAGAATCTAGCAGAGCGGAGGCGAAAAGAGCGCAAAGAACAACTGAGGCAGTCCAGACTGCGGCCCAGGTGCGGCGGAGTAGCAGGCAGGGCTGGAGCCGGGAGTACCGGGCGGGGCGCGGAGCAGCCTTATCGAGCGTGTGCAGGCACAGAGCGGCCTCCCCATGCGCCCCTATCTGGCCGAGGCGACCGATCTAGGCGGGCAGCAGCATCATAACCACCGAGACCAGCGCGAAGAGCACCACAAAGACCACCGTCAAATTAAAGATCAGGCGCTCCACCCCGCGGCGTGTCTTAAAGACCGAGCCGGCGCTGGTTCCGCCGAAGATGCTGCCCAGGCCGGCGCTACGCGCCTGTAGCAAGATAAAGAGAATCACAGCCACAGACAGAATAATCTGAATCACCCGGAGAGCCGGGGCCCAGGCTTGCAACGTATTCAAGGTCCACCCTCGCTTTCATCGCAGGCCATCCATTGGCCAAAACCTTCGTGGCGATTATATCACAGAAGCCTCGCTCCGTCGAGACGGCAGTCATAAAGCAGAAGCGAGGCCGGGCCTGGCCCCAGTGCGCCGCCTGTGCCTGATCCCTACTGAGCCGAGACCAGGCCAGCGGTGTCGGAGGTCGCAACCAGCGCCTGCCGCTGCTGATGGGCCAGGCGGTGGCACTCCGGGCAAAGCACCACATAATTGGCCCGTTGATAGCGAGCCAGCAGAGTCCGCAGCGGGCGACGCGCATGCAGCTCCAGCCTGGTCGTCTCGCGAGCGCAGCGTGGGCAGCGTCCGGCGGCCTCCTGCTGGAGCTGTCCCTGAATGTGGCGCACCAGCTGATTATTGCAGGCATCCAGGCCCACATGAAACAGCATACCGGCCAGCACCAGCCACAGCCAGCGCTGGCGAGTAAGGGCGGCCAGCACCGCCAGGGCGGTCAACGTCCACGGTTGGTGCAGTGGTTTCGGCAGAGGGCCGCGCTGGCGCTGAGGAGTGCGCAGATAGCGCAAAGCCTCGCGCAGGCTCAGGCGCCGGCGAGCTGCCACAAACTCCAGATAGTGGTCGACATCGATCAGAATACTGGCCGCATAGGGCAGCCAGACCTCCTCTTTCAGCCACGGCAGAGCCACCAGGGCCGCCGCCGTTGAAAAGGCTACATGTTCCTCCAGGCGCATAAGATCATCTCATCCATACTTCGCACGAGCCATAGCGCCTTCATCTCCCTGCCCTTTGCCGCCTCTGGGGCCGCCCGCCGCCGTGCCTTGCACCGTGTCTATTGCGCTGTGTGGGCTCTGCTGTAAGCTTGCGAGCGGGCCTGCAGAGCAGCAGCTGAGCGGAAGGAAGAAGCGCGCTTATCGCAGCAGTATAAACCGCGGGCGCAGGCCCCGTCAAGCAAGCCGGCCCTGAAACGCCAGGCGCCGGGCGCAGTAGTACGACGAGTGTCGCGGGAGAGTGAGCGAGCAGGCCGGAGCGGACTAAGCAAAAAAGCCCGGTTGGTAGGAGCTTCCCTTGTAGAAGACCTATCCCTGTGGTACAATGTAATCCGGGCGAGGACTGCAGTCCCCGCCCGAACTTATGTTTTCCATTTCGAACAGTCGACCAGTAAGGCAACACGAGGGGAGTCTGCCAGGCATGAGCGCGTGACTGACGGCTGCCCTCTTCTTGAATTTAGCGGGAGCGGACACCTCCGGGTGTCCTCACATTTTGCAATGGAGATTTCCTGGCTCGGCCACTCCTGTTTTCAGTTGCGAGGAAAACAAGTCACGCTCATCACGGACCCGTTCGCTCCCCAGACGGAAGTCGCCCCGCAGCAGAAGGAGCCTCTGCGCCTGGGTAAAGTCAGCGCCTCGATTGTCACCATCAGTCACGAGCATCCCAATCACAACTATGTCCGCGCAGTGCAGGGGAATCCCCGTATTGTGCGCGGGCCGGGCGAGTACGAGATCAGCGACGTACTGATCACTGGCGTGGCCTCCTATCATGACAATCGGCGGGGGCGCGAACGTGGACGCAATACTATCTATGTCATTCACATAGATGGCATCGTTGTCTGTCATCTCGGTGATCTGGGCCATACCCTGCAGGAAGAGCAGCTTGAGGAGGTCGCCGATGCTGACATCCTGCTGGTGCCCATCGGTGGCGAGCACACCCTCAACGCCTCGCAGGCGGCTGAAGTGATCAGCCAGGTGGTGCCGCGCATCGTGATTCCCATGCACTACTATCCTCTGGCAGCCGACGGCTCGCAGTCGCTGCCTGACGCGCTGGTGACCTTTTGCCGCGAGATGGGCGTGGAGGCGATCAATCCCCAGCCCAGGCTTGTGATCTCACAAAGCAACCTGCCAACAGAGACGCAGGTCGTGATCCTCTCCTGCCGCAGTCTGAGCTGAACGAACGGAAGCGCCTGCGTAAAGGCTGGCTCCCAGAGCCGCAGAGCGGTTCCTCTCCCTGGAGATGGCTCCTGGCCAGCGAACGAGCATGCTGGTTGAGGTGGCAGGTCTGGCGAGCATGGTCTCGGCTATTCTCTGGCCTGGCCAGGCAGTGCTTCGTTGAAAGAGCGC
>NZ_JADGIA010000175.1 GCF_019683635.1 Thermogemmatispora sp. | reverse complement strand
GAGGTTGCCCTTGCGAGAGCGAGGGCCAACTCTCCCGTATCTTGCTTTGGAAAGGGGATGAATTGGAATGGCCCCGGCCTCTGACACTGCACCGTCCTGGTCGGTGCTGGGCCTGACCTACCGGGGCGATGACCCGGAGCAGGTCTTTCAGCAGTACCTGCAGTGCATCGCTGACGAAGGACTGCGGCACTACCAGGAGATCATCCAGACCGGCAGTAAGCAAGGGGAAAGCCTGTGGCTACACGTGCTCAATGGTGCGGCAATCATTGAGCGACTCCGGCCACTCTTTGGGCTGAATGCCACCGAGCTGCGCTGTCTCCTTCTGGCCATGACCCTCCATGACATCAATAAGCTGCCTGCTTACAGCAAGGACAGCAGCGGGAAGGCTGTCCGCTATGCCAATGCGGCGACGCCGGAGCACCTGGCCAGTGAGCTGGAGGCCCTGCAAGCGGATCGCTTTTTCCCAGCGTGGCGGGACTATGTGCGAGACATCAAATTCCTGATCGACAGTCATCAGGACCAGGCGCCCCAGCACTCCCAGTTCTCCTTCACCTTTGCGCAACAGTGCCGCCTTCCCCGATCACGCCTTGAAGGACCGCTCAGAGCGCTGCTGCGCACAGCGGACGTGTTGGATCTGTCTCACAGCTCAGACCAGGCCAGCCATCAGGAACGCCATATTCATCAGAAGGCGCTTGAGCGGCTGAATGAGGGCCTCCATCTCAGCGGGGCACAGCAGCGGTACCGCTTTATTGGCCATCGCCTGGCCGAACTGCGTGGTCTGCTTTCCAATACGATCCATAACCAGCTCGTTCGCCTCCTCCAGGAACAGTATGGGCCACAGAGCTGCATCCCTGTGCTCTTCCGCGCCGAGGGCGTCGACTATCTGCTCAACCGCGCCATTCCTTTTGCCTGGACGCGCGAGCAGCAGCGCGAGCTAGCCCGGCGAGTGATTGGCAGGCTGGCTGAGATGCAGCAGGATGGGCTGACAGAGTTCATCAAGGCGCGGCCCTTTGGGATCAGTGTTGACAAGGCAGCCCTCGACAGTGGGGCGCCTATCGAGCAGATCTTTGGCTGCATCACCACTGTGGTCATGCGCAAGCAATACCGGGAAGAGTGGCGTCAAGAGCGCGAGGCAGCGGCGCGTCAGGACCTGCAAACCTTCCTCGCCTCACCAGAGGCCGTGGCTCACCCATCGCTGCAGGCCCAGTGTCAGGCGTTGCTGGCGGAGCAGCATCTGGTGCCTGCTGATCCCGAGGCCCTCAAGCGGGGCGAGTTCCTCATGGCCTACCGGAACTTTCTCGAAACCCACCGCGGAGAGGAGCTGAAGCGCCTGCAAGAGGACGCCTGGCAGCGAGTGGCGCGCCTCTTCGGCGTGCCCGAGGAGCGTCAGGCCCTCTACGCGCTGATCAATTCCTATCGGCGAGGCTATGTCATGGCTCGCGACCTGCCTGCCCTCGCGCTTCCTGAGATGGAGGCCACGGCCCTCGCCGATCTCGCCCGTCTGGAAAAGCAGGCACTGCAAGCGACAGCGCCACGCGCGGGCCGTGGCAAACGGGAGAACAGACAGCCCGCCGTGCCCCAGCCAGTGGAGAGCGGGGACCAGCAGGACCCGCCAGAGACTGCAGAGGGGGGCGATCCATCGCTGACGTCCCAGGAGGAGGCGCTGCTCGACTATCTAGATCGCCATCTGAGTTTCTGGGACCTGAGCAGCGGAGAGCTGCAGCAGCCGGTCGACTTTCAGGCAAACCTGCGCCACTATGTCGATCCGCGCCACGCCGATCGGCAGTGCAGCTACTGCAGCAGCCCCTTGCCCGCCGAGGAATGGATGGCCTTGCAGGTGCCGCCCAGCATTGGCGTGCAGCAGTTCTCGAACCGGCTGGAGGGTGGGAGTCCGCGCGAACCGAAACGCAACATCTGTCCCATCTGCCGGTTTCAGTTCCTGTTAGAAAAGCTGGCCTGGCCCTCGCACCGCGATAAGCAGGGGAGCGAGTTTCAGACCTTCTATCTCCACCTGTTCCCGTACAGCTTCTTTCCCGGGCCGCTTCTGCAAGCGTGGTGGCAGACTGTCGAGAGCGTCAGAGAGGAGAGCACGGAGGCGATCGACCTGGACATCAGCGATGTAGAGCAGTGGCAACAGCTGGCTCATGGCCGGTTTTTGCAACAGCTCCGCTACCGGGCAGGCCGACGAGAAGGGCTGGTTATTCCGCGCTACGAGGAGGCGCTCAGCCCCACGCCGGTGCTGCCGCTGACGATCAACCAGCAGGGCTATGGCCGCCAATATCTGGTCGCTCTGGAGAAAGCGCTCTTGCTGGCAGCCTGGTTTGATTGCCGTGTGCTCCTTTCGCGCCTGCCGACGCCGCTGCTTAACCTGGAGCAGGAGGCGATCGGGTCGGAGCCGGTGGCTTTCATGGCGGAAGGAGTGCCCCAGGCTCTCACCTGGCTACTGCCAGAGCAGGTGTTGACTCGTCCCCAGGTCCGGGCCCTCTGTCGTCGTCTCGCCCTGCTGCACGAGCTGGTCCGTCGCCTGCAACCGGATGCTCCGTCGACCGTGGCAGTGCTCTACGACCTGGTTGCTGCGGCAGCCCATGACCCTCTGATGCTGTACCATGAGATTGACCGCCTGATCGAGAAAAAGGCCAGCAAGCAGCATCAGAATCCCTTAACGCTCAGCTATCAGGTCGCCCCGCTGCTGGAGCAGCTGCTCGAAGTAGCACAGACGATCGGTTAGCGCTCTCGTCTGCTCGGTCACCTGTTCGCAGACCAGATGAGAAGGAGGATATTCATCATGACAGATATGCCTTCCCAGGCCCAGACAAGCACCCAGCAAGCCAAGGGGGACCTCCTGGCCCAGGCCCTCAAGGAGATCGCCATCTATGCGGCCAGGCAAGCTATTCGGGGTCGTTCCTTCAAGCGGAACTCCCTGCTGAAGCCCTTAGATATCATCCTGGCCGAACTGGGACGCTATCCAAAGGAGCTGGACTTTGCCAGAGAGAGCAGCAAGGGTCTGATCTTTGACCACCTCCGGCGCATTCGCAGCTGGGTCTCAGAGGCGGCGATCTACGAGTACGTCGACGTATTCTTTGAGAAAGTGCTCAAGCAGGCCCTTGGCAACAATGTGGGGAAGCTGCTGCAGCGCGAGCGCTCGCTGCGCAGCGCCTACCTGGTCTTTATGCGTCAGGAGACGGCGCGCGTCTTGATGGAGAAGAAGCAGGCGGCCTCAGAGAAGGAAGCGCTTGCGCAGCTTGAGGCTGCAGAAATAGAGGAGTCCGAGGAAGAAACGGTCACCGGCTCGCTCTCGGACTAGTCCGTGCAGCGTCCAGCGGACCCGGCCAGGCTGAGCGCTTCTCCCAGCGTCCTTATGCCTCGATCTACCTGAAGAGTGCACGAGATAGCAATAAGGCAAGCAAACAGATGATACAGTTCCTAAGAAAGGATGTTGTTGAGCCATGAGTGTCACCTCCATGTTCACCGTCCTCAATCAGTACCGTGACTATCTGTTGGAGCGCTACGATAATTTTCCGCATAGCCGCTATATCAGCGTGATCCTGATCCGCAAGACCGAGTCAGAGACCATCTTCCGCACGGAGGGCAGTGGAGAGGGTCTTGTCAAGGAGCTGGTGACTGCTGGTCGTCGGGAGAGCACACGCGAACCGGTCCAGCGTGTGGTTATCAGCAAGCGCAAACAGACCGCGGTAGAGCGCCGTGTGGGGCGCGAGCTGCTGCGCGAGTATGAGCTGTTGGGGACGGTGACAGTGGGCCGAGAGCAACGCCCGTGCGCGCTGAATACCAATGCCCCCTGTGGCAAGTGCATCGACTGCATGGTCTATGGCTACGCCGCCGGCGGTGGTGGTGCCCAGAAGAGTCGCGTCATGACCGATGATGCTTACTCCCTGGCTCCGGCCCACCAGGTCACCAGCAAGCGCACGTTCAACGCCACCTTCGACAATGGGACGATGCGCAACCCCTTCGACGGAAAGCCTTCGACCTCCATCAACGAGGATGAGTACGTCTTGCCTGAGACCCATTTTCTCGATATCGAGACGCTCAAGGATGTCACGCCAGGAGAGTTCCAATACGTGCTCGGCAACATCCTGCGGAGCACCCGCTACGGGGCGATCAGCAGCCGTCAGGGGCGCGTACGCAATATGATTGCGGCCATGATCTTCAGCGATACAGAGATCTTTTCTAATCTCGAACTGACTCAGGAGGTCTATGACCTGCTGCTAGAGGCGCAGGGGAGTACGGAGCTGGATGTGCCGCTCGCTGACGCTCTCGTCGAGCGCGCTGTGCAGCAGGCCACCGACACGCTGCTGCGCGACCTGGTCGGGCGCCCGCCGCTGGTCGTGCGCGGGGAAGCCCTGGGGCGATTGCTAGAGGAGACCCTGACGCTCTACCGCGAGCCAGAGCGGTTGAAGGACTTGCTGCAGGAGGTCACGGCGAGCTATAAAGACCTGCCTTAAGCTTCGTGGGGTCTGTACGCTATGGAGCAGAAGCGAAGAGAGGGAGGAGCGGATGACCACCAGTAACACGGCTCAAGCCCGCTTCGGGACGAGCATTGCGATCTATCAGGTCAAACTGACACTGTTGGAGCATACCTTTTTTGCCAGTCGCGAGGTGGGCCTGCTCTACGAGACCGAGCCGGTGATCGGCAACTATGCCCTGACCTATGCCCTGGGCTGGTGTGCCTCTCCCTACAACTGGAATGGCCCGCCACGCTATAAAGCGGACCTGCTGCCACTGAACCATCAGGGCCGCTATGTGACGCCGGCGACCTTCCTGCCGGGTCGCCTGCGCTTCGCGTTCAGCCAGTTCAATGCCCAGTCGGACAGCTACTACTTCCGCTTCGACCAGAACGCCATTGCGCTGGAGCGCTCTCGCAAGGCACGGGCGATGAACTTCCCCCAGGCCGGCAAGATCCGTCTGCTGGCCGCCGAGAGTCAGGCACGTTTCTACGTGCTGCTGCCGGGGGAGCTGGCCCCTGCCCTGCCGCGCTATATCCGCCTGGGCAAGTTTCAGAGCAAGGCCCGCCTCGACTGGCAGCCGTTGCAGCTGCTCGCCCAGGAGCCACAGGAGCAGGAGCACGTTGTCGACTTCTTTTTGAATGCTGCCGACCTGCCGGAGGCCATGCTCTCTGGCATGCGCAGCTTCACGCTCTATAATATTCCGCCGGCGCCGCTGGTGCGTCAGGCGCGTCTGCGCGGCCTTTTCTGGGCGGGGCGGCTGCCCGACGGCGAGGAGGTCCACTTGCCTGCCGGAATGCACTACGGCGTAGAGACGCTGCCCTGAATGAGCGAGAGCGAGGAGGGCAGACATCCATGCTGACCATCACTGTGCATCCTCACGACGAACGCCTCTGGTTGGGCGAGCATCCGCTCGCCCACACCAGTGTAGCCAGGCCAGAGCAGGGAGCGGGTGATATCGAAGGCGCTCAGGCTCAACAAAGGGAGAGCCGGCTCCTCTACCACCAGTGGCGCATGTATCAGGCCACAGCGCCACTGGTCATCAACACCCATGCCACCGGTACTGGCAAAACGCTAGGGGCCCTGCTGCGCTTGCTGGCGCGCGTGCGCCAGATTGGCCCTGACCAGCTCACGCCACGCCAGGGGGACACGCTGTTCATCGCCCCCACGAACGAGCTGATCGAGCAGCATGTCCGCACCGCCAGCGAGTTCTGTCAGCGTTATGGATTGCCCTACCGGGTGGTCCCCGTGACACGGGCCCACCTGCAGAGGCGCTGGCAGGAGCTGGCCCCGGAAGAGCGGACCCGCCGCGGACGGTTCCTGCGCCAGTTGCTCAGTGACCCGGCTACGGCTCTGCAGGAAACCGTCTCGACAGCGCAGGCCACGATCTTTGTCACCAATCCCGACATTTTCTACTACATTCTGACTGCTTGCTACAATCGCTTTGACCGTGGGCCACTGCTGGTAGAGGTGCTGCGAGATTTTAGCCTGGTCATCATCGACGAGGTGCACTACTACAGCCCCCGGCAGCTCGCAGCCTTTCTTTTCTTCCTGAAGCTGTCGGCGGCCTGGGGCTACCTCAGCGGCCCCGACAGCCCTCGGCAGATTTGCCTGTTGACGGCGACGCCCTCGCTGCCGATGCGGCGCTATCTGGAGCGACTCGGGATCGAGACCGAGTGGATCGAGCCACAGGACCCTGTCCCCGAGGTATGGGCTGACAAGGTCAAGTCAGTGCGAGCACTGACGCCCGTTGAGCTGGAGATCTATAGCACAGAAGAACTGACGAAGGATCTGCATGGCCAGCGCCAGAGCGGCGACGCCTTGCTGTGCCTGGTCCAGCGCCTGTGGCCGACGTTGCGTCAGCTTCTAGAGTCACAGCCTGCGGATGGCTTCCCTGTCGAGGGGGCAATACTCTCCAACTCACTGCGTACCATCAATCTGATCTACGGCGAGCTGCGAGCGCGTTGGCCAGCAGCCAGTGAACGGGTTGGGCGCATTACGGGCCCGCAGAGGAGTCAGGCACGTGAACAGGCACGCGAGCGCCAGTTGATCCTGGCCACCCCCACGGTGGACATCGGCTACAACTTTGAGCGCACGCGCCCAGGACAGGGACAGCCCGGACAAGACCTGCCCACATCGGCTGTGCGCAAGCCGCGGCCTTCGCTCGATTTCCTGCTCTTCGATGCCCGGTCGGGCGATGAACTGCTCCAGCGACTGGGCCGTGTTGGAAGGGTGCTGGCGCTGGCGGCAGGAGAGCACTGTGGCCCCTGCCGTGCCTGGGTCGTGGTGGACCAGGAGAGCTATCGCTGGTTTGAAAGCTATCACGGGACAACGATCGATCGGGGAGCGCTGGCCAAGCTGGCAGCCCGGATGCCAGCACGGCAGGATCTGACCGCCTATGTACGCAGCGGCGTGATTGGAGAATTCTTCCGCTCGATTGGGCTGATCGGTCAGGGGATGGCAGATGAGGAACTGCCATTGCTCGATAGCTTCCTGCAGGATCTCCAGCAGTTATTCGCAGGAGAGCAGGAGCAGCACCAGCGCCCCTGGTCTTACCGCAGGATACGGGAAGTACTCCGGCGGTATGAAGAGCGTGCCCGAAGCTATGGAGGCTTCTCCCATATTCCCGCTATCGCCTTTGAGCGGTTTGCTGCTCTGCTCGATGGCCAGCAACCAGATCCGCATGATCCGGCCATCTCGTACCTGAAGGCATTTGAGGAGCGTTTGCTTTCTATCATGCAACATCGCTATGAACGGCCTCGAAGCAGTCAGGAGGCGGTTCTCTGGCTCAAGCAAGATCTAAGCCAGTACTATACAGAGCGCTCTCGATGGAACTTCCGCGAGGGCTTTGAGACGCCCCAGGTGCAGGTGTTCGACCCACAGCATCTGCTGGCGGACGAGGACGTAACCCACTATGATCTCTTTCACATTCTGCGCTCTTATGAAGCGACCTTCTTCCCCACTGAGGAGGAATGGAGACGCGCCTGCTTCCCCGAAGGGTCACGGCAGCACACCAATCTCCTGGGAAATCAACAAGAGGAGCAGGTGCCGGCCAGGGACGAGGAAGTGATCCTGTTCTGTCGCCTTCAAGCGCTACGCAAGCAGCCAGGTCAAGTCGGCCTGCGCCTGGACGTGCCTGAGCAATCGCGAGCGGAGTGGGAAGAGCAATGGGCCTATCGCGTCACTGCGCTCTGGGGCTTGCGACCACAGTTAATCAATGATGATACCGGCCTCCCTGCCTGCGTGGGTAGCTGTTTCCAGGAGCGCTTCGTTCCTGTCTTCGTGGCGGCAGAGGAGAGCAGCACCGCTGCCTGGCTCCTGTCCCTCCGTCAGAAAGCGCGCTTCTTCCCTGTGGCACTACACATCTCCTTCGCCGATCGGACAGCACGTTACCGGGCCGTGCTGGGTCCGCTGGCCTGGCAACTGGCGGCGGAGATCCCTCGCTGGGTCTTCGAGCGTGATCGGCGGCAAGGACAGCAGGGAGAGAGCGAGCCGTTCTTCTTCTAAGGAGGGTCCTGTAACGGCTCGGACAACCATGAGAACAAGAGAGGAGCACAGTCATGTCTTCAGGAAGAGGGGACGAGCATGGTACGCTGGTCTCGATGGTGCTGCGAGTAGAGCCAGCAGAGCCGGGGTGGCTGACGCCCAGTTGTGGCCCGCAGCTCCAGGCAGCTTTTCTGCAGCTGGTACGTCAGGTCGATCCTGAGCTATCGGCCTGGCTGCACCAGCCAAATCAGCGCCGGCCTTATACGCTTAGTTTGCTGCACGGCTTCCGCCAGCTCAGTGCGAAGGATCTGCAGCTCGTCACTAGCCAGCTGCAACCGGTACCTGTCCAGCCTGGAGAACGCTACTGGCTGCGTTTGACGCTCTTAGATGAACGGCTTATCCAGGCTATCCTGCGCGCCTCCCTCCAACAGGCTCGACAGCTCCGCCTGTGCATTGAGCAGGTGCCACTGGTCATCACACACATTCTGGCAGCTCCCCATCCATCACATGAGGGGCCGTCGTGGGTGGCGGTCACTTCCTTTGAGGAGCTGGCCCGTGAGCAGGCGGTCCAGGAACACTACACCTTTGAGTTCGCGAGTCCCACGGCCTTTAGTAAGGGTCAGCGCCCCTGGGGCAAGCTGCTGACGCTCTTTCCTGAGCCTGCTGCCGTCTTCGAAAGCCTGGCACGCTCCTGGGATCTCTTTGCCCCCGCGCGTCTGCGCCTCTCCACTGCCGACCTGACCCCTCTGGAGATCGCTGACTGGTGTGCGGACCACTTGATCGTTTCCCACTACGAGCTTCGCACCCAGTACCTGCCTTCCAGTCGCTTTGGCCAAACTGGCTTTCTGGGGCGCATCACCTACGAAGTGAAAGGGCCAGGGGACGTACCACAGGCGCGCTGGCTGACGCCCCTTGCTCGTCTCGCTCTCTTCAGCGGCGTGGGCTACAAAACGGCGATGGGCATGGGGCAAGCGCGCTGCCTGAACGTGCAGCCCTCATCTGAGCAGCCGTCAGCCAGCCATGCTGTGGCCAGGACTGCGTCGATCTTTCACAAGCCAGTGGGAGAGGAAGATGAACTTGTCTACCAGGCTGACCAACAGTGAGCCGGCGGAGCAGATAGTCCCTTTCTCCGCCCTGAATGCCTTGGAGTATTGTCCTAGACGCTTCTATTACGAATATGTTCAGGGGGAGATGCTCGTCAATGCCTTGGTACTGGAGGGCCAGCTGCTTCATCAAAGGGTGGATCAGCCTGGCCTCCTTACCGAGAAAGGAGTGGAGCGTATCCATCGCCTCTATCTCTGCAGCGAGCGCCTGAGCACGGCTGGCTACCTGGATTTGCTTGAAGAGGAGACGGGAAAGCTGCTGCCCGTTGAATACAAGCGAGGCAAAGAAGGGCGCTGGCTCAACGACCATATCCAGCTCTGTGCCCAGGCGCTCTGCCTGGAGGAGCATCTTCCGCACCTGGCACCGCTCACGCACGGCTCTCGTTGGCCTCGCACTTTGTGATCGGGAAGCTCACCAACCAACGGCGTCTTCTGCAGCGTCTGTTATCACGGCGTTCCCCCGACCAATCGCATGTAGTGCTGGAGGATCTGGCACGGATCATCGAGTCGCTCCGCCAGCTTCCTGCTGTGGCCTTCTCTTCCCTGCCCCCTCTTTCTACAGGCGATCATGGGATCAGCGGTACCCCGTTGGAGGCCGTGTTGGGTCTTGAAGGCCAGGGCAGCGCCCTCTACTATGCTGCTTTCCCTCACATGCTGCTGGAGCCTGACATCTGGAGCTTCCCAGGCCGGACGAAGCGGCCTCCGACTGACCCTGTGAATGCCCTGCTGAGTTATGGCTATACCATCCTGGCGAACCGCGTCACAGGAGTGGTTCAGCTTGTTGGCTTTGATCCCTATATCGGCTACCTCCACAGCAGTGGCTATGGCCGCCCGGCGCTAGCCCTCGACCTTATGGAAGAGTTTCGTCCGCTCATTGTTGACTCTGTCGTCGTGAAATTACTCAACAAGCATATGATCAGCCAAGACGATTTCGATGAGCTGCTCGGCACCTATCGCCTCAAGAAAGAGCCGAAAAAGCGCTTTCTAAGCGCGCTGGAGGAGCGTTTCCGTGAGGAGATCACTCATCCAGTCTTCGGCTATCGCGTGAGCTATCTGCGCTGCATCGAGTTACAGGCTCGTCTTCTGGCGAAGTATCTGACTGGCGAGATTGCGTATTATCAACCGTTCACAGTGAGGTGAGATCGCTGTATGCCCCATGATACTTGCTGTTATGTGATCGCCTATGATATTCCTGATGATCGGCGCCGCGCCCGTGTACATAAGATCCTCTGTGGCTTTGGGAAGTGGACCCAGTACTCGGTCTTCGAATGCTTCCTGACAAAGAAGGAGCTTGTGCTTCTCCGCTCACGCCTGGCTGCCCATCTGAACGAGCAGGAGGACAGTATCCGTATGTATCCACTCTGCCAGGCCTGCGTGAAGCGCGTTCTGACCGTCGGAGGCGAGCCGCCCCGAGAGGACCGCCTCTTCTTCTCCTAGGGGCCATCGCCGATCTGATTCCAATCCCTAAACGGGCTTGAGCGGTGTTTTGACAAAGCCGCCGGCTTCATCCAGCCGGCGGCGCTCTTTTTATCGTTCCAATCCCTAAACGGGCTTGAGCGGTGTTTTGACGCGGCCAGGTACCTGGCAAGGAGCGGATCATTGTCGCTGTTCCAATCCCTAAACGGGCTTGAGCGGTGTTTTGACCAGAAAAAAGGAGGGCATCCATGAAATTCGTATGCACGTTTCAATCCCTAAACGGGCTTGAGCGGTGTTTTGACCGCGCGCGACAGCTTGTCCCTGAGCGGCTTGTAACCTCGGTTCCAATCCCTAAACGGGCTTGAGCGGTGTTTTGACCGAGCCGTTTCTGTGCTCCCTCGGGGGTTGCGTAAGTTTCAATCCCTAAACGGGCTTGAGCGGTGTTTTGACTCCCGTGCCCTCGCCTCTTCGGCCTGCTTCGCAGCCATCGTTTCAATCCCTAAACGGGCTTGAGCGGTGTTTTGACTGACAGGTATGGCAACAGCACCCGGGCGCGCAGTCGTTTCAATCCCTAAACGGGCTTGAGCGGTGTTTTGACGCGCTTCAGGAAACGGTGCGCTCAGCGTCAGGATCTGTTTCAATCCCTAAACGGGCTTGAGCGGTGTTTTGACTCATTTCGCTGGTAAGGGAGCCAGGTGTGTACCTGTTTCAATCCCTAAACGGGCTTGAGCGGTGTTTTGACCTGAGGGATCGATCCCTCAGCCCCTTTTGTCCGTTCCGTAGTTTCAATCCCTAAACGGGCTTGAGCGGTGTTTTGACAGTCGGGGTGCTCCTTGAGCAAGGGAGACTCATTGTGTTTCAATCCCTAAACGGGCTTGAGCGGTGTTATGACGTGGAGAGAAAGGCGCAAACTTTTCCACACTATATGTTTCAATCCCTAAACGGGCTTGAGCGGTGTTATGACCGTACCCGCTCCTCTCCAGGATAATCACAGAAGGCATACGTTTCAATCCCTAAACGGGCTTGAGCGGTGTTATGACAGATGACGGTCTGCAATACTTCTGGCCGGATGACATAGTTTCAATCCCTAAACGGGCTTGAG
>NZ_JADGIA010000174.1 GCF_019683635.1 Thermogemmatispora sp. | reverse complement strand
GAAAGAGGGCATCTAGTGAAGCCCCAAAAGCAGGAAAGGTCTGGCGTAGACTGGCCAGCAGCGTCCGCAAAAATACCACGGGATCGAGATCCGATCGTTCCAGAAAATACCAGCAGCACGGTAGCTGCGCCGAACGCGCGAAGTCGGCCAGCAGGGTAGTCTTGCCATAGCCGGCAGGCGCACAGCAGAGGATGAGTTGACGATGGGGAGCGCAGCCCTGTACAGGCAAGACCGCTTCACGCAGCCGCTCCAGCAAGGCCTTGCGATGGAGCAGTGCGACAGGGAGAGCCGGGGCTGTGATTTTCCGCCGAAGGTCGAAGTCATGATAGTCGGAACAACATTGCTCTCGCATGGCACTCCTTTCTCCGTAGATCAAAAAACATCGCAGAAGAAAGTGCTGTCCTGGAGAGAAAAGCGCGGCTACTTCTGCCACTCATATTCATGGACGTAGAATCAAGCAAGCCATCAGGCAGCATGACCTCACACAACAGGTAGCGAGATGAAGCAGGCGAGTCCGCAGGCCTGGCTGCAGGCGCGCAGCAGCACGGCCTCCAGACCGACTCAGCCCAACTGGGTAGCCGAAATAGCACGGTACATACCTCATCGGCAGCTCTACAGGCCAGAGGCCCGGGCGGACTTAGACAGAGTCCGATTCTGCAGACCGCTACGATTGAGCGGTCGCAAGCCACTTTTCCAGCAAAGCCTGATCAGCAATCCCCCGCCTGCTGATGAAGAAGGATAGAGACAACGACAGGCCAGTCTGGCCAGATTGTTAGATAGACAACAGCTCAGTATATTGATACCCTTGAGTATAGTTTATGCGCATAAGTTTGTCAACAGCAAAGACATTCCATCCTTGCCGGAACACTACTACTCTCAACAGATCTGCCCCTCTCGTGAGAAGAAAAAGACGTCGGGACGAGCTGCGGATATTGCACGCAACGTCGACCCGACGTTCATCCATAGAAAGAGATAGAGGCGCTCCGTACAGCAGGCACATGTCGAGCACGCCTACTCATCCACAATGCTGCCCAGCGTCTCTTGCCGGGCGCATCAGGTGTGTCGTGATACCATTGCGCAGGTAGATCGTTGCTGCCTGTAGGCGCCCGACAATCTCTTCCTGGTGGCTCGTGAACAGTAGCCCAGCCCCCTGCTGGCGTGCCTCGTGAAGGAGAGCCAGCGCTACCTCCGTTGAGGCATGATCCATGGCAGTGAACGGCTCATCGAGCAGGATCAGTGCAGGCCGGTGGAAGAGGGCACCGATGAACGCGAGCTTCTGGCGCATGCCGCGCGAGTAGGTACGCACCAGGCCGGAGAACGCAGGCGCCAGTTCAAGCCGCTCGGCCAGCTCGCGGCCGTAAGCGAGGGCCGCCCTGTCCAGCCTGCGGAAGGCCGCCCACAGGCGCAGATGCTCCTCTCCACTGAGATAGGGATATAAAAAAGGCAAATCTGCAGCATAGCCGAGCTGCGCTTTGGCGCGCAGCGGCTCAAGATCAAGGTCCGCCCCACAGATGGTGACGACTCCCGTATCTTTGGGAATCTCCCCAACCAGACAGCGCAACGTTGTCGATTTCCCAGACCCGTTGGCCCCAAGCAGCGCCAGCGCCTCTCCCGGCCAGACCTCCAGGTTGACCTCGCGTAAGACCACTTTCTCCCTGAAGCGCTTGCTCAGATTGTTCACACTCAACACCGGCAGATCCCGCAATGCATTGGGCTTCACGCGCGAAGACTCCTCCCTGCGTTCAGACTACGACACGGTGAGAAACAGCGTATGCTCGATCAGACCCGCGCAGACGAGCAAAGCCACAGCGCAGCCATTGAAGAGCAACGCCTTCCAGAGCACTTGGGAATGTCCGTACCAGTTCCGCCAGCCCCCGGTGCGCAGGAGCTTCCAGAACAGGGGCACCAGCAGCAGATCGCCATACGCGGCCAGCAGAAAGGCGCTGACCTCAAGAATGCCATGAGGGGCCAGCGCGAGCAGCACGGCGGTCAGCTTCCCCCGCCAGGCGTAGGCCCCCACCACGGCGCCGAGCATGACGCCATTGATCAGCAGTACCAGCAAGGTCACAGCGCCGACCGTGAGGATGCCCAGAAACATGATGACCAGCACCAGCAGATTATGCTGGATAATCGCCAGTGCTGGCAACTGATGAGGGTGTGCCACAAGCTGGTGAGCCAAACCTTCCGCTGCCAGCAGACCCAAGAGCAGCCCGCAGCCATAGGCCCCCAGCACGGCAAACCACTGTCTGGAATGAGCCATCAGAGATCCTCCTCCAGAAAACGCCTGTACTGGCGCACCATCAGCCCACGCCAGCAAAGCAGGCAGAGCAGCACATCGACGAGAACACCGCTCAGTAGCCCCAGGAGCAGAGGATCAACCCGCAGCAGCGCCACCCCCGCAGCCAGGGCGACCACCCGGGCCAGCAGTACAAGTACCCAGCCGGCCCCCCAGGCGAGCAATCTGATCCATGGCCGTCGTCCCAGCACCATCGCCAGCAGGAGCGCCCCCCCTCCTGGCAGCGCTGAGAGCAGATAGGCGCCAAACCAGTACAGCAGCACGCTATGGCTGAGCAGACCTGCTAGCAGCGCCAGCGCAACGACCAGGGGGGCCGCCAGTCCTAGAAAGGTCAGGTAGACAGCCGCGGCGTGCAGACGGGCTGCAATGGGATACGGTTGCTGTACGCGATGTTCCCGTGCCTCACCCAGCAGCGCGGTGAGCAGCGGCCCCAGGCAGACCACCAGCGTCACTACACTTTGCAGGAGCAGCGAGAGGGCCGTGATCAGAGCGGTCAGGCGGGGACTGCCAAGCGTATGGGTCGGCAGCAGGCGCGGAGCGATGCTCAGCCAGAGCGCGAGGGCCAGCGTACACGTCGCCAGCAGGAACGCCGGGAGACGCGCCAGCGCCAGGCCACTTAAGGAGAGCAGCGCGCCCCAACGCCCGGTCGCCGCTCCAGTGGCGCTGAGCCAGGTCCGCAGCAGCGAGACGGCCAGCGATCTCCGTTCACGGACCTGCCTCTCACGACTCACGCTCACCTGACGCATCAGGACCCACCCCGCGGCAGCCGCCAGCAGCGTCCAGGCGCCAGCGAAGAGCAGCGTCTCACCCGGCGCCGCCTGCGCCAGTGCCCCGCGTACCGGCAGACTGAGCACCGCCCCCAGCAGCGCGAGCGGTCCCGGCATCAGCGGGACCTGCTGAGAGAGGAAGACTCCGACAGCCAGCGAGCTGGTTAAGGCGCTGAACCAGACGACAAGTCGCGGCCTCGTCTCGCGCAGATTGAGCGCCACCCCCAGCACCGCCGGCAACAGTGGAAAGGCGACCAGCATCGTCAGAGAGGCCAGAATCGACCAGGGCGCCCATCCAAGATGAACGATCGTCGCCAGGCAGACAGGCAGAAAGAAGATCAGCGCGACCAGCTCCGAGCGCAGCAGACCTACTACCAGGCGAATCCAGACAACGTCGGCCACCGTCACTGGCAGGTAGGACAGGGCACGGATCTCCTCCAGCCCGGAGGTCTCACTGAGCGTGCCGACGGAGAGTGCGTTCACCACCAGTAGCAGAAACGCACAGACAGTGAGCACCAGCGGCAGTGTTGCCGCCGCCACAAAGGGATGCGCCAGGGCCGCCGCCGCGCTGCGATAGAGCGTCACAAAGCAGATCAGCCCCGCCAGGATGCTCAGGCCACGATGCCACCAGCGTCTCTGCTGCAGCAATCCCTGGGCGCGTAGATCACCGAGAGAGTAGAGCAAGAGGATTGCTCTACTCGTCCGGGTTGGAGCGCAGTGCTGGTGCTTGCACTCCATAGCAGCCCTACCATCCGATCAATGCAGACGTGCCGAAGATGAAGATCAGTCCCTCGACGGTTCCCACAAATGGCGCCAGGAAGGGATAGATCGCCACGGCCGCCCAGATGCCGTCCGTCGTGATAATGCTCACAATCAGTGCCGCCACTGCCTCAGAGAGGCCGAACTGACCAACGAGCCAGCCCAGGAGCAGACGGCCCTGCGTCAGCAGCAGCGCCGCGCTGGAGAGCAGCGAGACAGCGGTCGGAGCATACTTCGCGGATACACGAGCAAGTGTCTGTTGCATGGTTCACTCCTTCAGTATAGGAATAACGAGTGAGAAACAGCAGACGTCCCTCTACCAGCCGGCAGCGGCCGAGACGCCGATGAACAGGATCAGCCCATCGAGGGTTCCCACAAACGGCAGCAGCCAGGGAGCGAGAGCAGCAATACCGGCTGACCCTTCGGTGAGCAAGATAGAGATGATCGCCAGAGCATCCTGCCAGGAGAGGCCAAACTGACTGACCAGAAAGCCCAGGCCACGGGGCAGAGCCATCGCGGAGACGACCATCGCCATGATCAGGCTGGAGAGCAGGGTCACCTTCGTGGCGATCTGCAACCTGACGCGCGTAAGCGTATGCATCATGTCTGATTCCTCCTTCAATGCGTGAGGTCTTTCTTGCGTAAAGATCTCGTCATGGATCTGGCCTCTGATGGTTCGCGAGTCCACCCTCTGGCCAGCAGAAAGGTGCGCACGCACTATCAGCTGATAGATAAGGGCCTCACCGGAGCGCTCCAGAGAGGAAGGAGGAGATCTAGCGGCCATCCCGCAGGCTGCAGGGCCGCAGGAGGGCGCCCGCTGCCTGCTCCCTCCCTGGAGCGACTCGCTGTGCGCTATCCACAGGAAAGGATAGCGGCCTGGCCCCCGCAGAGGAAGTGCCGCAGGTCATATCTTTTCGTATTACCGTTATATAATGCAGCCGGGCTCTCCGCAGTGAGTGGATGCGGAACGAGCGCGGAGTGGATCACAGGTATACTCTGCCTCGGAGCCTGAAGGAAAGAAAGGCAGGGACAACAATGAAACAGTCAGCGGAGAATCGGATGCTGGTCGTTCGGCGCTACTGGGTGCGCAGCGGTGAGCCGCCTCTGGGCTATGCCACCCACCGATACTATCCCCTCATCGGGCTGATAGGAACTACGCTGCTGTCTGCACTGGTTGTGACCTTCCTGATCATGCGCGCAGAGACGCTCCTCGTGCTGAGCGTCGCAGTGCTGGTGCTCTTCTCTGTCGCCTCCATGCTCCTGATACGACGGTACAGCGGCTGGTACGAGGTGGACGCCGCCGGCAATCCCCTCACCCTCGTCTCGCGCTCGCCCCTGCCGGGGATCACCGTGCGCAACAGCATCAGCCGCAAGCAATTTCTGGAACAAGGAGGGATTCCTGGCGCATGAAACGTCAATGGACTATCGTCTTTCTGCTGGTCATCTGCACCACAGTGATCGTGCTGCAATTGAGTGGCGGCTTCGCAGAGTCCATGCAGGCCATCAAACACGCGATGCCCGGCACGATCGCCGTGCCAGGTCCGCGCGCTTTGATCATCGACGTCCTCTCCTTTGTGGCCTGGGTCTGGGGCCTCGTGCTGACCGCGCGAGCCCGGCGCTGGCGCTGGCTGGCGCTGATCCTCGTGACTGGCTACATCGGCGGATGTCTCTACTCGCTGGTCACCCTGTTCAGGAAAGTGCGTGGGGAGAGCGATGAGCATCAGCCCGCCTTGACGCACCCCTGAGACGGAGGGGAATGCGCGACCTCCCTTCGGCCAGCGCATCCCCTCCTTCGGCCACCACCTGCGCCTCTCGCCCCCTGCGGCTCCTGACGCGAGTACGCCTGAGAGGCTGGTCCCTTCTATAGCAAGCAGTACTCTCCTATCGACAAGGAATGGTGCTATGCAACACGTTGCCTCAACGCTGTCCGGGAGAGACGCTCCCATCGTTCTCCTGGAGCGAGTAACCAGGCGATTTCAGCAGCAGATCGCCGTGGAGAACTTCAGCCTGGAAATCGCTCAGCCCGGCGAGATCGTCGGACTGCTCGGCCCAAACGGCGCGGGCAAGACAACCGTGCTGCGCCTGCTGCTGGGCATGCTGACTCCCACCAGCGGCAGCGTGGAACTCTTTGGTGTGCCTATGACCTCCGCGGTTCGGCGCGGGGAAGCCCTGCGACGTGTCGGAGCGCTCATCGAGGCCCCGACCTTCTATCCCTATCTCAGTGGACGCGATAACCTGCGTGTAGTCTCGCTGCTGGCCGGCCTTCCGGAGGACCGCGAGACAGAGCAGCGCATCAGTCAACTCCTCGAGCGCCTCGCCCTGCCTGCGGAGGGTCCTGTGGCCTTCAAGCAGTACTCGCTTGGCATGAAACAGCGCCTGGGAATCGCCGCCGCGCTGCTGACGGAGCCGGAATTGCTGGTCCTCGATGAGCCAACCAACGGCCTGGACCCTATTGGCATTGTCCATCTGCGCGAGCTGCTGCGCTCCCTGGCACAGCAAGGCACGACCATCCTGCTGTCCAGCCACCTGCTTCATGAAGTGCAACAGCTCTGCACCAGGGTCGTTCTGCTGAAACGCGGGCAGGTGCTGATCCAGGGCGAGGTCAGCCGACTGCTCCAGACCCAGGGTGTGATTGAGGTCGTCTACGAGACCCCGGAGGCGCTGGACGCTGCTGAGGCGCTCCTCCAGCGTACTGCTCAGGAGCAGCCCGCCTGGATACGCCAGGTCAGGCGCGCCGGAAGCGCAGTGTCGGTGTCCAGCGCGGAGGCCAGAGCGGAGGACCCTTGTGTGCTCCAGATCCAGGCTCCGATCACATCCTCAACAGAGATCTGCGCGCTGCTGGCCACACATGCACTCTATCCAGCCGAAATCCGCAGGCGTTCTATGAGCCTTGAGCAATTCTTCCTGGATCAGGCGTCAGAGCCGGCACCCACGCTGAGTCAGGCTGAGAGAGCGCTATGAATGGTGAGTTTGAGAGGAGAGAATGATGCAGTCGAGACTCGCCCCTTTACTGACCGAGGGACCTCTCTACATCCGTATAAGATGGCATGCCATCACCACAGTGATGAAGGCTCAGCTCCTGCTGGTGCGCAGACGCGTTCTGTCGCTGGTGGTACTGGCACTGCTGGGCGGTGGCTTTCTGCTGGCGACGGGCTTCCACCTCGTCCTCTACGTCTTTGCGACGCTGCCTGTGTCAGCGCAGGCCTGTCCCACTGCCAGCACCTCTGCTCAGCAGGTTAGCCAGGCGCCTCCCTGCGTGAGCGAAACACCTCAGCAGCAGGCAGAGCAGAAACTGCTGCGTCAGGAGGTGCTGCGTGAGCAAGAGACGACGCTGACCTTTCCTATGTCGCTCAGCCTGGGTGGCGACACGCTGCTCTCGCTGGGGGTACTGCTGTTGTGCATCTTCGTCGCGATCTTTGTCGGCAGCGACTATCAGGCAGGGACGCAGCGTCTGGTCTTCTTGCGCGGTGTTCCACTCACCCGCTTTGTCTGCGCGCAATGTGCGATGCTGCTGCTAATCCTGGTGATCGTTAACGCCGCGCTGCTCATGGCAGGGGCGCTGCTGGGCTGCGTGATCGGTCCCCTACTGGGAGGGAAGCTAAGTCCCCTTTCGCTCCAAGGCTGGGGAGAGCTAGCCCTATACTGGCTGGGGATCTGTATGAGTCTATGGCTCTATGCGCTGCTCAGCGTGCTCTTCACGACGCTGGGGCGCTCGATAGGAGCTGGTATTGCAGGGTCGATCGGCTATCTGTTCATCCAGGGCATGCTGCTTCCTCCACTGACCTCCATGCTAAGCGCCCTGCCCGACAGCGGGTTCACTACGTTGCTGAGGCACCTGCCCGCGCTCTTCTTGGGCCCGGCCAGCCATACGCTGCTGGAGGCGCTGGCCTCTCGTCCGCTGCCCCTGGTTGCGAGTGCAACGCCGTCGAGTGCCAGTACTGCGCTGGCTGGAGCGGTCCTGCTCTGCTATGGGCTGATCAGTGGAGGAGTGAGTCTGTGGCTGGTGCAGAAACGGGATGTTGCGCTATAACAGAATGTCGCTTCATAGGGAGCATTCAGGCTCCTGCCCCAGTGAGCATCCTCACGTGGATCGGCGTCCCTGAAGCGGTAGGGACGCCTCCTCGCTCATGGCCTGTTTCAGTATCCTCTAGCAGAGCGTAGTCCCTGTAACCGACTGCTCGCCCGAGGTCAGACGCTACTGCTCACATCCTTTATCAGGAGAGCCTCCGGCGGTCCCTCTGCAAGGTAGGATCTAAAGGATTTCTTATCGCCCTCGTTCCTTTACAGGCCTCGTTCTCCCTTAGCCGAGAGTCCCTGTCAGCATGCGTTCCGTTCACACTGCTCTCCTGAGCTCCCATGAGCCACATCCCTCTCCTCTCACTCCTCTTCCTGCTCGAACCGATCGCTCCTCTTGCCTCCGTGCTCCCCTTCATCTCTACGAAGCAGAGACTGATCCCGATCCATCCCTGGCTGCCGCCGGCTCGGGGACCGGAAGGGGCATTATAGAGACAACAGCCCCGTTGCTGATGTTCTGTTCCTGGCCCAGATCTCGCACTGACCGCTCCTGGTTCCGGGAAAAGGATCATCCTGGACCACTGCCGTCTCGCACAGGGCCTGCTGACTTCAGCTCATCTGGGACAGGTCATCGCAGAGAAACGGCCTCACATGCGCTCCCAGGTGTCCTGCCACTTCCCTTGGCCCCGCGCACGCACAGGTCCATGTGCGCTCCGAGGAATGTCACAGGAGGGAGACTGTTCCAGGTTTGCAATCCTGCTGTTCCCAACCGGGAGTACTGACACTCCTAAAGAGTGCTGTCAGGGTGGGATGGGATCTACAAGGCAGCCCACCGAATTTCTCCAGACGAGCAGTGGCCGTGACGAAGTTCAGAGATCTTGCACATTTCCTCTCTACTGAAGCATTTTCAGCACCTGCGTGCGATCAAGGCGCGTTGCGGATCAATCTTCCAGACATTCAGCGAGGGGAAAATCATCTCTGGCCTGCGCTGCTCAGGCTTTTTGACGCGCTGGCAGACAGCCTTTCTCACGAAGGGACGGGGATCAGCAACTAGAGCCGTGAGCGGCTCGTCGAGTAGGTCCAGGTGCCCGGCAGCCTCGGCAGCGGACACTCCCAGGGCGAGCGTCCTGTGCATGTGTTGATCTTCTGATCGAAGAGTCTTCTTGAGCCAGTGCGCTACCAGCGCTAGATGGGTTTGGAGCAGCCGATCTCCGATAGCAAACGGCCCGAGATTTCGGTGAACGTAGCGAGGGAATGCCGATCGACTGGCAGCGGCTCCGGTGCCCTCTAGAGGAGTGCACACTGTTGCAGGGTGCAGTGCAAGGCGACAACGGGGCATCCAATAACCATAACTCGTCTAACCCAGGAGAAGGGAGCGCTGGCCCACCGGGCAATACAGGAGAGTGCTTTGGAAGACGACATACTAATCCTGTACCTCTTTGTCAGCGCTCCTGCCTCCCATTGTGAGGTATACAGGGACTGCTGATAGCCCTTACGCCAGCCCTTCCGCGGTCGGGAGCAAGCCTTTCTACGCATCCAGCGCCGAGAGAAGCTGGAGTTCTGCCTCCAATGACTGGTGAACGTGATCACTCGCCTTATCGCAGAAAGCTTTGGAGACCGTCTCAATGTCCCGACGCCCTTGCTTGGTGAGAGGGAATGGTCTCTTTCGCCTCTTTAGAGTAGCCCCCAGGCTTCCAACTGGGCCACTGGCCGGCGCAAGACAGCAACCAGGTCAATACCAGCGAGCGGGACAAAATCATGCTTCCTCGTCTGCATGCCATGATGCCCAGTACTGTGAAGCGCGACATGCGATCAGCCTGAGTCGCCTTTCTGTTGATAAGCCCCAGCCACTGCTCGTTGTGACCAGCCTGATGTCCTGGAGGGCATGATGAGTGCAAAAGACCCAGTTGTTGACAAAGCCATCGGCTTCAGACCCTCACCCTCTATCGAGAGAGCCGGCCTGTTGGTCACCCCGGTCACCCCTGGTGAAGCTCTTTATAGCGGTATGCTTTGCCATTCCAGACAGAGTCATGTCCAATAGCAGGCGTAGGAGACAGAATGCTGGTATCCTTGGTGTGCGGCGTGCATGCTCCACAGGGCCACTTTCGACATCTCACTATCGTATCGATCTCTTCTTCTGGTTGCGGCGCGATCTGCCGCCTAGCCAGGGCAGCCGCCAGAGGGCTCGCAAGATCAATTTCCATGCCATAGCAGTTGACACGAGAAGGCTCCAGCGTGGCAGCTTGCTGCAATGCTACCAGTCATCATCGATCGCCTGCCCATGAGGAGGATATCTATCAGCTGACGCTCCCCTGGCAGGGCAAGGGGTGACATGATGACAATGCCAGCACAAAGAAGCCAGCGGCAGCAGCGAGGAACACTGCACAGTGCCATTTAGCCGTCTCTCCTCTGACGACAGTCATACACAAGAACAGAATGGCTGGCAGGCTAAGACCTCTCTAGAGGGAGCTTTCGCTTTTGCTCCCCGGGCCATTCGAGTGCCTGGAGGGTGGGGAATAGTTGCTGCCTTCTAGAGGCAGGGCTGGCCATCAGAGAGAGGGACCCCTCAGCAAAGAGGGCCGACTTCGCCTGTGGTAGTGCTCGACAAGGGTGAGCCTGCAGGCCTGTGATAGGCTTGTCGCACCGGGGAAATTACCAAGCCTGTGCTGCCAGAGGGGATCTCACTTCTAATGAGACGTCCTAGTTTGCTCCTGCTCATATCCCCCAGTGGGGGATATAGCAAGAGGAACATCCTTCACAGAGGTGTCGTTTCTCTCACAAGAGTGTCAAGCCAAACAGAGGAGGAAAGGATCGCAGCGATGGAGGCTGACCCTGGCAGTCCAGTGAGAGTCTCTCCTGAAGAAAAGGCAACCTTTCTCCGTTGTGGGTACAAGGCACGATGCAGAGAAGCCCATGCCTGGCGCCAGTAAGCGCAGTTTCCTCCTGCCTCGCACTCGCAACGGGTGGTCTAAGGAACAGGTGTCTGGGGCATGCTGAAAGGATTTGCCCCTTACCAGTGTGCCGCAGCAAAGCTTTTCCGCCTTTCTCTCAGGAGGGTACTTATTCCTCTCTTTACCCGTAGAAAAGCTGACTCATCTTTCTCTCCAGCTTCGCTGGAAGAGCTGGAAGAGAGTGGCTTGGCAACCGAAGGCACGTTACTGCGCAATGTTGCTTGCAGCTCTGGCAAGAGTACTACAAAGTCCATATGACGCGATGTGCCAGTGCTCTTCCTACGGTCTCTCTTTCCTGGCGCTTATGCACTGCTGCCTGGTTGCCTTTTTCCCGGTCCAGCCTGAATAGCTCGATTGGATGGCTGGCCCTCTGTTGCTCGTCTTTCTCAGCTATCCCTTCTCTGGATATCCATTACCATCTCAGGCAAGGAGGAATCATATGCAGCAGATGATGAAGCCACCGCTGATCTCAGCTGCGGCACAGCCTCTCTTCTCGTACAAGAGAAGCAGGGAGAAGGCTTGGGGCACGCTGTGGCAGACGACCCCGTCACGGTGCTGGAGCTGGTTGAAACGGCTGGCAGCCCTGTTGATCATCATGCATCCACGGCTGATCTCTCTCATGAGAGAGCAGGATACACGGAGGCTGACCCAGTTATTGACTGGTAGAGACGGGGGTGTCACTCCCCTTGAGGGGTAACACCATGCCCAGGCGAGCGTCAGCACCAGACTGGAGCAGTCCAGGCCTCCTCTCAGCATGCAGGGCAAAGCGCGCTCCAGGCTGCCGTTCCTGTGAGCAAGGGTTATGGCCTGAAGCCTGGCTCCT
>NZ_JADGIA010000019.1 GCF_019683635.1 Thermogemmatispora sp. | reverse complement strand
CGGGCAGCAACCGCTTTACCCACGTTCGCAGTTTCTGTCGACGGCATAAGGACTTTCCTTTCCGAGATTCCGCTTGCTCTCTCGAAAGTATGCTTGCTTGTCTGGCCGGCACATGCAGGGCACCACAGCCTGACCTGCCGATGGCTGCCCCAGACCATGCACCAGGTCCGTTGGATGCTGCCACACTGCCATCCCTGGCTGGTTGGCTAAATGGCCGAGCAGCGGTTTTTCCACAGGCTTGTACAAGCTGCAGCGAATTAGTAAGCAAGGGATGTATCAACATCCAGGGATGAGCAGTCTCAGCAAAACATCAAGTCTACTCTATCATACTTAGGGCACGAGGTCAATATATCGTGCATTATTAGTTTAAGGAGTAGCCAGATAGGTTCTCTCTGTATGGGTACTTCTCTCTAGCCTGATTGTCCCTAGGAGGTTAACTTTTTAGCCTGATTCAGGAGCAGCAAAAATACGGCCTGTTCCCTTTTGATTTGAATACAAAATTCATATATTTGAGATGCAACTACGCTGCCAGCAAAGCTTAGCTCCTCTATCATTATACAACAATAGCTAAATGCTTTGCGAGTGCCAGCGCCTTGATCTTCAAAGGGGGTAGCCTTCCCACATTCAGACCTGGAATAAGTCCAACGATTACAGTGCTAGCGAAACAGTCTCTCTCTCGATTATAATCTCTCTGGCCGGCCAATATTTCAGCATACTCTTGAGCAGTTAAGCATCGGTTCCGAGTCAGAGTTATGATCAATGCTCGTTTTACTTTTCCCTTGCAATCAGAGCGAGATTGGATCTCTCTCTCCACCTTTCCACCGTCGCACTCAGTCACTGCGCCAGCGCTGGCAGTGACCATTAGCCTCCTGCCGTATCCCCCACGGCAAGCAACCAGCCGACCATGTTTCCGCCGCCCCAGCCCTCTGGCATGGCCACAAGACTGTCATTTACTACAACGCTTCAGGTCGGTCAGCTCCTATCTGACCCTCCCAATATTACTAATGGGGTTTTGCCGCCAGTGCGCCTGATTGCTCCTAGCCCGGTCTGGCCCAGCCAGCCGTGGCACTGGTACACTGATGCTAGCCTGGCTGCAGTCTCCAACTCTCTGCCAGTTTCATAACAGGTGGACATAGTGCATGAGTACACTCTATCTCGTCGCGACTCCGATCGGCAATCTCGGCGATATTACCTTGCGGGCCTTAGAGGTTCTGCGCAGCGTCGATGTCATTGCCGCTGAAGATACCCGTAAGACATCTATCCTTCTGAGGCATTACGATATTCACAAGCCACTGCTCGCTTTCTATGAGCACAACGAGGAGCGAGCAGGACGGCAGATTGAGGCCCTTCTCAAGCAGGGGAAGTCAGTGGCTCTAGTAACCAGTGCTGGCACACCCGGCATCTCCGACCCGGGCTACACTCTGGTCCAGCGGGCCATCCAGGCCGGCATTCCGGTGACGATGATTCCCGGACCTGCCGCTTTCGTCATGGCCCTTGTTCTTTCCGGCCTCCCGGTGCACAGCTTTACTTTCCGAGGCTTCCCCCCTCGCAAGGCGGGTCGGCGGCGGCGTTTTCTGGAGGCTGATCGTCACTTGCCTTACACACTTATCTACTATGAAAGCCCGTATCGGCTTACTGACCTCCTCCGTGATGCCCTGGAGGTCTTTGGCGATCGCCCAGCAGCTCTCGCCAATGAGTTAACCAAAATGTTCGAAAAGGTCTATCGTGGGACGCTCTCTTCTCTGCTAGAGACAATCGCTCAGGAGAAGCTGCGAGGCGAGTACGTTCTAGTGGTTGCTGGTGCCTCGGGCGAGCAAGAAGCGGCCCATCAGGAGGGTGCCACCTGGGCGGAGCCTCCTTCGGCAGCGGTGGATGAACCAGACAGGGAAGCGGAAGAGGATTAGCTGCACGGTTGCACACCGGTTCAGCTCTACCTTCTCCTTACCGGTAGGGCAGGGCCGCCCGTCTCTGCAGTGATGGAGGCTAGACGGCCCTGCCGCCCTCTGACATGACCTCCCTCTTGCTCGCGGAGGATAGCTAAATGCCCATGACCTTAACGAGTTCCTGCACAGCCGCTGCCGACTTATGCAGGAGGGCACGCTCGTCCTCTGTCAGCTCTAGCTCGATGATCTGCTCCACACCGTTAGCTCCGAGCTTCACAGGGACGCCGACAAAGAGGTTCTGAATACCATATTCGCCCTGCAGGTAGGCCGAGCAGGGCATGATCATCTTCTTGTCCAGGACGATCGAGTCGATCATCTGCAGCACTGCCGCCGACGGAGCAAAATAGGCGCTGCCGGTCCCGAGCAAGTTGACAATCTCCGCTCCGCCGTCACGTGTGCGCTGAATAATCTGCTCGATCCGCTCAGCAGGCAACAGCTGCGAGATGGGCACACCCGCGACCGTACACATGCGAGCCAGTGGGACCATTGTGTCACCGTGGCCACCGAGGACGTAAGCCTGGACATCGCGCACGGAGACGTTTAGCTCCTGGGCGATGAAGGTGCGGAAACGCGCGGTGTCGAGGACTCCGGCCATTCCTACGACACGATTGCGGGGGAAGCCGCTGACATGGTAGGCCAGTTGGGCCATGGCATCCAGCGGGTTGGTGACGACGATGAGCATGCAGTTGGGCGAGTATTTGATGATTTCCTGCACAACCTGGGTGACGATCTCCTGATTCTTACGCAGCAGATCATCGCGCGACATGCCAGGCTTGCGCGGGAAGCCGGAGGTGATTACGACCAGGTCGGAGTTGGCGGTGTCGGCATAATCGTTGGTGCCAACGATGAGGCTATCATAGCCAAGAACGGGGCCGGCTTGGAGCATGTCCAGTGCTTTGCCCTGCGGCATATTGGGCACAATATCATACATCACTACGTCGGCATAGTCGCGCTCTGCCAGACGCTGTGCGAGCGTGCTTCCAACAAAACCGGCGCCAACAATGGTTATCTTGGTGCGCATCGGGCTTTCCTCTCCAGATCAGTTTTTTTGCGAGTTCAGGATGCCGCCGACTGCAGGCAGCATCGCCAGGCAGGCGGCATCGCCAGCTGGCTCGCTCGCCTGACCTTCTGTCTGCGCCCGCCTGATAACAGCGGACCCAGCCATATTGTATGTCTCTCTCGCAAGGGTGCGCAATGTTCCTGGCTGGCAAACAGGGGGCGTTGACGAATCAGTCGCCCCTGAAGCAAAGCAAGAGGCCAGTTGATGAGCGCGGTCCACTGCTGGCCGCAGCGCACGCTTCGCACGGCTGGCCGCGGCTGGCAGAGCCGGGCGGAGATAGAGGCAGAGTCAGCCGCTGAGCAGCCCAGCTGACTCTCTGAGCATCATGGGTGCCAGACGAAGGCTACGCCAGGGCCAGGATAGAAGGTAGCATAGGAAAGACGATTCCAGCCGCCATTGGCATACCAGTTGTAGTTACTGGTATAGACGCTGCCATCGGGATTGATCCGCTCTACTACAGCTACATGCCCATAGGCGCTTGCCCCCTGTACACCTGGCTGCAAGACGATAATCGAGGGAACGTGCGGCTGTGAAGAGACCACCCAACCGTATTGCTCAGCTCCCGCTACCCACTGGTAGGCATCTCCTTGCCAGGGCACCCAGTAGCCGGTCAGCTCGTGATAGCGGAGGTTGGCCCAGTAGGTGCACTGCCCATAGGCAAAACGGTTCAAATCCCCCTCTGTCGGCTGCAAGGGCAGCCCGGGATAGTGCAGTGGCCCACTGTCGTAGCCATCTTGCGTGACAGCCGTAGCCGTGGCCGCCTGGGGTCCGATCTGATAGGTGTTGTCCTGGCCATTGCGAATGAAGCTGATGACCGAGCGCAGCGGGTTGAAACCTTGGCCGCCGTCTCCCGGCCCTATCGGCAAAACATTTATTAGCGTTATCAGAAGCATCAATATGACCAGACTCAGGGTGACAAGCTGGAACCACCAGCGTCGGCGCGGTTCCGGCGGCCCTCCTCCGCTGCCTCCCGCCGGCGAGCCGTGAATGACCAGCGGGGGACGCCCCGGACTGTGCACCACTGGCAAAACGGCTGACGGTCTGTCTCCTTCCGTCGACGGCTTGAGCGGCGCTTTTTCTACAGTCTGGGTCAGCGGCGGGCAACCATCAACCGCCGCTGAGGCCGACAGGGAAGACTGTCGTTCGGCCAGCATCGCTGGACCTCCATTCACCCCGATCCGCTCGCCAGCCTGTTGCTGCGCTATTCTCGCTCCACCGGTCCTGTCTCGACTACCCTTCAACCATGACATACACACTCCCCGATCTGGCTAGAGTAAGACCTGTTGCCTTCGGTATGTGTCTGACTCTACTCAGTAGGCCGCTGACGGTCAAGGCATTCTTGCTGCCAGGTAGGAATATTGTACCAAAAGTATATTAAATAGCAAGCAGACATTAATTAACTCTTGTATCTGTATTTGAAGGGAAATTCCAGCGACCGCCAGCGTCGTCAGGCTGTCAGAAGGACTGGCAAGCACGAGGAGAGAATGGAGCGGCATGGCCAGAGGGAGTGGACGCTCAGCGAGGTCTGGCAGGGGAGAAAGGCGCAGGGGAGTGGAGTCATAGAAAGAACAAGCAGCTTATGGATCGATGTACACGGAGCGAGAGGCATTGAAAACGGCAGCGAGTCAGGAGAGCACAAAGGGAGAGGCTGGTCTGTCTTGCCCGACCGGCCTCTCCTCCTGCTATCGTGTGAGCTAAATCCAGGCGGTGTGCCCGCTTAGTCAGCCAGAGCTTGGGCTGGCTTCAGCTGGCACGGTCCATCCATCCAGGCTACCCGCAGCAAGTCTGGCGGCTAGATCCAGACAAAGTAGACGCCGCTGCCGGGGTAGAACGTATAGTAGGAGACGATTCCCCAGCCACCGCCATTGGCGTACCAGTTCATATTACTTGTGTAGACACCGCCGTCGGAAGTCAGGCTCTCGGCGACGGCAACGTGGCCATAATAGATATTCGCGCCCTGGACGCCAGGCATCAAGACAACGATGGAGGGGATATGCGGCTGAGTTGAGACAATCCAGCCATTGGCCCTGGCTCCCGCCACCCACTCATCGGCATTGCCACCCCAGGGCACCCACACCCCTGTCAGCTGGTGATAGCGGTAATCGGCCCAATAGGTGCACTGGCCGTATGGGAAAGGGTCACCCGAGTTGCTGCCAACAACTGGCCCCGATGTTGTGCCAGTCGGGTTGCTCGGACCGGGATCGTAACCAACCCCACTACGAACAATAGCTGTCGCCGTGGCGGCGCGCATCGCGGCCAGATCCAGCGTGCTGGAACTGCCGCTGTTGCTTGGGATCATGCTCATAATGGACTGGAAGAGTCCACCCCCACTCCGCGCTCCTACAGGACTCTCGGGCAGCACCGTGAGCAGGGTACCAGTGAGAATCAGCGCAACCAGGACCAGGACCGCCGCATGGACATGCCAGCGCTTGCGTGGAAGCCGCTGCGCCCCATCCTGACGCCTGAGCGCTTTTTTGCCATCGCCACGAATGATGAGCGGGGAACGCGCCGTGCTCGCGCTGGCGGAGCTGACCAACGGCAGCAGGGCCGTCTGCAGTTCTGGCAATTGCCCTGTCTCGGGCGTAGCGTACTCCGCCCCCTCCCCAGCTCTGGCTACTGGCAGCAAGGCCGTTTGCTTCTCTTCCTCCTCGCCCGCGACCTCCGGGAGAGGCGTCTGCCGGCCATCGCTCAGGTCAGTCGCACCGGGTAGGGAGACCGACTGAGCCGGAAAGGCGAGTTGCTCAACCGGCGACAACTGGGTGACTAGCCCAGGGATACGAATCGGCTCCTCAGCTCGTTCTTGCGTTTCTGCGACTCTGTCTTGACGGTCCTTAAATGATAGCATGCTGCTTTCCTATCGTTGAAAATATGAGCCGCGTTGTTGCGCGCCTTCTTATTGATATCTTTCTATGTCATCATGCCTGAATGTACTCTGAAAAGAGGATAGCGGTCAAGCGCGCCTTGCTACTGTTAGGACCATAGTACCGCACGGTAGGTGTCTTCTTAACCGCCTGCTTCTCGTCAGCTTCCCACCGCTACCAGGCTGTCCGATAGCCGCTTCTTGCCGTCAGGCGGATGGCATCCTTTGAGGGACGAGGAACTACTATGAAGAAGAATTGACCTTTTTGGCTCATCAGGATATACTGCTTTCGCATCGGGCTGCAGTGAACCGCTATGGGATGCTGCGCTGTTGGCGCCCACTCATGGCATAGCACGGCAGACAGGGATATTTTTCAGAAGGAGAGCGGGATGCAAGGCCACGGCCAACAAAAGCCTTTCCTCAAGCTGTTGATACTGATATCCTTCACCCTCGGGCTTGCCTTCAGCGGCTGCACGGGTCTGCCTGGGATCAGTGGAGGCTCACAGAGAACCTCTACAGCGACCGCTACGCCGCGCGCTCCCACCCCCAGCGCAGCAGCCGAGCGCTGCCCTCCTATCCTCTTCAGCTCCGAAGTAACCTGCTATACTCCCCTCCAGCTTCGCCAATACTACGGCTTCGAGCCGTTAATCCAGCGCGGCTACACCGGTAAAGGCCAGACCATTATTGACATCGTCTCGTTCGGTAGTCCCACCCTGCAACAGGATCTCGATGTCTTCAGCCGTCGCTTTCAGCTGCCGCTCACCAAGGTTCAAGTGATCCAGCCGATCCAGAAGGCAGAGTACGATCCCCACCACGATAAGAGCGGCTGGGCCGGAGAAACCGAACTCGATGTAGAGATCATCCATGCTCTGGCCCCCGAGGCTAATATTGTGGTATTGGTCAGCCCGGTTGCCGAAACGGAAGGCACAGTTGGACTGCCCGAGTTCCGCCAGCTGATCCAGTATGCTATCGATCACCACCTGGGCACGATTGTCTCCCAAAGCTGGGGCGCTTCCGAGGTAACCCTGGAGGATGCCGCAGGTCGGCAGGAGGTGCAAAAGTGGAACACCCTGCTCCAGAAGGCAACGTTAGAGGAGCATATGACTTTCTTTAGCTCGTCGGGAGACCAAGGCGCCACTGACTACGCCGATTTAAATATGTCGCGGCTCTCGCCCAAGGCCACGACCAGTTTCGCCGCCGATGTGCCCTGGGTAACCAGTGTTGGAGGGACAACGCTGCTGCGCCAGGGGACCCAGATTCACGAAATTGGCTGGAGCCAGAGCGGCGGCGGCTTCAGCGCCCTTTTCTCGGAGCCATCCTATCAGAAGTTGCTGCCCTCGTCTGCGCAGGCAGCGTTCCAGGGCCGGCGTGGGGTTCCCGACGTGGCCGCTGCTGCCGATCCGGGCACTAATCTGGCTTTTTACTTCAACGGCGTCTGGGAGACGGTCGGCGGGACCAGCGCCTCCGCTCCCATGTGGGCCGCGCTGGCGGCGATTGCCAATCAGATGGCCGGTCACCCACTCGGTTTTCTGAATCCAGCCCTGTATACGCTGGCAACCTCCGCGAACTATCAGCGCGATTTCCACGATATTACCGTGGGGGATAACAGCGTTCACCAGGGGGTGAATGTTCCTGGCTACCTTGCTGGAACAGGTTGGGATGCCGTGACCGGGCTAGGCAGCCCCAATGCCCAATACCTGATTCCCGATCTGATTCGCACCCAGGCCACACTGGCAGCGACAGGTCAATAATCCCGGCCTGCCGCCGGCCAGAGGGAGAGGCAGGCTGAAGTGCAAAGCCGGCGAACCCGGAAATCCTCAGTTCCTGGCTCGCCGGCTCGCTCTTTAGTCCGTCCCGCTCTCTGCTCAGCCGAAGCCAGACGCTCTCAAAGCAGGCCCTTGCTGACACACAGCTCCGCATTTAAAAGGGAGCCGCCCGCCGCACCGCGGATGGTATTATGGCCCAGCGCGACAAATTTATAGCCCAAGATGGGACAGGGACGCAGGCGCCCCAGAGTGACCGCCATTCCTCGACCTGCATCGCGATCATGCAGTGTCTGTGGACGATCTTCCTCGCGACGATAGATCAGCGGCGGCACAGGGGCGCTTGGAAGCTGCAGACGTTGAGGTTCAGGCAGGAAATGTTCCCAGGCCGCGATCACCTCTTCAGGCGAGGCCTGATGCTCCAGCTCGACACTCACGCATTCCAGATGGCCTTCGCGCGTGGCAATACGATTGCAATGCGCGCTCACAATCAATGGCGCCATGCTGAAACCACCCGCTTCACGCCACTCGCCCAGCATCTTGAGCGTCTCGCTCTCAACCTTCGGCTCCTCACCAGAGATGAAGGGGATGGCATTGTCGAGAATATCGTAGGAAGGTAGACCCGGATAGCCAGCTCCCGAAATCGCCTGCAGCGTCGTGACCAGAACTTTCCGTATGCCAAAGGTTTGCTGCAAGGGCTTGAGCGCCATCACCAACGGGGTGGCCGAACAATTGGGGTTGGTCACAATGCAGCCGCTCCAGCCCCGGCGTTTGCGCTGCTCTTGGATAGCCAGGGCATGCTCAGCATTGACCTCGGGAACCAACAGCGGCACATCGGGTTCCATCCGATAGGTCTTGGCATTGCTGAAGACGGCCACGCCAGCCTGTGCAAAAGCGGCCTCGACCTCGCCAGCAATCTCAGCCGGCAGGGCCGAGAAGGCAATCTTGACCTCGGGCAGAGCCTCCGGACGACAAGGCAAAACCGGCAGTCGGGCTACCTGCTCCGGCATGCTGCCCCCAAGACGCCAGCGCGCTACCTCGCCATAGGGGCGGCCCCCGTGCACGTCAGAGGCCGCCAGGGCTACCAGCTCAAACCAGGGATGGCCTTGTAATAGCTCGATAAAGCGCTGCCCTACCATGCCAGTCGCCCCGAGCACCGCCACCGGAAGACGTTGTTGTATCTGTTGCATCGTCAAGGCATCCTCCTTTGCCCATGCCTTCTACTCGCGCGTCCTCTCTATCCTAGCGGGCTTTCAGCGCCTCCAGACGCTTTCCATGAGCCGGATGGCGCACCAGAGGAATCACCGGCGCGATCAAATCGCGATGGAGGCAGCGCAGAGCACGCTCGCTGTCGCCATCCTCAATGATGAGAATAATGCCCTGCTCGGAAGCACCCTGGGAGATAATAGGAATACGCTCGCGCGCTAGCGCGCTGATGGCCCGGGCTGGACTCATTGGATCGCTCGTGAAACCAGAGCCGAGGCAGGCACAGGTCGCCAGGCCCGGGCGACAGCTCACTCGCCAGTGACCCAGGTCGTGCTGAAGCAAGGAGACGACCGAGGCCGCGGCCTGCTCTTCGACCATGAACGAGAGATGATGACCAGAGGAGGAGCAGATGGCCACGGGGGCCGCCCCGACATGAGCCGCCAGGGCAAAGACCTGACCAGCGTTCTCGGGCGCACCAAACATGTTGGTACTCTCAACAGTCACCAGAGCCAGACGCCGCCGTACAGTAATGGCCGTAGCGCCGCTGTGATACTTGCCTTCTGGTCCAATGAGCGTGCCCTGCATCTGAGGACGGAAGGTGTTACGCACGCGCACGGGGATATTGCGCTGGGCTACCGGGATCAGGGTGCGCGGATGCAAGACTTTCGCGCCAAACCAGGAGAGGCGCGCCGCCTCCGCATAGGTCAAGGCCGGCAGCAGACGCGCATTGGCAACGATGCGCGGATCGGCAGACATAACCCCGTCCACATCGGTATAGATAGCCACCTCGCCGCAGTCAATGGCGGCCCCAATGACGGTCGCAGAATAGTCGGAGCCGTTGCGCCCCAGGGTTGTGACCAGACCAGCACGCGTGCGCCCGATGAAGCCCGGCGCCACCGGTACCATCCGTTTCTGGAGCAGTGGCTGGAGCAACAGCTGCGCACGCTCACGCGTTTCCTCTTCCAGAGGCTCTGCGCCAATGACAGCGCCCGGCTCGCTCGGCGCGCTGCCCTGCGGCTCTCCCGTTACAATGACCTCTTCACGCACCGGGGCTGCTGTTACTCCCGGCAGGCTGAGATCATTGATGGCGGCAGCCAGCAAGAGCACTGACAGGCGCTCTCCCCAGGCAGCCACTGCGTCAACATAGTCCTCGCAGCCAGCGGCCTCACGCTCCAGCCCGGCCAGCGCCTGCTCTAGAGCAGCGTTCAGCTCTGCCAGACGCTTTCCATCAAGGACAGCCTTCTCAGCGGCCTGCAGATGTCGCTCACGTAGAGCCGCCAACTCGCGACGCCATTCGCGGCTCTCACCACGCCGGGCATGATGGGCGATGCGCAGCAGCTGATCCGTAATGCCCGACATCGCTGAGACCACAACGACGGGAAAAGGCGCAGCCTCGTTGAGAGCTTTACTGGCCGCCTGAGCCACAATCTGAGCAACGCGGCGAATACGATCGCCACTGCCAACAGAGGTACCACCGAACTTTAGCACACAGAGCGAACACTCAACATCCATTGACAATCACCCTTTATCTCCCAGGCGAGGCACCTCTTGCTTGCCTCGCTTCGTCCTACGCAACACCAAGCGGCTCGCCGAGCTTAGTCGAGACCGCTCGCAACGCCTGATCCAGATCCTCAATCAGATCCTCAACCGTCTCCAGCCCAATCGAAAGGCGGATAAAATCGGGGGTCACGCCTGTTTCCAGCTGCTCATCGGGTGTCAGCTGCGAATGAGTGGTGCTGGCCGGATGGATGATCAGCGACTTGGCATCGCCCACGTTCGCCAAATGAGAGAACAGCTCTACATGGCGGATCAGCATTTTACCGGCCTCCAGCCCTCCCTTGATGCCGAAGCCCAGAATAGCCCCATAACCATGCGTTAGATAGCGCACAGCCAGCTCATGCTGAGGATGACTGGGCAAACCAGGGTAGCTGACCCAGCTCACCGCCGGGTGACCTTCTAAAAACTCAGCGATACGCAGGGCATTCTGGCTGTGACGCTCCATGCGCAGGGGCAGGGTCTCCAGACCTTGCAGGAAAAGCCAGGAATTGAAAGGGCTGATGGAGGCGCCTATATCGCGCATCAGCTGCACACGGGCCTTGATAATGTAGGCTAGCGGCCCAAAGGCCTCGACATAGCGCAGGCCATGATAAGAAGGGTCAGGCTCAGTAAAGGCCGGAAAGCGCCCATTGCTCCAGTCAAACTTGCCGCCATCGACAATCACCCCGCCGATGGAGGTGCCATGTCCGCCAATGAACTTGGTTGCTGAATGAACTACAATATCGGCCCCATGCTTGAGCGGCTGCAACAAATAGGGCGTGGGCAAGGTATTATCAACAATTAAGGGGACACCATGCTCATGAGCAATGGCAGCTACAGCTTCGATATCGAGCATGTCCAACCGGGGATTGCCCAGAGCCTCAGCGTAGATCGCCTTGGTGCGCTCAGTGATCGCAGCACGGAACTGCTCCGGGTGACGACTATCGACGAAGCGCACCGTGATGCCGAGCTTCGGCAACGTGTAGCGGAAGAGATTATAGGTGCCGCCGTAGAGGCTGGTGGAGGAGACCACCTCATCGCCTGCCTCAGCAATGGTCAGAATGGCCAGCGTCTCCGCCGCCTGGCCGGAAGCGGTTGCCAGCGCCCCCACACCACCCTCCAGCGCTGCGATCCGGCGCTCGAAGGCGTCCTGGGTAGGATTCATAATGCGCGTGTAGATATTGCCGAACTTGCGCAGCGCAAAAAGATCGGCAGCGTGCTCCGGGCTATCGAACACGAACGAGCTTGTTTGATAGATAGGAACGGCCCGGGCACCAGTGGCGCTATCAGCCGTTTCCTGACCTGCATGCAACGCCAACGTCTCAAAACCATAACTACGATTGCTGTTCAGTGCCATGAGAGAATCTACTCCTGAGAAAACCAGATCTAACGACAGGCCGCCACCGTAGGGACGGACGGAAGAACCAACAACGCTTCGGACAAGGGAACAGGCGCCCGGCAACGCGGGGCTGGATCAGGTTTCCAACCAGCGCAGAGCAGCATTCATCTGCTCCCACTCTTTCAAGAAAGCATCATGGCCATGAGGAGAATCCAGCTCAACATACGTGGCCTCTCCCCCAAGCGCTCGAACACGCTCGGCCAGCCAGCGGACTCGCGCCGCCGGAAAGAGAAAGTCGGAGCGGATGCCAATAAAGAGCGCGCGGCTGCGAATACGCGCAAGAGCCGTATCGAGAGAAGAATAGCCCTCACTGACATCGTAGAGATCCATTGCGCGGCTCAGATATAGATACGTATTGGCATCGAAGCGCCGCACCAGGGAATTACCCTGATAATACAGATAATTCTCCACATCGAAGCGCTTTCCCAGACTTGGAGTGCGGGTCGGTGAAGGCACTTCAGCAGCGCGAGCCGGGCGACGGGAGAAGCGCAGCTCCATTGCCTCTTCACTCTGGTAAGTGATCATGCCAAGCATGCGCGCGATGGCCAGGCCGGCATCGGGTCCTTGACCGGGTGGATAATCGCCACCCTGCCAGCGCGGGTCGAGCATAATGGCCTGGCGTCCTACCTCACTGAAGGCAATAGCCTGGGCTGTCAACGCTGCCGTCGCTGCCACCACGATGACCTTCTCCACCAGTTCCGGGTAGCAAACTGCCCACTCCAGCGCCTGCTGTCCTCCAATCGAGCCACCGGCCACAATCAAGCGCCGAATGCCCAGGTGCTCTATCAAGCGGCGCTGGGCATGGACCATATCGCGGATCGTGACCAGCGGGAAACGCATGCCGTAGGGTCGCCCTGTGCTCGGATCGATCGACGAAGGGCCGGTACTGCCATAGCAGCCGCCGAGCACGTTTGAGCAGACGACAAAGTAGCGCGACGTATCGAAGGGCCGGCCCGGGCCGATCAGCGGGTTCCACCAGGCGGCCTTCGGGTCGTCCGGGTGCTCAGGATCATGGGCATGCGAGCTGCCCGTCAGGGCATGGGCAATCAGGATGGCATTGTCGCCTGCCGCGTTGAGGCGCCCCCAGGTTTCGTACGCCAGCGTTACGGGGCCGAAATGGCCGCCGTACTGAAGCGGCAACGAGTCAAAGGTATAGCTTTGCAAGTGATTCACAGGAGCAGGCTGTGTACCTGTCACCACGCTGTGCTCGACGCGAGCCACCATGTGCACACTCCTTGCAACAAAAAGGGAACAAAAAAACCCTCACCCTACCCAGGGGCGAGGGACAGTCTCTTCGCGGTACCACCCTGTTTTGCCAGCGCCTCACGACGCTGACCTTGGAGTGTTGCCAAGCCGCAGGTCCCCAGGCTCAACCACGACCTTGCACCAGAGCGTGGCACAACTCGGGCGACTTCCTTTTCCTGGCTGCTCTTGGCCCGGCTCAGATCTCAGCTGCCTGGCTGACCGAACCAGCCGAGGCAGGGTCTTGCCCAGGATGCAGCTCGCTCGCAACACTGCAGCTTTTAACGGAGCCACCCGGCACAGTCTACTCGCCCGCCCAACGCGGACCTTCAACCTGCAACTCGGAGGGCATTTTCAACGCCGCCGCAGCGCCGGCATCTCAGCACCGCCGACTCTCTGTAGCCGCACACGACGTCTACTCGTCCTCGTCAACGTTATTCTCGATTCGCTTGACCGCTAGACGACTGGTGAGCACACTCGTACCCGCCCGGTACGCGGGGCAAGAAAAAACCCCTTTTTGTGAAAAGGGGTCTTTAGCATCATTGCCAGGTTCCCCTCATCTTGCGGAACAGTGTTCCGCCGGAATTGGCACCTTGCCAGCAGCTCTGCTGGCGGGTTGCCGGGCTTCACAGGGCCGTCTCCCTCCACCCGTCTTGATGAGAGCGCTAACCGCGTCGGTTCAATTGTTCGGGTACATTATAGTTGTTAGTTAGTATAGCGGAGATGGCTGGAGCTGTCAAGGGTCAGCATGGCAATGGTTATTCTGCGGCCTGGTTGCCTCCCGATCGCGCCAGGCTGCTTGCCACCTGAGCGGAGACGAGCAGGCCAGGTTAGCATGGACACGAAGAGAAGGACGAAAGGAAGGCTATGAATCAATCGAGATCTGAACCAATCTTGTTATCTGCGGAGCAGGCAGCCGAGGCTTGCCAGGTTCTGGCACGAGCTTTCCAACGTGATCCGCTGATGGTTTTTGTGCTCCCCGAGGAGAAGCGCCGTGCCGTTGTGCTGCCCGGCCTTTTTGCCATGACGGTCCACTATTGCCTGCGCTACGGTCAGGTCTATGCCTCCCCGGGCCTGGAAGGGATCGCCTGCTGGCTACCACCCGGGGAGACAACCCCGACACTGGAGCGCCTCTTGAGCATCGGCCTGCGCTTTCCTCCCTTGCGCGTCGGCCTGGGAAGCCTTTGGCGGATCGGCCTGGCCGAGCGCTACGCCGCCCGTCAGCATGCGCTGCACACACATGGGCCACACTGGTATCTTTGGGCCTTGGGTGTTGATCCCCCTTACCAGGGCCAGGGCATCGGCAGCGCCTTGCTGAAGGTTGTCTTCCAGCAGGCCGACGCCCGCCACCTCCCTTGCTACCTGGAAACCCAGAATCCGCGCAACGTCGGCTTTTACGAGAGGCATGGCTTCCGCGTGGTCAGCGAGTCGCCGATTCCCCACGGCCAGGGCCTGCGCCTGTGGGCCATGCTGCGCGAGGCCCCATCTGTCACGCCCCCATTCCCTTCTCAGTCTTAGCGCGTCCCATAGCTCGGCTGGCCAAAGGCAACATGATGACGCCGCTGACCAAAGAGCAGGTAGAGAAACGGCCCAAGGAACGGGATGAACCAGATAACCGCCAGCCAGAGGAGCTTGCCAGCGGTTGAATGATCATCCTCTAAAATCATGAATGTCTCGATAATGTGGCCAACAACTGGCACAAAGACGATTATGAGAAAGAGCAGTGAATTGAATAAACATCCACGCTCGCCGGACATGTCGCCTCCTTAGGTGAAACCGCTTATGCAGGCCAACAGGGCAGAGCAGGTCTCGCTAGCGAGTAACCTGCTCTTGCCCTCCAAGCCACTTCTGAAAGATCCACATCTCTCTGAGAGAGAAGTCCAGGGAGGGAGAACATGTCTGCCACGCCTCACCAGCCGTCCGCTCAGCAAAAGCATGTTCTCTCGGCCTGGTTCTCTCTTCCAGAGACACGGATCAGCCAGCCTGAAGGTGACAGGTTGGGGAGAGGCGAGGCCAGAAGAAGCCGCAATGGAGCTGAGGGGGAGGGCAATACAGGGAAGAGCGAGAGAAAGAGCGGGTGTCTGCCTAGAGGGCAAGACGCTGGCCAAGGAGGCGCCGCGCCAGGTTCATGCTGAGCGGGCGATAAACGTACTCGTAGCCGCCGAGGAAGCGTACTACCTCGCCACCCCAGCCGCGCTTGAAGCGGTAGACACCTGCCAGCGGCTCGTACTCGTCTTCGGTTTCAGGAATACCCCACAGATCGTAACGGACAGCCCCAGCGGCGCGGGCCCGACGCATTGCCTCCCACTGAAGCAAATAATTGGGCATCAGCTGGCGCAGCTCATTGCTGGAGGCCCCATAGAGATAGAGCGCCTCACGCCCCATGCGTCCTACAAAGATCCCAGCTAAGAGCTGTCCCTCATACTCGGCAAGCAGCAAATCAAGCTGATTGCGGGGAGCGAGAATCAGCCAGGCGTGCTCATAGTACTCGTAGTGATGGATACCAAAGCCATCGCGCGCTGCCGTGATCTTCAATAGCTCATACCAGGCGCGCACATCCTCAAGGGTCTGAGCCTCGCGCACTCTGACACCTCGTCGGGCGGCCAGACGCAGATTATAGCGCCACTTCTCCTTCATACGTGCCAGGAGTGTCTCCTCGTCAGCGCCTAGATCAACTATGATTGTGCGCAGCGGCTGAATGGCGCGCACAGGGCGGAAGCCGGAGGTCAGCAGGTGGCGTGTCACTCGCTCTCCCAGCTCAGTGCCGGCCAGCAGCGGTGGCTCCAGACGCAGGGCTAAGGCTCCACGTCGACGCAGCAAGCGATGGAGGGCTGTCCAGAAAGCGCTGCAGCTTTCCTCATGAGACCAGTCGAGCACCGGGCCACGAGGAATATAGGCCAGATGCCCACACCAGTACGGCATCTGGGGAGCGCCACGGCAAAGCACCTGAGCGGCAGCCACCATGCGTCCCGTCGACCGCTCGCAGAGCGCCAGACGCAGGGGTTGCCAGCCAGCCTCGGCCTTTAGCTCACCCCAGCCCCAGCTTTGCAGCAGGTGGCCGTCGTGTTCCTCCAGAAAGCTATCCCAGACCTGGCGCTCGTCAATCTTCTTCAAGAGATAACCTTGCTTCATGGGCCTTATTGTACCATGCTCAGCTCTCTCGACAAGAGAGAAGCCCGTTCCGGGGGAGTCTGGCAGCAGAAGGCCCGGTCAGGGAGAGCGTACAGGCTGGCACAGCAATGATATAATATCGTCTGGTGGGTTTCCCCGCTATGCGCACCTGTCCACGAGCGGAGAGGTGCGGCATTGGTCAGTCAGCGAGCCAAGGCTGGTACTACTGGCTGGAGGGACCCCAGCCCTCACCACAGATCAGGAGGCAACAGGTGAAAATAGTGATCCTCGGTTGTGGCCGCGTTGGCGCAACGCTGGCCAATATGATGGATCGCGCGGGTCACCAGGTCTCGGTCATCGACTATAGCAGCGAAGCCTTTCAGCGTCTTGACCCCGACTTCAAGGGCGAGACCATCCTGGGCAACGGGGTCGATGAGGACATCCTGATCCGCGCCGGTATCAAGGAAGCCGACGCCTTCGCGGCAGTCACGAATGGCGATAATCGCAACATTATGGCGAGCCAGATCGCCAAGGAGATCTTCCACGTTAAAAAAGTCGTCTGCCGTATTTATGACCCGATTCGGGAGCGCACCTATCATGAGCTGGGACTGGAGACCTTCTGTCCCACAACGATAGGGGCGCAGATGCTGGCTGAGGTCCTCCTCAGCGAGCCTACAGCGGCAAAAGCAGCGCGACAAGACGAGAAACAATAGAGGATAGCTCTATGTATATCATCATCGGAGGCGGTGGCGACATCGGCTACTACCTCACCAAAACGCTCCTGAACCAGGGACATGAGGTTCTGCTCCTTGAGAAGGACGCCGCGCGCTACCAGGCGCTGAGTGAAGAGCTGGGGGAGGCCGTCGTGCGTGGCGATGCCTGCGAAGCGCGCGTCATGGAAGATGCCGGTGCCAAGCGTGCGGATGTGGTCATCGCCGTCACCGGCGAAGACGATGACAACCTGGTCATCTGCCAGATGGCCAAGCGACGTTTTAACGTCAATCGCACCATAGCCCGGCTCAACAACCCGAAGCACGAAAAGATCTTTCAGAAACTCGGCATCGATATCACCGTCAGTCCAACTAAAGCCATTCTCTCGCTCATCGAGGCGGAGATACCTACCACACGCTTTGTGCCGCTCATGAAGCTACGCAGGGCGGGCCTTGACTTTGTCGAACTGCGCATACCAGCGGAGTCGCCCACGATCGGTAAGACCCTACGCGAGATCAACCTGCCGCGCAATAGCAACCTGGCTTTGATCGTGCGGAATAACCAGCCTATTATCCCCAACGCCGAGACCGTGATCCAGGAAGATGACGAGATCTTCGCACTGGTGAGTCCAGAAGGCGAGGACGCTATTCGCAAAGCTTTTGGGGCGCTTGGTTAAAGCGGTCCGCTTGCCCCTGTTAGCGTTCGACAGGTTCATCCTGTTCCTGTTGCTCACCCTGAACAACCGTGTGGCGCTGTTCCTGCGGCTCAGGGAAGGAGCGCAGAAGGTCGAGCTGTTCGATCTTCTCCTCCAGGTCAATCCCCTTCTTGATAGCCGGAGCGGCGCTGACACGGTTTATCCCTTGATCAAGGATTGCCTCCCCTGTAGTGCGCAGACCATGAGCAACCTTGGCTTCGCCGGTCAGGCCCGGCTGCTGCTGAGCGCGGCGCCGACGTAAGACCCAGGGCTGACGGCGCGGGGTCAAGATCTGTTCGGCGCTCTCTCCCTTCACCAGGGAGCGGTAGATGCTGGTGACCACCACCCAGGCGGCGGCCACAATTGGAGTCGCAATCAGGGCACCGAAGGCTCCGAAGAGCTGGGCGCCGATGATCAAGGCCAGGATCGAGGCCACCGGATGCAGCCCTACAGCATGGCCCACGATGCGCGGACCCAGGATATTGCTTTCCACGATTTGGATGATCACGAAGTAGCTGATGACCACGAAGGTGCGAGGAAATGGCTCGGGCAAGAGAAGGGAGATGGCCACTGCCGGCAGCGAGGCCAGAGCCGGACCGACCATTGGGATGGTCTCAAAGAGGAAGGCCAGGGCCCCCACAATCAAGGCATAGTCTTTGAGTCCCAGCCAGGGAGTGGCGCAGCCCAGCCCCGCCAGCACCCCAATGATGACCGCCAGCGTCAACTGACCGCGGATATAGTTGCCTACGACGCGATTGAGGGCATCTTCGAAGAGGAGAAAGTGAGGTAGCGAACGCCGCGGCACCACCTTGAAAAGGCTGTCGCGGATACGTTTGCCATCCAGGGTCAGGTAAAAGCTGAGGACCGTCACCAGGACAACGTTGACAATGAGATCAGTCAGGGTGAAGAGAAACCCCAGAATATTGTTGACCAGCGAACGCGCGAAGTCGGTCGCCTGTACCTCGATCTGCGTTAAGACGCTGTCGATCTTTTCTTGCGGAATGCCCTGGTCAACAAGAAATTTCTGCAGCTTCGCCGACAGCTCAGGCAGCTGATAGGCATAATTCTGGATGGTCACCGAGAAGGTCTGAGCCTGCCGGATGAGGGCAAAGAGCAAGGCGTAGAAGAGACTTCCGACAACTACCAATACTACAACGTAGACGAGCAGCGTGGCCAGCGAGCGCGGCAGACCAAAGCGCTGGAGCTTGTCGACAAGCGGCGAGACAAGAAAAGCTATGGCCATGGCCAGCAGGAGCAGCACCAGGGCATGTAGAAAGAGGCCGGAAATGCTCCATCCTAACCAACCTAGAATACAGATGCAGACAATGCTAATGAGAATATCTCGAACACGCTGCCAGTCAACACGCTCCATGCACTCCCTCCTTACCAGACTCAGGCGACCTTTCACCGGAAGCATCCGCTTCTATTATGCTCCTCTCCCAAGGGGAAGACAAGCAGGGAAGGGGCGCTCAATTCAGCTTGATTGAGCACTGCCCGTCAAAGCAGTGCTTTTCCCCAGGTCTATCTTACTAGAGAGATCACGCCTGCTTGTCAGACAGCGGATGCTGAGGCAAGCAGGACCACGACTTTCTCCACAGGCCAGGCGCCGGCAGACCTATTCCTCGCCATCAGGAGCAGCGGTCTGCATTTTATACGCGCTGGCCACCGCCTATCGAGGGGAGAAAAATGCTCTCCTCCTACGTAACTTTTGAGAGCAGGATACGTTTGTAAATCTTGGGGAGTCTGCACGGTCGGTTGCTTCTCTAAAGTCTATCAGCACAGGAGGGAGAAGAAGGCACAACGCTCGACAGAGCGAGGCCAGCTCGCCTCTGTCCTTTTGAAACCCTCGACACCTGCAGCCAACGATTACGGCGGTACCTTGGTCTAGCCATCGTTAAGCTGTCGTCTGGTTATCGTCTACGAGAATGTCAGCGTATCCAAATCTCTAAGGGATGTGCCCATGAGCGGTCTCGCTATTCTGCTAAGCCAAACTATTATATATTGGACGCTTCTGATACTACTCATTTCATGGATAATCATTTTCGCTATTCTCGCATTACGTCCTGAACCTTCCAATAAGGAAAGCGCTGAAGGGCGTGTCTATCACGTCCCAGCTGCCGCAGAAGTCAGTGTTGTGCCCGAATTTCAGCTCCCAGGTCACCAGCATCGGCAGCCACCAGCGCTGCAGGCTGTGGGAGCAGCCGCTCCATCGGAGCGCGACAGCTGACTCTCGTCGGGCTTGCTCGCCCTGTGATAGGGCAAGAAAGAGGTGCGCTGCAGCACCAAGCGGCTCGTTGCCTCCCGGGCCGGGGGAGAGGGTGCTGGCCCTGACCAGCTCTCTCCCGGTGAGAGGCGCTGGACCCCGCCCCGGGGCCGAGAAAGCGCGGTCCACATCGGTCCACATCAGGAAGAGGTGAATCTGAGTGGCTCGCCAGGTCGAGCGGGGCGGAAGGAACCGTCCTCATTGATGAAGAAGAAGTGGCTGCCTTCGATGGTCACAACCATATCGGGCTTGCCATCGCCGTTGACATCCTGGAAGCTGAGAGTCACTGGTGCCAGGTCCTGCCCAGGCCCAACCAGTACTGGCCCTACATAGATACGGGCTTTGGTGGCATCGCCGCCAGGAAATTCGATAATCTCGACGTGGCGGTTGAGATTCAAGGCAATAAAATGGCTCGGGTTCGCGGGGGAATCGTTATGCCCCACCACGGCATCGATCTGGAAGGTGCGTGGGCGCCCATAGCGCCAGTCATCGAGCGTGGTCTGCCACCAGCCGGTCAGGGCGGTCAGGACGACCCAGCCGATAACCATCGCCAGCCAGAAGAGGCCCAGCCACAGCAGCCAGTGATAGCGCCTCCCGGCTTGCTGGGGTGACGGTGCTGACCGGAGCGGTTCCTCGGTGCGCCGCTCCCGCGCCCGCTCCGGCGCAGCGACTGCCGGGTTCACCGCAGGCTGACGCTCGCTGGCACGGCGGCGCGCTGGCGTGGGTGTTCTTGTTTCACTCTGACGTTGAGCAGCGCTACGCCGTGTACTGACAAGACTACTCTCCGGTAGTGCATCGGCACGAGCCCGCCCGACCTCAGTCTTCACATCGGCTAACACCTGATAGCGGCGCACAACGCTGGTGGGACGCGCCTCCTTCCAGGAAGCTTCATCTTCCTCGTGAACTGTGCTCTCTCGTTCGTCATCGCTGTGCGGGAGCTGATGCAGAGGGAGGGACTCCGCTGCTCGCCGAAGATGGTTCGGGTTCAAACTGTCACCTGCTTCCTTTCTTGCGCTCAGGCTTTGGGGACGGCTAGAAAATTTGTTCTAGTTTTTGGGGACAGTATACCCTATAGCGCCGTCTCCGTCAAGCCAGGCTTGTCAATGTTGAGAGGCCGGGCCATCCCTACCAGCCCAGTCAGTCTTAGTGGCTGTGGGGGGTCAGGCGCAGGTAGAGATAGGCATCGAGCAAGCCGCGTAGGGAGCCGATCAGGGCCAGCAGACCTGCCCAGAGGAGCAGGGCTATCCAGGGAGGATTAAACTGGGCAAAGAACCAGCTCTGTCTCGCGACGAGTAATCCCCAGGCGGAGGCGAACAGGAAGGCAGCGAGAAACATGAAGAGGCCTGCACAGGCACTGGTGCGTATGAAGGAGGCTGTGGAGAGTCTGCGCGTCTCAATAGACACCACCGCGCCTGGCGTTGGAGCAGCTACAAGTGCAATAAGCAATAAACCAAGCATGTTGAGCAAATTGGAAGCAAAGAGGTGCTGAGCCGAGGTGGCTAACGTCAGAATCAAGATGATAGTAAGAGGCAAGAGTCCGGTGAGAGCCGCCTCAGCAGCGGCGCGCCAATGGACTGGAGCAACCTCGACCTGGTCATGGGCCACATCGACCTGCCCCAGCTGACGCACGGCATAGATGTTGCTGCCTAAAAGTAGGGTATAGGCCAGCAGTGGCAGCCAGGGAGCGGCGGCATCGGCCAGGCCAACCAGGAGCGTGGCGCCCGCCAAGGCAACCAGCGAGGCCGCACTGGTGCGGTAGATGGCTCCTCTGACGTTGCGCAGAGAGGAGCGTGTGACGCCGCAGAATCCAAGGGCGGCGAGGGCCAGCAGATTGATACCCGTGGCCAGCAAGACCCCGAGATCAGCCAGCAACACGCCCTTGCCGCTGCTGAGGGCGTAGAGCAGGGCCAGAATCGGGAATTGGGCCACCAGGGCGATGAGGATTAGGCTATAGTAAAAGAGACGCCGCCCCTCGTGGAAGATCGGGGCTGGCTCGGTCTCTTCATCCGGCGAAACAGGCGGCGTGAACTGCTCCTGAACCTGGTGTTGCGAAGGCCATTCCCAGGGTCGCGGCCCTTGCTGCCAGGGGGCGCGCCCTGCTGGGGGGGCGCCTCCCTCCCAGCCTTTCGGCCTCGCCCCTACGGCCTCGCTCACAGCCTCGCTCACGGCCTCTCTCACAGCCTCTCTCACCGGCTCGGCAACGGTCAGATCGCTGTTGTCAGCATTGCCGCTGATGCGCAATACGCCCGAAGCAGGCGTGGGTAAGGCCCCGAGTACAGCGCTGCGCAGGGCGGCAGCCAGCTCTAGCGCACTCTGATAGCGATCTTCGGGACGCTTGGCCAGGGCTTTGAGAACGACCTCTTCAACCGCCGGTGGCAGGTCGGGACGCTTCTGGCTCGGCAAAGGCACAGGCTCGCTCAGGTGCTTGTTCATGACGATAAAGGGCGTAGTACCAGTGAAGGGCACTTCACCGGTCAAAAGTTCGTAGAGTACGACCCCCATCGAATAGATGTCAGAGCGATGATCGACTTCGCTGGTGCTGACCTGCTCAGGCGAGGCGTACTCAACGGTCCCTAGAAAATCACCAATGGCGGTCAAGGCCGGTAAGGTCTCCAGGCGCACAATGCCGAAGTCGCTCAAAAGCAAGCGCCCGTCTAGATGGAAGAGCAGGTTCGCCGGCTTGACATCGCGGTGGACGATGCCGAAGTTGTGGGCATAGTTGAGAGCATCAGCAAGCTGGCTCATGTAGCTGACGATGATGCGCAGATCAAAGTGCCGCCCCTCGCGCTTCATCTCATCGATACGGTCGCGCAGCGTTCCCCCACGCATGTAGGGCATGACCAGGTAGGCCAGTCGCTCGTTGCCAACGAGTGCCTCATCATATTCATAGATAGGAAGAATATTTTTATGTTCTAGACGAGCAACAGTATCAGCTTCGCGTCGAAAGCGCTCTAAGAAATTGCGTTGCTCTTCAGGGTCGTAGCTGAGGGAAGGAATCAGCACCTTGACGGCGACTGTGCGCACAGGCCGCGATTGCTGTGCCAGAAAGACAGCTCCCATGCCGCCCCGCCCAATGATCCGCTCCAGTGTACATGTGCCAAGCGTCACGCCTAGAAGCTCATTGACGTCCATTCTCTATCCTTAAGAAGCAATTCCCTTGTTATTCTGACTACCCAGCAAGCAGAGAACAGAGATGGTGGCACTGCCGTGCCCTGCTCAAGCCCAGAGATCAGGCTGCGCTAGATCCTGAGAGGCACGCGGGCGACGCTCTTTTTCGCCCGAGCTTCCCGCGCCGGAACGCGGTTTGCGTTCACGCGTAGGCCGCTCCGCTGGCAGGATGGCGACCGACGGTGGTTCGCTGCTGGCGCTGGTGGCCTCGGTTGTAGTTGTGCTCTCTACGCCTCTATAGGTGATCCGTGTCTCAAAGATGGAGCTGTGCTCGACGCTCACGCCTTCAAGCTGTTCAAGCAGGGCCTCCAGGGCCGCATCATCGCAGTCCACCAGGCATGGCCATCGCAGGCGTAGCTCAGCCGCTACAGCGCTCCAGGCCGTTGTACCACGTTCTTCTACCCACTTTACGAACGAGGCGGCAAAGCGTTCAAACCACTCACACGTATAGAGACCAACGCCAGGAAGAAAGCGAATACTCTGATCACTGATGACCGCTGCTGCCTGTTCCAGCTCAGTCCGCCGGTAGCAGCGCAGCAAGGTGTAGCAGTCACGCTCAGCAATGAAGTTCTCCCGACGAATCTGCTGCCGTACCGCCTCTCGATCGAGGAGGGCCAGGCGCCCGGGGAAGTCATCGTAACGGCTGCGGAGCAGATGCAGGAGATCGCTGAGGGCCACCTGGCCATCGTAGTTCACGATAGGAAAGGCTCCTTCCAGGGAGGCAAAGGCTGCCCGCGCCTCGCGAGGTACGAGAAGAATAATATCGCTACGTCCTTGCAACTGCTGCAATTTCTGTATTTTACGTTCTCGATAAGAAGGTGTCCAGAAGCCCAGGATCTCGACATAAAGGCGCTGCTGTCCTCGTGAAAGAGCAAAATCGGGGATAAAGATGCCTTCTCGCAGCAGAAGCGGCTCAGGCTCACGCTCCAGGCACCAGCCTTCCAGTCCTTGACCCGGACCACGTTCGAGCGCCTGGAAGGCAGCGGCGAAGGTGCTTTCCAGCTCGCTGTCAAAGAGAGGCTCGCCCGCCTCGGCTGGCCGTCCCGTCTGGTCCTCCTCTGGCAAGGTCAGCAGGGAGAGCAGAGCGGGGTCCAGGGGCAGGTGATAGGCTCGTTCGCCTAGATAGACCAGGGCCTCGGCAGCCACAATGGCTTTGCGCAGTCGCTCACCGCTGCGCCCGCGCCGACGGGCGCTTGTGCCCGTCGCGGGAGACGGAGCGTACTCCAGGAGCAAGCGACAGAGACGGGCCAGTCGCTGCCCATACTGCTGAGGGAGGCCTGTCATTTCCTGGGGACCATAACAGGTCAAGCGCAGACGCGCGGGCTGATCTCTATCGGAGAGCGGCAGAGGATCACCATCCAGCTCAGCAGCGTAATCCAGATCATAATAGACGCCCAGACGGCGCGCCAGGTAGCAGAAGCGTTTGATCACCGCTCCCAGGCCGACCGGCTCGACAGCCCTCAACGCCTGACAGTCGAGGAGAAAGGTCACCCGAGCCGCGCTGCTCAAGGCTGCCTCAAAGATAGCCTGGTTGTAATGGGCGACGATCAGCGCCAGCTGGGGAACACTTTCGCTCACTCGCACCAGACGGGCCTCGTCCTCATTGTCGAGGATGAGCAGCCGATCTAGCTCGGGGAGCGAGAGAGAGAAACGGGCCGCAAAGGCTGTGAGGGCCGCCGTGCGTTCGCTGCCGGCCAGAAAACCGTCGTAGCTGCTGTTGACATAGTCGAAGAGCGCAAGACGGAGCTGAACAGAGGAGGAAATGCCCGCTTGTTGGAGAGCCATCAGCGCTTGCTCACCGGCGGCGAGGTGGTTCAGCTCGTCGGTCCAGGCCGGCTGCTGCCAGGTGTACCAGGTTCCAAGAACGGCTATCAGACCGTCGGCAAGACGATAGTCACCAATACAGGCACGCGCTTCATCTAGAGAAAAGGCCCGTCGCGGTTGCCCGAGCAGCCCTTCATAGTAGGCGAGGAGCTGCGCGATCTCGGCACCTAGCTCTCCCGGCTGCAGCCAGCGCAGCGCTAGATAGCGTTCGCCGCCGCGACGGTAGACCTGCTTCTTGACATCTTGTAGACTGAGACGCACACACGATCTCCCTGACTTCTCGCCCCCGTCGTTCTCTAACGGACAGAGGCATTATATCGCAAACAAGCGGCACTGCCTAGCAGTGACCTCTCTGCCACAAGCAGGCCAGCGGTCGGGCCAGTGGTGGGACCTTTCTCCCATCCCATAAGGGTAGGACGCACATAGGGGGTTCTCCAGAGGGAAGGCAACAAAAATATTATTATGATCGATAAAATTATTTCTATCAAAAAGAGTTTTGTCGTGAAGCTTGTAAAGAAGCTGACCCAGAGACATTGGTATGATCTCATTGCATGGTTGTCCCGCATCTGGTATAGTACTCACGGGAAGGCAATGGATGGGCATTGGGCTGGTTGACGGCCACTCTCGCCCTCGGGCGCTCCGCTTGGGCAGGGAAGCAGCGCAGCGCTATCCTCACAAAAATGGGCGCTTGCGACCGTGTTCTATTTCAGGGAGAGAGCATACACACTGTAGGATAACCACCATCCTGAACAGAGGGGGGTTGCTATGAGCACCATCCCGCGCCGCATTGGCAGATATGGATTACAGCAGCAACTGGGCAGTGGCAGCCTGGGCGAGGTCTGGATGGCCTACGACCTTGAGCGCAACCAGGTGGTAGCGCTCAAGCTGTTCCACAGCGATTTGCAGGCCGATCCCAACTTCCTGGCACGCTTCCAGCAAGCTGGCCAGATGCTAAGCGCCCTGCATCATCCCAATATTGTGTCGTTGCTCGGCTTCGAGGTGCTCCGCGTACCGGAGACCAACAGCACGACGGCCTGTATGGCGATGGAGTACGTGGAGGGGGAGACTCTGGCCCATTATATTCAGCATACGCTGCGCAAGGGCCTCTTTCCTCCTATTTCCGCCCTTGTCTACCTTTTTAAGGCCCTTGGAGCTGCCCTCGACTACGCTCACCAGCAGGGCATTATTCATGGCGGTTTGAAGCCTTCCAATATCCTGCTGGACCAGCGCCATGCTTTGCACAGTAAGATCGGCGAGCCGCGCATTGCTGATTTTGGCCTCGCCACGCTTTTCAAAGGGACGAGCAGCTTGCAGAGCGCCCTTTACATCTCACCCGAGCAAGCTCGTGGTCAGCCCCCTACTGAGCGAAGCGATATTTACTCGCTCGGCGTCATCCTGTATGAGCTGTGCACTGGGGTCCAGCCTTTCCGCAGTGAGAGCGCCGTCGCCCTGATGATGCAGCATATTAACGTGCTGCCAACCCCTCCGATCTTGATTAATTCCAGCATTCCGCCAGGCCTTTCAGAGGTGATTCTCCGTGCAATCGCCAAAGACCCGGCAACGCGCTTCCGCAGCGCTTCAGCGCTGGCCGAGGCGGTAGCAGAAGCCTGCGCGGCGCTCCCTACGGGTCAGCTTTCGCTGGGTGATGAGTTTCTCCGCGATGGCCAGGGTTCCGCGGAGGAGCCTAGTGCTCTCTCCGGCCCGCTGCCCGCGGCCACCGCCCAGACGACACGACGCATCCCGGTGGTTACCCCGGAGGGCGGAGCGGCCCCAAGTACGCCTTTGCCGGCTCCCGTTCCCGCTCGTCTTCCTCAACCTCTCCCGCCCGCTCCTCCTGCGCCTGCTCTGCCTCCAGCGACTACAGCGGTGCTGCCCGCCGTTCCAGTCCGAGGACGTGGGAAGGAGTTTCCTCTCAGCTACGCCATCATCAGCGGGGTTGTTCTCTGTATTATTATTTTGGGTGCAAGTTTCGCCAGCCTCTGGCCCCATCAAAGTCAGCCGAGTAGTCAACCAGCGACGCCCAGCATTCCCGGCTACGTCTTTTTCCAGGATGACGCTCTGGGTCACGCCGATGTGCTCCGTATCGAGATCTCCGGCCTGCCTGCTCCGGCAGCGAACCAGGGCTATTACGCCTGGATGCAGGCCAGCGGCTCCCGCATTATCCCCCTCGGGAAGTTACCGATCTCCAACGGCAAGGCCACCCTGGTCTATCCAGGTGATGCCCAGCATACAAATCTGCTCTCAGTAGCTACCGGTTTCTTTGTGACCCTGGAAGACGGTCAGCAGCAACCGCAGGCTCCCGCAGGACCCAAGGTCTATGCTGGTAATCTGAACGGCGCCGCGCTTTCCTATCTGCAGCATTTGCTCTACCTCGCCCCGGGCCTGCCCGAGAAGGTTGGCATCGCTGTGGAGATGTTCGAGACAATTAAGTCCATTAATGATAAGGCCAGCAGCATCGTTGATGATTTGCAAGGTCCCCACGACTACGGTCTGGCCTGGCGCCAGGCGAATCGCATTATTACCATGATCGACGGTACCAACTACGCTCATAGCAGCGGTGACCTTCCCGCTAATCAGCCTGCGCTCCTACAGATCCCGATCGGCCTCATTTCTTCGCCGTCTACTCCAGGGTACCTCGATATGATGGCCAGCGAGATCAGCCACTTGCAAGAGGTCGCTGGTCAGAATAGCCCGATGCTGCAGCACATCCAGCATATTAATAATGCCTTGAGCGATCTACGCCAGTGGTTGGCCAATATGCGTACCTACAGCGCTAAACTGGCTCAAACTCCTTTGGACCAGATGGGCAGTCAGAGCGCGCTTGATCTGGCACTGCAGTTGAAGAAGGCCGCAGCAGACTCCTATACAGGACGCGTGATTCCACCCAGCGACCAGCCCACGATGGACCAGGGTTCGGCAGGGATGTATCAAGCCTACGTCGAGTGTCAGTATCTGGCTGCGGTACCCCTGCAAAAAGTCTGAGCAGTAATGAGCGGAAGCTAGAGCAGCAGGTTGCTTTGTCCAGATTCGAGGCAAGCCGTTCTCTGCAGGCAGGAAGCCCCTCCCTCTCACCTCCGCCTTAGCAAGGAAGAGAGGCCTGGAGGCAAAAAAAGCCTGGCTCGTGGCACTCAAGAGGACTGGCGCCGTCGACGAGCGATCTCCTCTTCAGTCGTGCCGCTGGTGACCAGCTCGTAGAGGATGGCTTGCCCCTCCTTGGGTCGCAGAACCCGTCCCAGACGCTGGATATATTCGCGCCTGGTGCTGTTCCCGCTGACAATGATAGCCACGCGACAGTCGGGAAGGTCAACTCCCTCGTTAAGGACACGTCCAGTAACGAGCTTACTGTATTGCCCTCGGCGGAAGCGCTCTAGAATAAGCTGACGCTCCTCTGCAGCAGTCTTGTAGGTGACGCTGGGCAGACAGAAGCGCCGGCTGATCTCTTCAACAACCTGGTTATATTCGGAGAAGAGGATCACCTGGTCACAGGCGTGGCGTTTGAGCAATTGCTCGATCTGCTCATATTTGGCAGTTGCGTTGAGAGCGATGCGACGCGCTTCTCGCCAGGCACGCATGGCTGCTCGGGCCTCCTTGTCGCGTGCGCTGAGAAAGATCAGCTTCTGCTGGAAATCTTCCGGCGAGCGAATAGCGATCCGGCGACGACGGAGGAAGGAGCGATAGATGGCCCGCTGCTCGGCATAGTGCTGCTGGTCTTCGGGAGGAAGCGTTACCTCAATACGGATTTCTCGATACTGGGCCAGGTAGCGATCTTCGGTTAGCTCCTCTGGGCCGCGCCGGTAGACCTCGGGACCGATGAGTTCTTCTAGCTCCAGGTGAGCCATATCGCTGCGCTCAGGAGTGGCACTGAGGCCGAGGCGGCAGGGTGTAAAAGCACTGAGCGCAATCTGGCGATAGGTCGGTGCCGGGAGGTGGTGACATTCGTCAAAGATGAGCAAGCCAAAGCGTCGCAGCTCTAGCGGATAGAGAGCCGCAGAATCATAGGTGATGATGGTGATCGGCTGCAGATTCTTGTCGCCACCCCCGAAGAGGCCGATCTGCTCTGGCGCCAGTTGCAGCATGGAGGCTAGAGCCAGTCGCCATTGCTGCAGCAGGTCAATGGTGGGGACCACCACCACTGTCCAGAGCCGCAGAGAGTGGATAGCCAGGGCCGCCACCACCGTTTTGCCCGCTCCAGTCGGCAGGACGATAACCCCCGCTCCTTCCGCAGCCAGCCAGCGCTCCAGAGCCTCCTGCTGGTACGGACGCGCTTCCACAGCGGGCATCGGGACGAAGGGAAGAGCCGGACGCTCGTCGAAGGCAACCTGAAAAGGGGTTCCCTGCTGACTCAAGGCATGTTTGACGGCGGCGAAATGAATGGGCAGCGTGCGCAAGAAGCCATGACGACGATCGCGCCCAAGTTGGGCCGCAACCCGCTTCGGCAGGTGCGGCCCAAAGAGGCGCCGCAACAGCTCCTCCGTCGACAAGACGCCCCACTCAGCAGGCGGCCACAACACAAGATCACGTCCGCGCAGATCAATCACAATCATGCCTGCTCTCCTCGCTCTTCCCTTGCTGCGGCTTTGTCCAACCTGACGCCACGCCCCTCCCGGCTGCAGCTGCCCGATCGCCTGACCGGAGCGGAGTGGAATGGCGCTCAGCGAGGCAGGCCAAGACGCTCCTCCAGCTCACGTGCGACGCTATAGGGATCGCGTGCCCGCTCGCTGATCTCGCCCAGCAGGCGCTGCCACTCGCCGGGACTGACCTCCTCTTCAAGGTGCTGAAGCACCTTTTGTACGATCAGCGCTTCAATTTCACTGCGGATCTGACGCTGAGCACGCTGCCGGAGCAGGCCGCTGTCTTGCAGAAAGCGACGATGACGCTCCAGAGCGTCCACAAGTTGATCAATCCCCTCGCCTTTGAGGGCGCTGGTCAGGATAATCGGAATGCGCCAGGCCGCTGTCCGTCGGTCGGGGGCCAGACTCAAGAGCATGGCCAGCTCGGCAGCAGTCTGGTTGGCGCCCGGCTTATCTTTCTTGCTGACGACAAAGAGATCAGCGATCTCCAGAATACCGGCCTTGAGGGCCTGAACCTCATCGCCGAGGCCGGGAGCACACACCACCATGACGCTATGCGCGGCTCGCATGATTTCGACCTCGGCCTGCCCGGTGCCGACGGTCTCAATAAGAATCGGGTCGTAACCGGCAGCATCCATAGCCCGCACGACATCACGGGTAGCGGCGGAGAGGCCCCCCAGGCTTCCGCGGCTGGCCATGCTCCGAATGAAGACGCCCGGATCGCCAGCCAGCTCCATCATGCGAATACGGTCGCCAAGCAATGCCCCACCAGAGAAGGGACTGGTGGGATCAACGGCGATCACCGCTACACGTCGCTCACGCTGGCGAAATTCGCGCGTGAGCTGGGTCACCAGGGTGCTCTTGCCTACACCAGGAGATCCTGTGATGCCTATGATGTGAGCGCGCCCAGCGTGTCGATGCAACTCAGCCAGGCAATCGCGAATACCAGGTACCCCATTTTCGATGAGGGTCACCATACGAGCCAGCGCGCGCCGGTCGCCGCTCAGAAGACGCTCGATTAGATTCTGATTCTGGTTCTGCAAGCCGCACCTACACCTCTACCTGGAGACGCTCAGGGTGAATATTCTCACGCACGAACTGAATGATCTGCTCAACGGGGGTTCCCGGGCCAAAGCAACCCTTAATGCCCATCGCTTTAATAGCGGGGATGTCCTCATCGGGCAAGATCCCCCCGGCGGCTACGAGGACATCGGTGACGCCGTTCTGCTGCAGCAGCTCCATAATGCGGGGGAAGAGAGCCATGTGCGCGCCGGAGAGGATGCTCAGGAGGATGGCATCGACATCTTCCTGAATGGCGGCTTCCACAATCATCTCTGGTGTTTGACGAATGCCCGTATAGATAACCTCCATGCCTGCATCACGCAGGGCACGGGCGATAACTTTCGCGCCACGGTCATGCCCATCCAGTCCTGGTTTGGCAACCAACACGCGAATGGGACGAGTTGCAGCCATAAGGTGACTCCTTTGTCCAACCTCGCTGAAACCTGCGCCTGATATGGTCAGGCTAAACGTCTGGCCAGCTCCTTAGCCAGCCAGTTCCTGTGTGCGTCGCGCCAGCCTGCCGCTCCGCTCGGCTCTGCTCTGTGCAAGGCAGCCTTCGCCTCCGATGCGCATTTACGCTGCTTGGCTGCTAAGCAAAGACCAGAGGCAGCAGACCAGGTTTTACAGCAGCGTAGCCCGAGGAAGAAGCCCCTACATCGCCGCAGAGGCCGCCCAGGACCAGGCTCCAGGTACGCTACTCACGCATCTCCAATTGAGCACTACCATTCTACATCGGCCAACCAGTCCCTGCAAGCCGCCGCTTCTCCTCCACCCACCAGACTGAGGGAAGAAGAGAAGGAGACAGCCAGACAGCCGGCTAACTATGCGAACCAGGGATGAGTGCGAGCCACAAGGGCAAGAGAAAGGCTCGCTTCAGGGTGGGGTCTCGGGAGACCCTTCCGGCTGGAGTGAGCGGAGGGCGTCGAGGGCAGCCAGGCGCCCTGCTTCCTTGATGCTGGAAGCCGTGCCAACGCCGAGCAGCAGGTCATGTTCGAAGACACCAACGGTGAAGGTGCGGTCATTGCGGCTGCCACCCTCCTCCAGGACACGATAGCGGGGCAGGCAACCGGAGCGATGGAGTAGGATGTTTTGCAGGCGTCCTTTGGGATTGCTATTGAAGAGTTGCCTGTGCACCTCGTTGACGACCGGAAAAATCCACCGGGCCACGAACTCACGGGCGACTTCTGGCCCCTGATCAATGTGAATGGCGCCAACCAGAGCCTCTAGAACATCGGTGCACAGGGAATCACGCGAGCGCTCATTGAAGGTGCGCAAACTGGCGGTATCGACACGTACGAAATCAAAGAGGCCAAGCTGGCGTCCGATGCGCGAGAGCACCCGTCGGCTGACTACCTCCGACTTGAGCGAGGTCATTTCTCCTTCGGAGGCCTCCGGGAAGTTGCGATAAATATACTCCACGACGTGGGCGCTGATGATCGCATCACCGAGAAATTCCAGCGTGTCGTACGAGTCACGGATGGCCGTCTCAGGACAGCAGGAATGATGCGTCAGCGCGCGCTCCAGCAATCGTCGATCGTGAAAGGTAATCTGTAATCGGGCTTCCAGTTCTGCAAGATCGCTGGTGCTCTCCATCATACAGTATTATTATAGCCTACCTGAGCCACAAGCGTCGAGTCTCTCTCATCAGCTCTGGGTCCCGGGGCGCACCAGGCGCTGCAGCGACGCCCCCCGTCTCTTGACACCCTGTGGTAATCATCGGACAATGGGAACTGACCAGGGGCAGTGAAGAATCTGTTTTCTGCTTCTTACCAAGATCTTTCCCGCCATGTTTGCGTATCCATACAGTAGGTAAGTAAGGAGAGGCCAAGTAAGACCATGATCATCCCCATGCAGCCGAGGACAGGACAATGCTGATGCACAAGGATTTACGTCGCTCGGCCCGCTGGCGCCTGATGATCGGAGCGGCGCTTGTGGCCCTGGCCCTGTTCCTGCTCTTTCCCGGCACGGCAGAGGCCCATGCGGTGCTCCTACGCTCCGATCCCTCTCAGGATGCCCTCTTGCGGACCGCTCCGACAGAGGTTCGTCTCTGGTTCAGCGAGGATTTGAATCCGGCACTGAGCAGTGCCGTCGTGGTCAATAGCCATAATCAGCGTGTCGATACAGGGAATGCTCATGTCTCACCCAGCGACCCCACTGAGCTTGATCTCGGCTTAAAAGCGGACCTGCCTCCCGACGTGTATGTGGTTGTCTGGCGCAGCGTCTCCAACGTCGATGGGCATGTCCTTCGTGGCTCGTTTCTATTCACGATTGTCGAACCTAACGGCACAGTACCCCATCTGAACGCCAGCGCACCCCCACCCGGCCAGGACCTGCTCGGCGGTGGCAATACGAGCAGCCTTTACACGGGCCAAATCGATGCCGTCGGCCTTTTCAACTTGGTGGCAGTGACCCTGAGCGAACTGGGGGCCATCTTCTGGATGGGGGCCCAGCTGTGGCGCTTTTTTGTCCTGGAGGCGGTCCCTGCCGGCGAGGGCAGCGATAACCCCGAGGCGGAGGCCATCGTGCAGGCTATGCCTTCACGCTTCACTCGTCGCTTTGCCGTTCCCACCCTGCTGATGCTGCTAGTGGCTAATCTGGGCGTGCTTGTCGGTCAGGCCCTCTTTCTGAGCAATGGCCAATGGAGCGGCGCCCTGGCTCCCTCTCTCTTGCTGAGTATGGTCACAAGCAGCCGCTTTGGCACCTTCTGGTTGGGGCGCGAGGTGATAATCTTGCTGGCTCTGGCGGTGGCACTCTATCAACTCCTGAACCGTCGGCGCACCGCTCCTTTCGAACGTGCCTGCGCCTGGCTGAATCTCCTTCTCGGTCTGGCCCTCTTCGGCGCTATGACCCTCTCCAGCCACGCCGCCGCGGTGAGCAGCAATCTCGTCCTCTTTTCAGTCCTGATTGACTGGCTGCACTTACTCGGCTCGGCTTTCTGGATTGGTGGCATGTTCTACATCGTCACATGCTACCTACCTCTGTTAGAGCGGCATGCCCCTCCATTGCGCGCACAATCCTTAACAGCAGTTCTGCCGTACTATTCTCCGTGGGCAATTGCTGGCGTGCTCTTGCTGACCATCACTGGCCCCTTCAGCGCTTCGTTCCATTTGACCAGTCCCGCAGAGCTGATTACGACGGCCTATGGGCGCGCGCTGCTGATCAAGATTGTGCTGGTGGCCGCTCTGCTCGCGACCAGCGCTTTCCATGTGCTGCTGCTGCGCCCGCGTTTGAAAAAGGAGTATGGCAAATATGCCTACTGCCTTGAACGTCTGGAACAGAGCCAGACAAACCCGACAGCGCAGCAGACAGAAAAGGCGTCAGAGGAGCCTGAAACAGGAATTCAGAAGGGACGTTGGACCCGCCAGCTGAAGCTGCGGGAGAAGCGCCTGACCAGGCTGACCACTCGCCTGACAACCGTGCTGCGCTGGGAGCCACTGCTTGGCGTGGGGGTGCTGATCTGCGTCGGCCTGATGAATATCTTCGCCGGGACTTTGACCCCCACCACCGCCCTGAATCAAGCAGCTCCTACAGCTAGCCCGACCGCTACTGCGAAACCATTGACGACCAGCGCCACCACCAGCGACGGTCTCTTTACGGTAACGCTGACAGTCTCGCCGAACCGTTTCGGCACCAATACCTTTACCGTCAAGGTCAGCGATCGCCAAACGCAGCGCCCGGTGACCCAGGTCGGCGTGACGCTTTACCTGAATATGCTCGATATGGACATGGGCACGGAGGTACTGAACCTGCAGCCAGCCGCCGACGGAAGCTTCAGCGGCCAGGGTGATCTGACCATGAGTGGCAATTGGTCGGCTCGCGTGCAAATAAGAACTATAGATAACAAGCTTCATGAGACGCAGATCAAGTTTTTCACTCCTTTCTAGTGAGGGAACAAAAGAGCATGGCTGCTGTATTGGCTAGATGGCATCGAGGCCGCTCGCCGAACCAGAGGCAGGGCAGCGGGGGCGGCCCACGACGTTCCCGGTGGGGGGACCTTGGACCAACAGTGCTGCTCATTTTACTCTTCGTGCTCCTGCCAGCGGGCATGCTGGCCTGCAGCCTGCCAGGCAGCGGCCAGGATTCGGCGCTGTCGACCCCCACGGTAGCCACAGAGGGCAACGGTTTCGGAAGTGCTGCTAACCATGTGCATTCCTTGCTTGCTCTCCCTCCTCATGTCCTGCTCCTGGCCACCCATTACGGCCTTTTCCGCTCGGGGGATGGAGGTCAGCATTGGCAGGAGGTCGCTGGCGGTCAAGGGCAACTCATGGAAAACCTTATGACCTACTCGCTCACAGTTAGCCCGCTTGATTCCCAGCGCCTCTACGTGCTGACCTACCCCAGCGTGAGCAACGCCCGTGGCACACCGGGCCTCTATATGAGCAAGAACCAGGGCAGGACCTGGCAACTGATGGCAAGCAGCGCCAGTTTGACGCGAACCACTATTTTCCTGGCCGCCGCTGGCAACGATAGTCCCAACGAGGTCTATATCTATCTCTCAGAGCGTCAGGAGTACGGCTTGCTTGTCAGCCACGACGGCGGAAGCCATTTCCGAGAGACCGGGAAGCTGCCTTTCTCTGTGATCAGCGGCCTCCTACCGCTACCGGGAGCACCAGGCCATCTGCTGGTCTATAGCAGTGCAGGAATGGCGCTGAGTAGTGATGGCGGCCTTCACTGGCAGCTGATTGCTGGCATTCATGGCGGCATCTTCGATGTTACCACTGCCGGCCCCAACCAGCCAATCTACGCCAGCGGCGATGCCGGCATGTATATCTCACGCGACGGTGGCCGCACCTTTACGCCCAGTACGCGCAGTACAAGCGCACGCTCCTTTTTTCTCTTGACTTCCCTGGTCGCTGCACCCAGCAACCCGCGCATTCTCTACGGCGAAACCGCTACCAGCATCTACTGCAGCACTGATGGTGGCCAGAGCTGGGTCAGTTTGCCAACGATCCGCGGCAACTTGAGCGAGCTGGCGGTCGATCCGCTCAATCCTTTCCAGCTCTATCTTTCGCTCTCTTATCCAACAGCAGTCTATGTGCTCAACGGTCAGGGCAATGGAGCGCACTGGCAGTCGCTGACCCCAACCAGCACGTGATGAGCCTGAGAGCCAATGAGCAAGAAACGGCTCAGCCTTCACCGGCATCGCCGGTACATCAAGCCAAAGCAAGCAAGCAAGCAAACAAGGAACAGACACCATGCGGATGTCATTTGTCGGACGAGGATCGGCTTTCTTGACGTCTCTATTGCTATCGCTGCTGACGATCCTGAGCCTCGTTGCACTCGCAAGCCTGGGTAATCCGCTGCCGGCCCTAGCCGATGGGGGAGCACCCAACCTGGCCTATGTAGCAGGCGGCGGCAACGGCATCGGTGTGATCGACATTGTCAAGCAACAGGTCCAGCCCTCCATTCGCCTGGCAGGCGATCCCCACATGGCCTATCTCAGCCTGGATGGACGCTTTCTCTATGTGGCCCAGCCCACTCTCGGTACAGTTAGCATGATTGCGGCTCGCACGGGACAGGTGCTTTGTTCAGCCCATGTAGCCGGCGCTCCCTCCTTTGTAGCTTTTGATCCAGGGGCCAATTTACTCTATGCCGCTGGCCCCGAGGCCCCCCTCATCAGCGTGCTCAACCCCGCAAATTGTGCGCTGGAGAGAACGATACGCGCGGCAAGCAACATCGCTGGCCTGGCGGTAGCCGTGGTCGGAAGCGGTATCTCGGGAGGCAAAGGCAACCAGCTCTGGGTCTCAGAGAGCCAGGCCCTGGCAGTCTATAATTCCTCTGGCCAGCGTCTGGCCACCGTCCCTGTTCCCCAGGGGCCGCTCTCGATCACCATTCCCCTTGGCTCCATCGCCTACGTCAGCACGCGCCAGCACAGCATCATTGCGGTCAACCTGGGAACACGCGAAATCTATCCAACGCTCTTCCGCGGTGGAGACTTCGGCGCCATGGATTATGATGCCATCACAGGCGATATCTACGTGCCAGACAAGGCGAGCCGGCAGCTCTATGTGTTGGCCCCTATCGTCCCAGGCAGTCCCCCGCCGGCGGAGCCAGACCACAGTTTTACCCTCAGCGCCGCTCCCCAGGCGGTGGCCATCACCAGCGATGGCCAATTCGGCTTTGCAGCCCTGGCCAATGGGGATGTAGCCATGCTCGATGTGCCGGCGCGTCAGATCATCAAGGTCTTCCACGTAGGTGGCTCACCACATTTCATCATCACCGGCCTCTATCCTCCCGCCCTGGGGACAACTCCTGCCACAACAGCATCAAGCGATCGTTTCATGACTGTAGCTCTCTACACCCTGATCGGCCTGGTGATCATTGTGCCCGTACTCTTCTTCTGGCTACGTCAGCGCCTGGGGCGGAGCCAGCCGTCAAAGGAGGAGTCCCCGCATGGCAAAGGCTGAGGCGGGAGAAAGAAGACAGGAAAGAAAGAAGGGGCCGCCTCCTCCTCTCCTGGCGAGAGGGGAGACGGCCCGCCAGCTTGAGCAGGGACTCTCCTGCCTGACTTGCCGCTCCGCAGCGGCTCCTTGTTCCTAATCGCGAACCACGGCCTCCAGGATCTCCGGCCCCCGGCGCAGCAGAGCCGGCGCGGCGACAAAGCGTGTCAGAAGAAGGTAAAAGGCGAGACCATAGGCCAGAGAGACAGGAATAGTTATGATCCAGAGCCAGGTCATGTTGAACCAGATTGGAAGAAGCATGGCCAGAATGACTGGCGCCAGCGAGATCAGCGAGATAGCCAGGATCAGCAACTGTAACAAGCCTCGCGTACAACCAGCACCGCTGTAGCTGGCGGAGCCAGTAAGAAGCATGCCACGCCTCTGGATCACAGGTTGAGGGAAGAAGACAGAGGTAAGGTTTCCCCAACCAAGCACAATACCTATGCTCGCCAGCCCGGAAACCAGGAACGGCAGCACGAAGTGCCAGAGACCCAGAAAGAGACATTCAAACGCGAGCATTGCCAGCAGAAGCACCAGGGCAGGCACAAGCACCGCCAGGTTTTTGCCAAAGAAGAGGCGCTCGGGCTTGATCGGATAAAGGAGCAGGACCGTCAGCGGCTTGCGCTCCAGCCCCAGGGCGTTGATCGAGAGCATGGAGAGGTAGAGGAAGACAATGAAGGGGGGATAGAAGAGAAAGAACCAGTCATCTGCGGCAACGCGATCTGCGTTCCTGCCAAGGAAGGGGGCCACCAAAGCCACACAGGCCACGACCAGGGGCATGATCAATTGTCCGAGCAGTTGAGGATCACGCCGGAAGTAACGCAGATCCTTGGCGGCAATGGCAAATGTCTGAGAAGAGAGGAAACGGGCAAACCAGGAGGCCCTGACCTGGCCCTGGGCAACGACTGGAGTAGCAGCCACTTCGGCAGCAGACGCAGACGGCACCGTGCCAGAGACAACGGGCCTCGCTCTTTGCGACAGGCGTCCGGCCTGGTTCCGTCCCCCGACTTCCGGCTGTGTGACCACTCGCTCTAGCACCCGCAGCCAGAGGTAGAGCAAGATCAGTGTGAGTAGCAGCGCCAGCAGCAGCCAGCCCAGACTGGCCAACCAATTGCCATTTAGTCCGGCCTCGATTGCCTGGGCGATCCAGCCGGGTGGGAGCCAGGCGAGGTAGTGGGAATACTGACGCTGCATCAATCCTTTGGTGAAGTTCTCGACAAAGATGCCGCGCAGCAAAAGCTGCTGTGCAATGTAAAAGAGAGCGAATCCGAGGATAATCACTATATAGCTCAGATCACGGAAACGCCGGTTCTGCAGGAGACCAGAGAGAAGAGCCATCACCAGCTGGCTGCAGCTCACGACAAATCCTAAAAAGATAAGCGTGGCTGCTATATTTAAAAGCAGCAATCCAGGAGAGAGGGTGAAGCCCAGGATAATTGTGATCAGCCACAGTATCAACCCAAAGCTCAATAAATCGATTAATTGAGCAATGAGGAGGCCAACCATCATTTCCCCACGTGTTAGGGGAAATTGGAGCAGCTTTGAGATATCCAGACCCTCATTCTGGGCATACTGGAAAACTGGCAACATAATCCAGAGCAATGTAATAGCAGTTAAGGCCACATAGAGCAGCTCTACATTGCCTGGAGGAGCTATCAGACGATAGGCCATAGTCAGGGCAAAGGCTGTACTGCCGCAACAGGCAGCTAGCAAAACGGCCCCGATAGCAAACGAGATGATATTTTGCGGGCTGCGTGTCAAGCCGCGCACAAAGAGACGCCAACGCAGCCAAAGCAGCCAGCGGAGCTTGTGTGGATCGAGCCTGAAACTACTAAGGCCACCAGAAGGGAAACTCGATGGCATACAGATCTCCTCTTTATTCAAGCCAGCTCAAGTTGTGCTCCTCGTTGCGCACCCCGATCACGTTCAAGAAAATGTCTTCCAGCGTGGCGTCGCGCGGCATATCACCGGTGCCGCTAGCCCGCGCTCGCAGCTCCTGAAGGGTCCCTTCTGCTACAAGCACCCCCTGGTTGATGATTCCCACGCGCGAGCAGAGGCGCTCGACCAGCTCCATAATATGGGAAGAGAAGAAGATCGTTGTCCCGCGCCTTGTCAGGTCTTGCAGGATGTCGCGGATCACTCGCGAGCTTACTGGATCGATCCCCTCAAAGGGCTCGTCCAGGAAAAGCACCTGGGGATTATGGATCAGGGCCGCTGCCAGGGCAATTTTCTTGCGCATCCCAACTGAATAGTCAATGATGAGCTTGTCGGCGTCCTCCTCCAGCGCCAGTAAGCGCAGCAGCTCGGACGAGCGCCGTTCGATCTCCCCTTTCGGTAACTCATACATATGGCCGGTGAAGGTCAAGAACTCACGCCCGGTTAAGCGCTCATAGAGATTGAGCTGCTCTGGTAACACGCCCATCAGGCGACGGGCTTGCAGCGGCTCTCGCCAGACATCAACGCCAGCCACCCAGACCTGGCCCGCCGTCGGACGCAGCAAACCAACCATCATTTTGATGGTGGTGGATTTACCGGCTCCATTGGGACCCAGAAACCCGAAGAATTCGCCACGCCTCACCACCAGGTTGAGGTGATTGACCGCCACCTTCTGGCCAAAGACACGCACCAGATCACGAGTGACAATCGCTGCTTCCTGCTGCCATTCCCCTACCTCTTGCACAAATGGATTGGCTACGGCAAACTGCCGAGGATCGGAATGCATCCGTTTACCTCCCAAAAATTATAACTAATTGCTATATTGTAT
>NZ_JADGIA010000173.1 GCF_019683635.1 Thermogemmatispora sp. | reverse complement strand
TGTTTTTACGCGACCGCCGGTGGGTGGCGGGGGGGGGGGGGTGGCATGAGGGCGCTCGTCACCGGCACCAACGGAGGCAGGGCGCCGGTCGCCCTGTTGGGAGGAGGTTGGGGAGCGATCGCCGTCGTGGCAGGTTCGCTGTCTCCGCCCTCGGAGTCGGGTTTTGCTGGAGCTGGACCTCGCAGAGCATCAGCGCCTGACTCGACAGCGGGGCCACTTTCTGCCTCGGCGACCGCTGCCGGGTCCGCAACTGCTGCTGCACTCTTGCCTGGCGACGGCTGGTACAGCTGGGCTGTGGCGGCATACTCTTCCAGCGAGGAGAAGACAGGAAAGCGCTGTTGACGAGCGTAGTTGGCCACCTTCGAATCAGGCTGGGCGATAATGACGAGCTGCGTCTGAAGCTCCCGCTGTAGCTCTCGCAACCCTTCAAAATCAACCTTGCGGTAGAAAGCCTTATTCTCGGCTGGCAGAAGCAACAGTGTTTGTCTGCGCCCCAGCTTCTCTTGAGTCAAGATGGCCGTGAGCACACTCTGGCGCGTATCATTGGGCCGCACCTCGATGATACTGATGGCCTGATTGCGCAGTGCTTCTGCTAGGGGCAGCTCACCACCGTTGTGCTCTTTCATGATCCACGCCTCCTTGCTCTCTATGCAAGCCGCCGCCAACTAATGATAGTCCACGGCCTGGATTATGGGCTTGAACGCTTGCTTTGTCAAGTAGCTAAAGAAGGAAGATCACAATCGTTCCAGCGGAAATACGTTACATGCTCGATATGACCCTCAACTGCCAGAGCTGCGCTATAAGCAGGATCTGGCTCGATAGCCAGCAAAGACCAGCGTTGAGGAGCATCTGGCTCTTCATGGCTTGCCAGCAGTCTGGCAGGAGCATCGGGAGTAAGCGACACCTCAAAGGCGTCCAAAGGCAGCGAAAGACCCTGACCGCGTGCCTTGACATAGGCCTCTTTGCGCGTCCAGCAGTGGAAAAAAGCCGGCAGCCTCTTCTCTTGGGGCAGGCTGAGGAGCGTCCTGTATTCCGCGGGGGCAAAGTAGCGGGCGGCGAGCTGTTCCAGCTCGGCCTCTGGGAGCGGACGCTGATACTCAAGGTCGATACCGATCGCCTGTCCGCCTGTCACAGCATAGAGCGCGAGCGCTTCGGAGTGCGACAGATTGAATGTCAAGGTGGACTGAGAGCTATCTGGACTTGGTTCTAGCTCCGGCTTCCCCCAGGGATTGGTGCGCAAGCGCAGCTGCTGAGGAAGAAGCCCAAGATAGCGGCTAAGAATAAGACGCAAGATGGCGCGTGCCGCCACGAAGTGCTGGCGGGCCTGAGCTGAGCGGAAACGAGCGGCATGATCCTGCTCAGCGGGTGTCAGAACGGCAGCCAGGTCTTCCACGCTGGTGGGAGGCAGAGCCAGCGTGGCGCCCCAAATATGGACCTCACCACGGACGAGACTCATATGGGCTGGTGCACACGGCCAGCGCTGCCAGGAAGGAATAGTACTCATTCAGTGGCCTGGTCCTCCTTCTTCCCTTCGCAACAGAGCAGAGTGCCTCTCTCTGTTTCTCAGAGAGGAAAATTGGCGAGCGCGCGCGCGCATGGCTCGCCAGCCTCTACCCGGCTCTTCATTCATTACAGACGTGTCAGGGGGATCTCTTGTTGCAGCCTGGCTGAACGCCAGGGAGGCATCGAAAGCGGAGCGAAGGCCCATTCCCAGGTCCAGGGCCAGGATAGGGCAGAAGTCCTGCTTCAATACCTTCCCCAGGACTTGACAGCAACGGCAAAAAATGGTATAAATCCCAAAAAGCAACCCGCTCTAAGAGCGAAAGGCGTTGCGGGATGAGTAGCGGCCTGGCCGCATTCAGAGAGCGAACGGCTGGTGCAAAGTTCGTATGCTGGTAGGTCGTGAAGAAGGTCCCGAAGCTGCGAGAAGAAATCGTCCGTTCAGGCGGGCGAGAGTAGACCTCTGCCGGAGGCCCCCGTTAACGGGCAGGAGTGCAGTCTCGCTCTCTGTTCTCTGTGCATGCTGACTCGAAAGAGGGAGGGCGAGGGAATTGCACTCGTCGAGGTCACTACCGTGAGGTAGTGGCGAATGAAGGTGGTACCGCGAGAGCCGCCATCTCTGTTGCGCTCTTCGTCCTTTCGAGGATGAAGAGTTTTTTTGTTGCTGCGGCAATCTGCCTGCCGGGATGGCCGGGCGGCGGCAGCAAAGAGACGGATCCTTCCAGGTAAGAACCTGCCAGCGGGAACCGGGCTGCGGGCGCCGGTCGCTGGTTAGCAAATAAGCGCCTGCTAGACAAACAAACACGGTCAAATTCAGAGAAGGCACGGAAGGGGACAGGTAGCGGTTCCTCCGATAGCCAGAGAGCGAGCGGCTGGTGGAAAGCTCGTCTATCGTGAGCCGTGAGAAAGACCCCAGAGCTGCGAGAAGAAATCGTCCGTTCAGGCGGGCGAGAGTAGACCTCTGCCGGAGGCCCCCGTTAACGGGCAAGAGCACGCTGGTGTGCTCGCTGAGGCCGGTGCGCAGGAGTGCCGGTGAATGAAGGTGGTACCGCGAGAGCTGTCGATTGTGATTGTTGACGCTCTTCGTCCTTCGCAAGAGAAGGGGACGAAGAGCGTTTTTGTTTGGCTCTCTCTAGAGAGACACAGACGTGCAATAAGGCTGCTAGTCAGGAGGAGCAGTAATGAGCAAACTGGTTGCCCTCTGTCCGGAGTGCGAGGCCGAGATCGATCTGCAGAACAGGCTTGTAGGGGAGATTGTCTATTGTCCTGATTGTAATGCCGAGTTGGAAGTCACTAACCTGGAACAGCCGGCAGTGGCGCTGGCACCGCGTGTTGAAGAGGATTGGGGTGAATAGACCATGAGGCTGGCAATTCTGACCTCGCGCATCCGCGTTGAGGAGAAGTTGCTCATCGAGGCTATGCGCCAGCGCGATATCGCCTTCGACCTGCTCAATGATGGCGAGCTGCTTCTTGACCTGGCGCGACCTGATGAGCGCTGGCGCTCCTACGATGCCGTGCTCTGTCGCAGCGTGAGCCAATCCCAGGGCCTGGCAGTGGCTCAGGTCCTGGAGAGCTGGGGAGTGCAGGTCTTCAATCGCCCGGCGACGACGGCCATCTGTAACGATAAGCTGCAGACCACCCTGGCCTTGCTACGTGCGGGCATCCCTACACCACGCACGCTGCTGGCCTGCAGCGCCGAGAGCGCTCTGCGCGGCATCGAGGCCCTGGGCTATCCCGCGGTTATCAAGCCGACTACTGGCTCCTGGGGGCGTCTGCTGGCGCGCGTCAATGATCGCGAGGCTGCTGAGGCCGTGCTGGAGCACCGCGAGACGCTCGGTTCTTATCAGCACCACATTCACTATATCCAGGAATACGTGCAGAAGCCGCAGCGCGATATCCGGGCCTTTGTTGTAGGAGAGCGTACGATCTGCGCGATCTATCGCACGAGCGAGCACTGGATCACCAACACGGCCCGCGGAGCGCAGGCCAGCAATTGCCCAGTCACACCCGAGCTTGATGCCCTCTGTGTGCGTGCGGCGCAGGCAGTTGGTGGTGGCATTCTGGCCATCGATCTCTTGGAAGACGAAGAGCGTGGCCTGCTGGTCAACGAGATCAATGCAACGATGGAGTTCCGCAATAGCATTGCTCCCACGGGGGTCGACATCCCCGGTGCGATGCTGGACTATATCGAGCAGTGTGTGAGGCAAGGAGCGGAACGATGAGTCAGGTGCGTGTAGCGATCGTTGGCGGCTCGGGCTATACCGCGGGCGAACTGCTGCGCCTGCTCCTCTTCCATCCCCAGGTGGAAATTGCTCAGGTGGCTTCCGGCAGCCACGCCGGTCAGTATGTGCATAGCCTGCATCCCAATCTACGCAAGCTCTGCGGCCTTCGTCTCTGCCATTATGATGACCTGTCGACTTGCGACGTGATCTTTCTCTGCATGCCGCATGGAACGGCAATGCAGGCCATTGAGCGCTATCGTAGCCTGGCGCCAGTAGTCATCGATCTCTCAGCAGATTTTCGCCTGCGCTCGCCAGATCTCTATATGCGCTGGTATGGAAAGGAGCATTCGCAGCCGGAGCTACTGGCCCAGGCTGTGTATGGCCTGCCCGAGCTGCATCGGCAGGAACTGCGCGAGGCGGCGCTCATCAGCGGGACGGGCTGCATGGCCACGGCGGCCATCCTGGGTTTGGCTCCGCTCTATCGGGCCGGCCTGGTAGAGCAGAGACTGCCTCTGGTGGTAGATGCGAAAGTTGGCTCCTCGGCGGCGGGGGCCACGCCCGGACCCGGTAGCCACCATCCCGACCGCAGCGGGGCTGTGCGCTCGTTCCAGCCGACCGGTCACCGCCATAGCGCCGAGCTGATCCAGGAGCTGGGTGCTCTGGCAGGAGGCTCCTGGGAGCAGGCGCTCGCCTTCTCGGCGACCGCTGTGGAGCTGGTGCGGGGTGTCCTGATCACCGCCCAGGTCTTTCTGAATACCGACCTTGATGAGCGGGCCCTCTGGCGTCTCTATCGCGAAGCCTATCGCGATGAGCCATTCATTCGCCTGGTGAAAGAGCGCAGCGGCGTCTACCGCTATCCAGAGCCGAAGATTCTGGCTGGCAGCAACTACTGTGACATTGGCTTTGAACTCGACCCTTCCCAGCGCCGCCTGGTAATCATGGCTGCGCTGGACAATTTGATGAAAGGGGCTGCCGGCAATGCTGTGCAGGCGCTCAACTGTCGCTTTGGCTGGGATGAGACGCTGGGGCTGACCTTTCCAGGGCTGCATCCGATCTGATCTGAGTTCTGTTCGCTTCGCTCAGGAGAGAAAGAGAAGAGGAGGCACGGGCCATGACTCTCGTTGTCAAGATTGGCGGTGGGGCCGGTATTGATGCGGTGCCGGTTGTCGAAGAGATTGCTCGTCTGGTTGCCGAAGGTGAGCGAGTGGTGGTGGTCCACGGCGGCTCACAGCTCACCAATGAGCTGAGCGAGCGCCTGGGGCATCCCATGCAGGTACTTACCGCTCCCAATGGAATGACCAGTCGCTATACCGATGCCGAGACCTTGCGTATTTATGCGATGGCGGTGGCCGGTCAGATGAACACGGAGCTGGTAGCGCTCCTGCAGCGGCGCGGCGTCAATGCGGTGGGCCTGGCCGGCGTTGATGGGCGGCTACTGCTGGCGCGGCGCAAAACTGCCCTACGGGCGGTGATGCCCGATGGCCGCGTGCGGGTGGTGCGTGATGATTACAGCGGGCAGATCGAGCAGGTCAATGCCTCGTTGCTGCAGTTGCTGCTGGGAGCGGGTTATACGCCGGTGGTGGCGCCGCTGGCCTTGGGTCTGGAGGGAGAGCGCTTGAATGTTGACGGCGACCGTGTGGCGGCGGCAATTGCTGCGGCTTTGAGTGTGGAAACCCTGGCCATTCTGACCAACGTGCCGGGATTGTTACGCGACCTGGCTGATCCTGCCAGCGTGGTGCGCGACATCGCGGCCCACGAGCTGGAGCAGTACCTGCCCTATGCTCAGGGGCGTATGCGTAAGAAGCTGCTCGGTGCTCAGGAGGCTCTGGCCGGCGGGGTCCGCCGTGTCTGCATTGGCACTGGCTCGCTCGCAGCGGTTCTGGCAGGTGAAGGGACAACCATCACCGCCTCGGCATGTCTCAGCGAGAGCACGGCTGTCTCCTCCTCCTCCTCTTACATCGCTGCTCTGTCGGCGGAGGTACGGCGATGAGCGCACTCAGCGAACTAACGGCGCTGTCCGAGTCACTCATGGAACAAGAGCGGCTCTACAGCAGTGGAGTCTACAACAAGCGGCCTGTAGAGATTGTGCGTGGTGAGGGTGCGCTGCTCTGGGATGCGCAGGGCCGCTGCTATATCGACTGCGCCGCTGGCCACGGAGTGGCAAATATCGGGCACGGGCGGGCTGAGATCGCCGCTGTCCTGGCGGCCCAGGCTCAGCGCCTGATCACCTGTCCTGAGAGTGTCTACAACGATGTTCGGGCCCGTCTCCTGGAGCGTCTGGCGCAGCTCATGCCGTCTGGACTACAGCGCTTCTTTCTCTGTAATAGCGGCGCGGAGGCTGTTGAGGGAGCAATCAAGTTTGCTCGTCTGGCGACCGGACGACCGGGCATCATTGCCACCCTGCGTGGCTTCCACGGGCGGACCTTTGGCGCTCTCTCTGCTACCTGGGAGCGTAGCTATCGTGAGCCGTTTGCTCCTCTGGTGCCAGAGATCAGGCATGTGCGCTACAACGACCTGGCTGCTCTGGAGCGAGCGATCGACGACCAGACAGCGGCAGTGCTGATTGAGCTGGTACAAGGCGAGGGAGGTGTGCACGTCGCTGATCCGGCCTACGTGCGCGGGCTGGCTGCGCTCTGTCAGGAGCGGGGGGTACTGCTCATTGTCGATGAGGTGCAGACGGGCTGCGGGCGCACGGGGCGTTTCCTGGCCTGCGAGCATTATGGGCTGCAGCCTGACCTGCTCTGCCTGGCCAAAGGGATCGCCGGCGGGCTGCCGATGGGTGTGGTTGCGCTGGGTGAGCGCGTGATCGCCAGCGGGCGTCTCACTCCGGGCGTGCATGGCAGCACCTTCGGAGGCAATCCGTTGGTCTGTGCTGCGGCCCTGGAGACACTGGACATTCTCGAACGCGAGGGACTGGCCGAGAGAGCCGCGCGCCTTGGTCAGCATGCCCTGGAGCGCCTGCGAGCGCTGCAGTCGCCGCTGATCCGCGAGGTGCGTGGTCTGGGCCTGCTGCTCGGCGTCGAACTACGCACACGGGTGCAGCCCTATCTCGAAGCGCTGCTAGAGCGTGGCGTGCTGGCCCTGCCGGCAGGTCCCAATGTCATCCGCTTGCTGCCACCGCTGGTCATCAATGAGGAGCAGCTTGACCATGCGCTTGACTGCCTGGCGGAGGTCTTGCTGCAAGCCGGGCAGCCGGGGCAGCCGGAGGCGACGGCGGGACCGCATTCCGCGGAATCAGCGGCGATCTCGGGAGGGGCATTGACTGAACAGGGGCCAGAGGTTGAGTTGCTCTCTCGCATGGTGAGCATTCCAAGTCTCTCCGGTCAGGAGCGTCCTCTTGCGACCTGGCTCGCTGAATATCTACCGCGCCTGGGGCTGCAAGCCAGTCTCGATGAGGTCGGCAACCTGATAGCCACGGTGCCTGTGGCCCCGGAGGTTGCCGCACGAGCGCCGCTAGTGCTGCTTGGCCATATGGATACGGTACCGGGGGCCATCCCGGTAGCCGTCCGTGAGGGCAGGCTCTATGGACGTGGGGCTGTGGATGCCAAGGGACCGCTGGCGGCCTTTCTGGCGGCGGCGGGGCGCCTCGCCAGGCGCGGCGGACTGCAGCGTCCAATCGTGGTTATCGGCGCAGTGGAGGAGGAGGCGGCTACCTCGCGAGGGGCGCGGGCCGTCGTTCAGCGCTATCGCCCCTATGCCTGTCTGATCGGTGAACCGAGTGGCAGCCGGGCGGTGACCCTGGGCTACAAAGGGCGACTGCTTGTTGACGGGCGAGTGGTGCGTCCCTGTGGTCACAGCGCTGGCCCACGCCAGACGGCGGCGGAGGCGGCGGCGGCTTTCTGGGAGCGGGTCAGACTCCATGCGGAGGAGTGGAATCGTGAGCACGGTGGCAACTCACCTTTTGCGGCGCTGCAACCGGTGCTGCGCGGCATCGAGAGCGGCCAGGATGGCCTATACGAGTGGGCAACGTTGCGCATTGGCTATCGTCTGCCGCTGGCCTGCTCAGCGCGGGAGCTGCGCGCTGAGCTAGAGCGCTGGGCGGCGGAGGCAGAACTGGCAGTAAGCTTCAGCGGCGAAGAAGCTGCGTTCCAGGCACCGCGCACAACCAGGCTGGTGCGCGCCTTTGTGCAGGCCATGAGGGCAATGGGAATCCAGCCTGCCTTTAAGGTCAAGACCGGCACTTCGGATATGAATGTCGTCGGACCGGTCTGGGGACCAGAGATTGTGGCCTATGGCCCGGGCGATGCGCGCCTGGATCATACGCCCGAGGAACACCTTGCTGTGGAGGAATATATGGAGGCCATTGCCATACTGGAGCGCGTGCTGACGAGCCTGGCTCAGGAGGTGGCAGGCAGAGGGGAGGGCGAGGAGCGATGAGACGAGCGCTGCACATTCTCGATACGACGCTCAGGGAAGGCGAACAGTTCGCCGGCGCTTTCTTCAATCTGGAGCAGCAGATTGCCATTGCGCGTATGCTGGATGCCTTCGGCGTCGATTTCATAGAGGTACCCTCACCGATCTCGGCACCGCGCATCCGCGAAGCCATCGAGCATCTCTGCGCCCTGGGGTTGCGGGCGCGCATCGTCACTCATGTGCGCTGTGTTGAGGCGGATGTCGAGGCGGCTCTAGCAACCCCGGTGGCTGGCGTCAACCTCTTCTATGGTACCTCACCCGAGCTGCGCTCTTATAGTCATGGTAAGCGTATCGAACGAATTATCGCCGATGCCGTGCCGCTGATTCAGCGCATTCGCGCTGCGGGGCGCTATGTACGCTTCTCGGCTGAGGACGCCTTCCGCAGTGATCTGGTCGACCTGTTGACCGTCTTTGATGCCGTTGTGGAGGCAGGGGTGGAGCGCATCGGCCTTCCGGATTCGGTAGGGATTGCCACGCCGCGCCAGGTCGAGCGCATCATTCGCCTCTGTGCCGAGCGCTATCCCCAGGTGGGAATCGAGTTTCATGGCCACAACGATAGCGGCTGTGCCATTGCCAATACCATTGCCGCCTACGAAGCCGGAGCTGATTGTCTGGATGTGACCGTCCTGGGCATCGGCGAGCGCAATGGAATCGCCTCATTGAGTGGCCTGGTGGCGCAGCTCTACTTGCACTATCCCGAGACGCTGCAGCAGCGCGATTTAAGGCAGTTAGCGCCTCTCGATGACTATGTTGCTCAATGTCTTCATCTACCTATTCCTTTCAATAATCCGATTACGGCGCCGTATGCCTTCACTCATCGCGCAGGCGTGCATACCCGCGCCATTCTGAACAATCCGCGGGCCTATGAGATTCTTGATCCAGCAGATTTCGGCCTGGAGCGCCGCGTAGACCTCGGCTCGCGCTTTACGGGAAGCCATGCTGTGGCTCATCGGGCCGCGGAGCTGGGGCTGCAGCTGAACGACGAGCAGGTGCGAGAGCTGACCTGGTCCCTGAAGATGCGTGCTGAGGAGGGGCCACTTTCCCCAGAGGCAGTCGATGCCTTTATTCGATCCTGGTATGAAGAACAGAGGAGTACCGCATGGGAACGCTAGCCGAAGAGATCTTTAGCTATAAGCTGGGCCGGCCAGTGAGCGCCGGCGAGATTGTGATCGTCGACGTGGATCACGTCATGAGTCATGACACAACCTCGCCGCTGGCCATTCAAGCCTTTCGCAAGTTGACGGGCGAGCGTGGTGGGCGCGTCTTTGACTCGGCGCGTGCGCATATTGTCTTTGATCACATCGTCCCGGCGGCCACTGTGGCGGCAGCCACCCTGCAGCGTGATATCCGCGGCTTTGCTCGTGAGCAGGGCATCCAGATCCTGCAGGAAGGCATTTGTCATCAGGTGATGCCGGAGCGTGGCTTTGTGGCGCCGGGCGAGATTATTGTTGGTGCTGACAGCCACACCTGCACCTATGGCGCCCTCGGGGCCTTCGCCACCGGCATGGGGTCGACCGATATTGGCGTGGCCTATGCCACAGGGCGAAGCTGGTTCCGTGTTCCTGAGACCATCAATGTGCGCCTGACGGGGCAGTTGCAACCCGGCGTCTATGTCAAAGATGTGACGTTGGAGCTGGTGCGACGCATTGGCGTGGATGGGGCCAACTACCGCGCCCTGGAGTATAGCGGCTCGCTTGTCGAGTCTCTATCGATTAGCGAGCGTTTCACGCTCTGCAACATGGCTATTGAGATGGGAGCCAAGACCGGCTTGGTGGCGCCTGATGCCACCACCGAGGCCTGGCTGCGCGGGCGTGTCAACCGCAGCTATCCCATGTTGCAGCCCCAGAATCCGCGTTATGAGCGCGTGGTCGAAGTCGATGTCTCGGATCTATCGCCGCTGATCGCCTGTCCGCCGGATGTCAACAATGTGGTACCGGTCGAGCAGGTAGAGCACATACAGATTGATCAGGTCTTCCTGGGCACCTGCACCAATGGCAGGCTCGACGACCTGGCCATCGCGGCCTCGATCCTGCGGGGGCGCACCATTCATCCCAATACGCGCATGGTCGTGATCCCGGCCTCGCGCGAGGTCTATCTGGAGGCGCTGCGCCTGGGCTACATTGAGACCTTTATCCAGGCGGGGGCCTCGGTTGGAACGCCGGGCTGTGGCCCCTGCATTGGCCGACACTTTGGCGTGCTTGGTCCCGGCGAGCGTGCCCTGACGACGATGAATCGAAACTTCACCGGGCGCATGGGCGATCCCACAGCCGAGATCTATCTAGGCAGTCCGGCCACGGTGGCGGCAACGGCCATCACCGGGCATATCACCGATCCGCGCCAGTTTCTCGCCTGAGAGCAGTCAGAGGCAGATGGGCGGAAGAGGAGAAAGAGGCTCTGGACGGTAGGGCAACGATCGCAGATTGAGAGTGTAAAGAAGGAGTTATATAGAGCATGGGACGTATCTGGAAGCTCGGTGATAATATCAATACCGATGTCATCATTCCGGGCCGTTACAATGTCACGACCGACCGCGCGCAGCTGGCGAAGTACTGTCTATGTGAGATTCTGCCAGAGTTTGCCCAGCAGGTGCGCCAGGGCGACATCATCATGGCCGGCCACAACTTTGGCTGTGGCTCCTCGCGAGAGCATGCACCGGCGGCCATCCAGGCCAGCGGCGTCAAGGCGGTGATAGCTCGCAGCTTTGCACGCATTTTCTACCGCAACGCCATTAACATCGGGTTGCCTGTCCTGATCTGCGAGGAGGCCGTACTCAATAGCGAGGATGGGCAAGAGGCCGACGTTGATCTAGAGCAGGGCCTGATTACCAACCTGACCACTGGCCAGCGTTTTCAGGCGCAGCCGCTGCCGCCCTTTATCGCGCGCATTGTGGAGGCTGGGGGGATCATTGAATACATCCGGCGTGAGGGAACGCTGCGATGAGCGCGGGCATCTTTCGGCGAACGCTGGCCCCGGGCGAGCAGGCGCTTGTCTGTGTTGTTGCCGGCGATGATGCTGCGCCCGAGGTGGTCTGGCCCACAGTGGAGATCTTGCAGCGCCTGGTACCGGAGCTGCGCTTTGCCAGGGGGAGCAGTGGGCGCGAGGCCGAGGAGCGCTATGGGGCGGCTTTTCCGCAGGAGACGCGCGAGCTGATCGACAGGGCGGTGTGCACGCTCTTTGGAGCCAGTGGCGGGCCGAGCCGGCCTGTGCTCTGGTATCTGCGCTGGAGCAAAGATACGCGCGTCAACATTCGTCCGGTGCGCTGGCAGCCGGGCTATCGCAGTCCAATGCGCGAGCCGGAGCATTTCGATTTTGTCATTGTGCGCGACAATCTAGAGGGGATGTATCCACCGCGTGAAGGAGACCTGACCGAACTGGCGGCCCTGGCGAGTAGCCGTAGCTGGTGGCAGCCGCCTCCGCTGGATCGCCAGGGGGCCTATGCGGTGCGCATCTGCACCGATGAGCAGATGGCCTATGTGGCGCAGGCGGCCTGTGAGCTGGCCCTGGAGCGCAAGGCTCAGGGCTATCCGGGACGGGTGACGCTCGGCGCCAAGTATTCGATTCAGCCGCGCACCGATGGGCGCTTT
>NZ_JADGIA010000018.1 GCF_019683635.1 Thermogemmatispora sp. | reverse complement strand
TGGCCAGTGCGCCAGGAGCTCCAGGATGAGGCAGTGGGGGTTGCCCTTGCAGAAGAATCGGCACAGGTGCCTGTCTTGCGGCAGGAACAGAGGGAGGTCACAGGAGGCAGATCTGGGGCGGCGACAGAGATGCAGCCAGTCCTTCCTGTGGAGGGAAGGGACCGTTGGAGGCAGTTCGCCAGCTGGAAGGTCGTGACTCTACTCGCTCTCTTCTTCTTCTGCGTTCTCTGCGTCTCTATTGGCTATCTGGCTCTGCCTACCTCTCGTCCGGCAACAGGGATCCGCGCGGGCAACACTGCTGCGGCGATGGCAGTCTGCAGCCAGGCAGGTATGCCTGGCGCAGTAGGGCTGACTACCGAGCTGGTGGATGGCGATTGTGTCGGGATCAGTGTCGGCCAATCGATCTTCGACCAGGGCAATGGTCTGACAATCAGCGCCAAGCTGCAGGCGGCGGCTCTACTCAGAGCAGGCCGTATCAGCCAGGCGCGGACCTACTTTCTGCTGGCTCGTAGAACTGATCCCACGGATGCCGAAGCTGGTATCTATAGTGAGGACCTGCTCTACCTCTCTCAGCCGCATCTCTCCCTCCTGGTAGGAGTTCATTTCTCGCATCAAGGGGGTCTCTACGCGCAGCAGGATGCGCTTCAAAGTCGAGCTATTCTACAGGGGGCGCTCGTCTATCAGAAGGAGTATAACAGAGGTCAGGGGTCGCGGATGAAGCTGGTCCTTCTCATCGAGAATAGTGGCTATAGCGCAGAGACGGCTCTGGAAGCTGCCAGACTGACTCAGAAGTGCCTCCAGGTGAAAGGACTGCATGCTCTGGCGTTGATTGGCTGGCCATTCGGGCTGGCGGGGGATGATGTGGTGCAGGAAGGTATGAGCAGCGACCTGCTGAAGCTGCTGTCGAGTATGCCGGTTCCCATTGTTGCTTCGGTCCCGACGGATCTGAGCGGCCTGCTCCCTAACTTTTTCAGCGTTGTGCCCTCGCTCCAGGGCGAAGCCGCCGCCCTCGTGGCCTATATGCAGCATATTGGAGCACATAATCCTGATGTCATCTATGATGAAAATCTGCCCTCTGCCCAGGCCCTGGCTCATGATCTGCAGAGTCTCACCAATCGTCGGCAGCAAGTCTATCCTTCCCAGGCTTACACAGGCGACTCTGCCGAGGGGATACAAGATAGCCTAAAGTTCATCACGCCGACGAACGATGCACTTGTCTTTATTGGGGCGGCCCCCAGCGCTGTCATTTTGCAGAAAGCCCTTGCCGCTCAGCGCTATTCTCATCTAGTCGTCCTGGGGACAGACATCCTCTATCATTATGTGGATCTCCTTTCGTCCAGGGATCGCGCGGCCCTGGTCGGGCTACATTTTCTAAGCTTTGCCTACCCCGATGAATATAGTTACTTTCTACCTGGCAAACAGCCGCCGGCCTTCTTTGCAGACTATCTCAACGAATTTAGCCCGCCGGGACAGAGCGAAGGACCAATCACCTATGGCAAAAGTCGCGAGGAGAGCGAAGTGATTCTGTCCTATGATGCGCTCACTGTGGTCTTCACCGCCTTCCAGAGGGAAGGGTCGGAGAGCGCGCTTCTGCAAGGGCTGAAGAGCATCAGCCCGGCGCTGCCAGTGCAGGGGATCAGTGGTCAGATCGCTTTTGGTCCCGACGGCTATCCCATCGATAAAGCGGTGCTCGTCCTCAAAATTGTCCCTGGACCGTCTCCCGCCCAGTCCGGCCCCTATACCGAGCAAGAAATGCTCATCAGTGGACGCTATAGCTGATTCTCGCAGGAGCTAAGCCATGAGGCAATTGCCGCAGTTGTCGGGCCTGAGCGCGAAGTTCGAGCAAGGCTGGAGCCGGCGCCAGCTTTTGGCCGCGCTAGCCGGGGGGACGTGGTCCCTGCTCTCCTCGTGCGTCTCCGGTAACGTCTCCCAGCCGATCATGGGCGCCTGCAGCTCGCAGGTCGCCCTCTGCTCGCCGACGGGGGGAGTCGACTCCTCCTCACCCACGCAGATCTTCTGGTCTGCTGAACCGGACCCCAAAGGGATCTTTAAAACGCTGGTAGACACCTTCAATGCGTTAGGCTTTGGAGTGCAGGTCACCTTAGTGGCTCAAGAAAGCAGCACCGATGACTATCATCAGTGGCTACGTCAGCAGCTCAAAGCGGGTCGAGAGGTCCCGCAGGTCTTCTCACTCGATATCATCTATACTGCCGAATTTGCAGAGCGGCACTGGCTCGTTTCTCTAGATGAGCTGCTTTGTCAGAGCGATGGTGAGCAGTACCTGCAGACGGCTCTTACTGCTGCCAGCTATCCCACTGCTGGAGGGAGGCTGTGGGCCTTGCCTCTCCATAGTGATGTAGGTCTGCTCTTCTGCCGCAGCGATATCCCCTATGCTACGGGCGAGAGCCTGCCACCCTCATCCTGGAGGCAGCTCAGCGCGATGGCACGCGAGGCGCAAGCCAAACAGTCTGTCACTGCTGTTCTCCCAGGCTGGGGTTATCTTTGGCAGAACGCTCGCTATGAAGGGCTTGTCTGCAATGCTCTGGAAGTCTTTTCAGGCTACGGCGCCCAGCTGGTTGCTGAGGACGATGACCAGCAAGACAAGCGGCCAACCTATCGAGTGGTTGTTGAGCGCTATCGAGATCAATTGGAGCAAGCCTTAGGGGAGATGGTTTCCTGGGTCCAGGGTCCGGGTGCGATTACCCCGCTGCAGGCCCTGGAGAGTACTGGAGACATACAGGGGCTGGATGAGCCGTTGACGATCGCCCACTTCAATCAAGGGATTGCGGCCTTCATGCGCAACTGGCCCTATGCCTACAACCAGCTCGATGTCCGTGGGCTAGGATCGCAGGTTCATGCCCACCAGGTAGCTGTCTATCCTCTGCCAGGAGCAACCCGCCCCTGTATCGGCGGTTGGCAGGTTGCTATCAATGCTCACACCCCTCCACGAGAGCGAGCAGCCGCCCTGACCTTTGCTCGCTGGCTTCTATGTGATTCCGCCCAGAAAGCGCTCGCCGGCAGCCAGAACTACCTGCCTGTCCTGAAGGCGATTTATGACGATCCTGAGCTGCAAGCCAACCTACCCTTCTACAGCGGTCTGCGGGACATGATTGAAGGGCGCGGGCAGTTACGTCCGCGCCTGACGCAGTACGCGCAATTTTCCAGTGCTGTGCAAGCGGCAGTCTACGGCGCCTTGCGGGGCGAGCACAGTCCTGTCGAAGCCATTGCCCTGCTAGAGAGAGATCTCCATACCGTGCTTGGCTAGGGTCTTACACATCAGCGGAAGGTTGGGAGTAAGACGGAGCGCGGCCTGCGCTGCCAGGGGATGAGCTTGCGCCAGACTGCCGGACAGCGAGCAAAGCCATCAGACAGGCCAGCGCTCCGAACAAACGCAGCTACTGACTGACTACAGATACTTCTCGATCAGCAGGCGATACTTCTCGCGGACGGCCTCGGGAATAACGGCGCGGTCGGTAATGATGGCCGAAGCCAGCGCCTGGGAGCAATCGCAGCTCACCGTGCTGCGGTCGGCAGGGATCTTACTGACCAGGCGGCGCAAGATGCGCTGCGCATTCGTCACATTGGCATTCAAATTCTGCACCACCAGCTCCACCGAGACCGACTCTTCGCTCTCATGCCAGCAATCGTAGTCGGTCACACAGGCCAGGGTCGCATAGCACAGCTCCGCCTCGCGGGCCAGCTTCGCCTCGGGCAGGGCTGTCATGCCGATAATGTCCATGCCCCAGCTGCGGTAAGCCAGAGACTCCGCCTTCGTCGAGAAGAGCGGTCCCTCGATGCAGACATAGGTCCCGCCCTCATGGACGCGCACATCGCCGAGTTCGCGGGCTGTCTCCAGCAGGAGCCGGCTCAGTGTGGGACAGAACGGTTCAGCGAAGGTGCAATGGACCACCAGGCCGCCCTCGAAGAAGGAGTTCACGCGGCTCTTCGTACGATCGAAGAGCTGGTTGGGAACGACCAAATCACGGGGGGCAATGTGCTCGCGCAAGCTGCCGACTGCACTCACCGAGATCACCCATTGCACACCCAGGCTCTTCAAGGCCCAGATATTGGCGCGAACCGGAATCTCGGTAGGGCTGAGGCGGTGGCCCCGTCCGTGGCGCGGCAGGAAGGCCACTGGCACCCCTTCCAGCTTGCCGATGGTAATCACATCGCTGGGAGCGCCAAAGGGCGTCTCTACCGCCACCTCCTCTAGATCAGTCATTCCCTCCATGCGGTACAGTCCACTGCCGCCAATCACCCCAATGGTTGCCTGTGGCATAGCGATCGCATTCCTCCTTGCTGGCAGAAATCATCAAGTCGGGTGTGGGCTTCCCAGCGCGGCGCTGGCACTGCTGGGAGGCCCACCTGCTTCGGACTTTCTCAAGACTGGACTGAAGAAGAAGAAGGCGAAGTAATGCGCAGGTAGCGCAGCTTGCCAACTTTGAGTACGGCGCCCTCGCTGGGAGGCACCATGAAATCGGGCGTCTCGATCTTTTGGACCTCGCTGGTAGCGCCGTGGGGGAAGAAGCTTACACCTCCCTGTTGGATCAGGCGACGAGCCTCGTTGCGGCTGGGAACGAGCTTGGCTTCCACCAGGAGGGTGACAATATTGACCGGCTCCGTCAGCGGATAGTGTGGCATCTCCTCCGGTAGCTGTCGCTGCGAGAACTGGCGAATAAAGGCTTCCTCGGCTGCCTGAGCGGCTTCGGGGCCGTGGAACTCGCTTACGATTTCACGAGCCATGCGGCGCTTGACCACCATTGGATTGAGGGTCCCCTCGGCCATCTTGCGGCTCATCTCCTCCAGCTCCTCCTCGGGGACATCGGTCAGCGTCTCAAAGTAGCTCCTCATAGCGTGATCAGGCAGCGACATCAGCTTGCCGTACATATCGTTGGGTGGGGCCGTCAGGGCAATATAGTTATTCAACGATTTGCCCATCTTCAGCTGACCATCCAACCCCACGATCAGCTGGACTGTGAGAATCTGCTGCGGCGGCTGACCAAAGATTGGCTGCAGCTCACGACCCACCAGCAGATTAAAGGTCTGATCGGTGCCGCCGATCTCCACATCGGCGCGCAGCGCCACTGAATCGTAGCCTTGCAAGAGCGGATACATCAATTCTGAAAGATAAATCTCGATGCCGCTGTGGAAACGCTTGGCAAAATCGTCGCGGGCCAGCATCTGCGCCACCGTCTTGTAGCTGAGCAGGCGCATGACATCGGCCAGGGTGAACTGATCGAACCATTCGCTCTGCCAGCGTACCTCGGTCTGCTCGCGATCAACGATGCGGTAGAACTGGTCGAGGTAGGTAGCGGCATTGGCCTTGACCTGCTCGGCACTCAGGGGCTTACGCGCGTTCTCTCGCCCGCTCGGATCGCCCAGGCGGGCCGTCCAGTCGCCGATCACCACCACGGCCTTGTGGCCCAGACGCTGAAACTGGCGTAGCTTGCGGAAGACCACCGCATGCCCGATGGTCAACTCGTAGTGACTGGGATCAACGCCAAGCTTGACCCGCAGTGGCTCCCCGTGGTTGCCTTCCAACAGCAGGCGCCTCAGCTCTTCCTCTTTCTCCACCAGCACCACGCCGCGTTTGAGCACCCGCTCGATCTCTGCTGGCTCTGGTGAGTGCTTCACCGTCACGTCTTCTGCACCCTTCCTCTTCTAACGGATTTGGTGAGATGAGATGGCTTGCGTATTGCCTGCATTGTAACAGAAAGCGAGGGTGGCGTCGAGAGGCTGAGTTTGATAGTATCATTATCAACTTTTCTAACAGAATTCTTATAGATCGCAAACGTTGCTCTAATACAAAGCACGCTATACTCTAAGGCGAGAGACGGGCCCAACCCGGAGCCGGGTGCCCGGCGACTGGCCCTCAACGGGCCAGCCTGGGATAGCAGCCTGGCAGCCGAAGGGATGGGGCCGTCAGCAGCGACGGACGAAGATGATGTGAGCGAGAGAGGCCGCAAGTTCTCGGAGACAGCAGCATTGTTTGATCTATTGGCAGGCAAGAAGACACAGTTAATGAAGGAGGTGTTGGTAGTCCTATGCCGGATCTGACCCGCTACAATCCGTTCCAGGAGATGATTTCGCTGCGCGAAGCGATGGATCGCCTCTTTGAGGAGAGCTTCATTTCGCCGCGCAACCTCTTGAGCCGGGGTGTTGCCTCGAATCTCTACGAGACGAAAGATGACTTCATCCTGCAGATTCCCATGCCGGGTGTCAAGCCGGAGGAAGTGGAGATCACCGCGCAGCAAGACACAGTCTCTGTCAAGTGGGAGACAAAGCCTGTAGCGCCGGAGAACGCGACGGTCCACTGGCGCAACTTCGGCGAGGGGCAGTATCAGCAGTCGTTCACGTTGCCTGCGCCGATCAATCCCGATCGAGCCGAGGCCAGCTATCAGAATGGCATCCTGACCCTGCGCCTGCCCAAGGCCGAGCAGGCCCGCACGCGCACCGTCAAAGTCAACACCCGCTAAGCGGGGCGAAGCACGCAGCGACACAGCAAGGCTGGCCCGCCAGCTCCGTCCCCAGCCATGCAGCGAGTTTCCACTGGGGATGAGAGCGTCCACAGGCGCAGGCCAGCCTTGTGGTCTGGTAGGCCAGATCTGCCCAGGCCAGGCCGTACCGCTCCAGATGTTCTCCAAACCGAGGGTGCAGGCGAGGGTGCAGGCGCTGGTGCAGGCGCTGGGGCAGGCGCGGCTGGCAAGAGTGGCCTATGATCGTTGCTCCGGCTCGCGTTCGCGGCCCCCGCAGCCCTCCACCGGCTCCCCCGAGGCGGGGGGTTCCCTCCCGCTAACTTCCTCGTCCTCAGTGCTCTGCCGCAGACGATTTCGTGCCTGAATAATGTGGTAAAGAATAATGAGCTGTGTCAGCGCCAGCGGGTCGCTCTGGCGCAGCACGTTCCCGACGTAGAAGCGCCCGAGCATACTCAGGCGCTCTGGACGCAGGTGATTGATCTCCTGCATATGGGCCCAGATACAATTTTCCAGCTCACAGGCCTTCTGATGGCTAATGTCGCCGTCGATCTCCAGTACATCGCGCAGCACCCCGTCGTAGACCTCCTCCACCAGGCGTAAGGCAGGCTTACGTCCGTTGTGGGAAGCTTCCAGCACATCTGAGAGATCGATCTTGGGGGCATGCTTGGCCTCGATCAGGCGCACATCGAGATGGGCCAGATCGCGCGTGCGGTAATACAGGCTTCCACGATAGAAATGAACAATGATATCGGCAAAGCGCTTTTGCGGCTGGATATAGAGGCGACTATCGCGGCGGCGCAGCGCGATCTGCTCCCGCACCTGCTCGACGGTGTAGCCGCGAGAGGTGCTATCGCGCATAATCTTCCACTGCTGCTGCAGGGCGGCCTCGGGATCGAGATAAATACGCACATGAGCGAGGCGGCGCAGCTCGGGCGTAAAGAGCGCGTGGAGGCCGTGGACGAAAATAATCTCCGCCGGCTTCACCTCCTCGGGCGGGCCAAAGGTGCCTGTACGGTGATCGTAGACCGGCTTCAGAATCGTCTCACCGCGCGCCAGGCGTTGCAAATGCTCTGTCATCAGCGGAAAATTATTAGCGCACGGATGAAGGGCGGTGATGCCGGCGCGCATGCGTGCCGCGCGATCCAGGGTGTGATAGTCATCGAGGCAAATATGCGTCACGGAATCCTGGCCAAAGAGCTGGACCATTCCATCGGTCAGAGTGCTCTTCCCTGACCCGCTGTCCCCGCAGACCGCGACAATGAGAGGCTTGTGAGCTGTCTTCTGTCTCTCCATGAGTTAGCCACTGATTAGCAGACAAGCAGGCAAGACGAGTCGGGGTACTGCTGCCTGGCATCTGCGTGCTCTGAACACCATCCGTTCCACCTCGCCGGAAGCGGACCTTTCCCAAGGGTTCGCTGGTTAAAAGTATAGCATATCTCGCCTATCTCGCGGCCAGCCTGCCCTTCCCAGGCGCATCGCTCTGGAAGAAGAGGCCAGAGAGGGAGTACAATAGAAGGACAACGAAGCGAACTCAATTGTCAGTATTGCCGGTGGAGTGGTCTGTTATTATGGAACACGTATTGTTGGAGCGATTGCGGCAGGGTCCGCTGCTGTGTGATGGAGCGATGGGAACCCTGCTCTACGCGCGTGGCGTGCCTTACGAGCAATGTTTCGATCTGCTCAACGTAACGCGTCCGGAGTTGATTCAGGGTATCCATCGCGAGTACATCAGCGCCGGGGCCCAGATCATCGAGACGAACACCTTTGGCGCCAACCGTCTGCGTCTGGCTGCCTACAACCTGGAAGATCGGGTCCGCGAGATCAATTTTCAGGGTGTGCGGCGAGCGATAGAGGCGCGCGAAATTGTCGGTCTGCCGGTCTTTATCGCGGGCGCAGTTGGACCAAGCGGACAGCCGCTTCAGGCGCCCGAGAGCGGGCGGCTCAGCGAGGTGCGGGCGGCCTTTCGAGAGCAAATCGAGGCCCTGCAGGAGGGGGGGGCCGAGCTGCTGATTTTAGAGACCTTTACCAGTCTGGCCGAACTGCGCCAGGCCATTCTGGCGGCCCAGGAGGTAGGTGGGCTGCCGATCGTGGCCCAAGTCAGCTTCTACGAGGATGGGCGCACGCTCTCCGGTCAGTCGGCGGCCAGTGTAGCGCGAGAGTTGTATGAGCTGGGGGTCGATGTCATGGGGGCCAACTGCTGCGTTGGACCGGCCATGACTCTGGAGGCGCTGCAGGGGATGATTGGCGCCCTCGGCGAAGAGATTCAAGCCGCCGAACAGCAGGGAAAGCGTCCCCCGCTCTTTGCGGCCCAGCCCAATGCCGGTCTGCCGACGCGCATCGGTAACCGCTTCTTCTATGTCTCGACGCCCGACTACTTTGCTGACTATGCCCTGCGCTTCGCCCAGGCTGGGGTGCGGCTCATTGGCGGCTGTTGTGGCACCACACCGCGCCACATCGAAGCCATGCGCAAGGCGCTCGACGCCCACTACGGGGGTGGGACTGGAGCCGTGGGCCAGAAGGAAGAGGCCGGGCAGCAGAATGGGCTGTCTGCGTCCGCCCAGGGACAGGAGGCCAGCCGCGCGGCCCCAACGGTGATGCCAGGGCGTGGCGAGCGCCGTTCCGTGATCGGCACGCTGCCCGAGGAAGAGGTGCTTCTCCCCCAAGAGGGGAGCAAGACACGCCTTCAGCAGAAGCTAGAGGCTGGCGAATTCGTTATCAGCGTTGAGTTAGACCCGCCTATGGGCCTCAATCCTTCCAAGATTCTAGCCGGCGCCGCCCAGCTCCAGCGCGATGGCGTCGACTGCATCAACATCGCCGATAGCCCGCTGGCCCGCGTGCGCATGAGCTGCATCGCCCTGGCTCGCCTGATCCAGGATCACCTGGGCATGGAGACTATCATCCACTTTACCACCCGCGACCGCAATCTGATGGCGCTCCAGGCCGAGCTATTAGGGGCCCACGCCCTGGGACTGCGCAATATTCTCGCCTTGACAGGCGATCCCCTGCGCGTCGGCGACTATCCCAACACAACCGGCGTCTGGGATGTCGATTCGGTTGGACTCATCCGTATTCTGCGTGGGATGAATGAGGGGCACGATGCGGCAGGTGGCTCCATCGGCGCCAAAGCCTCTTTCCATATAGGGGCCGCCCTTAACCTCAATGTCAGCGAAGAAGAGGCCGAGCGTGAGATCGAGAAATACTATCGCAAGCTGGAGGCCGGGGCCCACTTTATCATGACCCAGCCCATCTATGAACTGGCTCCCCTAGAGCGCTTCCTCAAGCGAGTTGGCAAGCCGCCGGTGCCCGTGATTCTGGGATGCATTCCCCTCCATAGCTGGCGCCATGCCGAGTTCCTCCACAATGAGGTGGCCGGCGTCACTATTCCCGAGCGCGTGCGCGAGCGTATGCGCTTGGCGGGAGACCAGGGCACAGAGGAGGGCTTGCGGCTGGCTCAGGAGCTGCTGATGGAAGCGCGCGACCTCGTTCAGGGGGTCTATCTGCTTCCTTCCTATCGACGCTACGATATTGTTGGACGTCTCACCCGCTTGCTGCGCGAAGCGCCTGCCAATGCCTGAATTGAGTATCTGTTTGCCCGCCTACTCCACATACGGAAAGGCATGGCACAGCAGAGCGCTGGCCAGGCGGGGGCAGGCGCCGCGGCAGTAAAGCGTCTGTCTACAAAGATGAAAGAAAGAGCACGGCGGCAGCGAGAGCCGCTCGCTCAGGTGCCAGGTGCAAACGGGTCAGGTACGCGGCAGAACGCAGGAGGGAGAAGGTTGGGGTCTTGGCGCCTGGGTGGAGAAGGCCCCGCCGGTCTCGCGCGTTCTCCTCGCCGTGCTCACGGAGTGCTGGCGGTCTCACTCTCATAGACGAGGCCATCAGGACGTGGCTGGGCCGGATAGCGCTGGAAATACTGGCTGCTTGTTCCGGGGAGGAATGGCCCGCCAGGCAGATTCCAGCCGTAAGGGCGCGAAACCACGTTGATGCGAGGAAGGACGAGGGAAGCCGCCAGCCGATAGCGATCTCTGATATAGCGCTGCAAGATATCGGCCAGTTGCTCTTCGGCCTCGTAGAGCGTCTCCGCATAGATGAATGAGTGGACGGTGCGTCTTCCAATAGTGATGTGACCAGTGTAGAGCGTTCGCATGGGCTTGCCTCTTTTGCCGGGGTTGTGCACATGCACAAGGGACCCTGAGAGCCAGCGCCACTGCGAGCAGCGCCGGGGGGGCGGTCGCTGTAGGCAGTAGACGCTAATGAACCTGTACCGGGAGCGAGAGCGCTGGAAGAAGCTGGCCCAGGTGTCTACAGGTAAGCCTGCAGGCGGCCTGTGAGAGCGACAGGCGAAGCTGCCGGGCTAGCCGGCTGCTCCTACGTGCTATCACTGGGGGTGCCAGCGTGGGGGCGGGGAAGATGGAGACAGCTGCCAGGCAACCGCTCATAATGGTCCTCCTTTGCAGTTTCCGCTGCCGCAGGTTGCGGAGAGCGGAGCGGAAGCAGCATCTGAAGCACAGACAATGCGCATAGAAGGACGCAGCCAGAGATCTTCTGCGTCTGCTGAATGCATAGAGGATAGAACGAACAAACGCATTACCTCAATAAGTATAACATACGAAAGGGTCAGTCTGTCGCGGCTTGCCGACTGGTGAGAAGTTGCAGGCGGCGAAAGGCGACGGGGCGGGGCTAAGAGCATGTCGTGGGCAGCGCTAAGGCGCTGGGAGAAGAGAGGGGAAGGAAGGTGCCAGGAGGCCCCGCGAGGGCGGCGCACGTGCGCAAAATCAATTGACTTCTCCCACCCCTTATGCTACACTTAATCCGTCTATCCAGGGATAGACACCGGTCCTGGAATAAACAGGTAAGCAGGTTGTCACAAGTCAGGAAAGGAAAAGGGAGGTTTGGCCTATTAACAGAGATCCTCGGGGGAATGACCGGACGCGCGAAACACGGGTCAACGAGCGCATTCGGGCACGAGAAGTACGCCTCATTGATGAGAATGGCGAGATGATCGGCGTGATGCCGACGCCCCGCGCTCTTGAGATTGCCCGTGAGAGGGATCTGGATTTAGTCGAAGTGCAGCCCAATGCTGTACCACCGGTCTGCAAGTTGATGGACTATGGACGGTACAAGTACGAGCAGGCCAAGAAGGAGAGCGAGGCGCGCAAGCATCAGAAGACGATTACCCTGAAGGAGATTCGCCTGCGCCCTCGCACCGATGAGCACGATATCGGCGTCAAAACTCGCAAGATTCAGGAGTTCTTAGCTGATGGCGATAAGGTGCGGGTCAGCGTCCAGTTCCGCGGACCAGACTTGCGCCACCCAGAGATTGGCCGTAGGCTGCTGGATAACATCGCCGAGACCCTGAAGGGGACGGCTGTCATCGAGCGCCCGCCTATAATGGAGGGCCGGGTGATGTCGATGATTGTCTCGCGCGCGCCGGGGTGGGAACCGCCAAAGAAGCAGGCACCTACCCCCTCCGGTAAACGCCAGGTGGCCACGGCGGGCGCCGTGGCTGGCAGTCAGGCACCAACCTCCCCATCCGCTCCTGCTGCTGGGAGCCAAGAGGTGGGGGACGCCACTGATCGTCAGCAATAGTGACAAGCGTAGCCCTGTGGAGTAAAAACTCCTCCTGAACCTCCTCTGCCAGGAAACCCGCTCAGAGAAGGAGTGAGGAGAGGGCTACGGTACTACGGTACCAGGAGCTTCCCAGGATTAGTAGTCACGCCTGTGGACAGAGACAGGGGAATGCTGGCTGTCAGGAGTTGGTCCCTCTAGCTTCTGACAGCGAAACTGCTCTGGAGGAAGCGGACCGACCGCCGTTTGGCTTGAACCTGTCCTACACGGGACAGCGTTGGAAAACGGTACTGTCGCCTTCCTGGGCTATCAGGAGCGGATGCCCTTCTCCTGTAGAACAGTAGAATAGCTACCACTGCAGGCAAAAGGACGTAGTTCTCAGCAACTACGTCCTTTTTCTTCCTCATTCGCATGAGCGGTTGACTTTTCCTGGCAAGGCGACTACCATACGAGAAGGACTGACCTGGTGGTCCCGCCGGAGTTGCCCCGCCTGGCCTGCCTGCCTGTGCTTGCCTCTACCTGCTGTCTGTTTCTTTCTGACCTGTTAAGTTTGGTCGGTTGCTAGCTAGCTAGAGACGCATTCTTGGGAGGAATCTGGTGAGCAACTACTATGACCCGCGCTGGTATGAAGACGGTGAGCGGCACAGTCAGAGTTCGTTTTCAACCGGGAGCATCTCCGACTCCGGCTCTGATCCGCAAGCTGCTGCCTCACCTCCACTCGACGCTCCAAGTGCTCCAGCTGATCAGTCCGCGCCCCCTGGTTGCCGCATTGCTGTCCGCCGTGCCGTCACAGTGACTGCGCTGCTCATCCTGGCTTTCATCGCCGGCTGGTTCAGCCACCAGTTTTTCTCTTCTGGCTCCTTCCCCGCCAGTAGCCAGTCGCAAAAATATGCCCAGTTGTTCCAACAGGCCTGGACCCTGGTTGATCAGAAGTATGTCGATCGCAAGGCGATAAACTATCAGAAGATGGCCTACAGCGCCATTCAGGCCATGCTCGACACCCTCGGTGACAAGGGTCACACGCGCTTCCTCACGCCCGATCAGGTCCAGGCCTTTAACCAGTCGCTCAGCCCGACCCTGGTTGGCATCGGCGTCTACATCCAACAAGATCCAACTACGAAGCAGGTAGTCATCAGCGACACAGTGCCGGGGGCCCCGGCGGAGAAGGCTGGTCTGAAGCCTGGCGACATTCTCCTCTCGGTCAATGGTCAGAATGTGCAAGGCAAAGATCTGGAGACGATCAGCTCGCTGCTGCGGGGGCCAGAGGGTACCTCGGTCTCGGTGACGGTGCGTCGTCCCAGCACGAATCAGACGCTGACCTTCCACCTGAAGCGGGCCAAGATTACTGTCCCGAATGTCATTTTGCATTATATCCCCGAGGTCCATGTCGCCCATATTCAGATCGTTCAGTTTGCCGATGGGGTCAGCGATCAGCTCCGCAGCAGCATTGAGCAGGCCAAAAAGCTGGGGGCCAAGGCCATTGTGCTTGATCTACGTGGCAATCCTGGCGGCCTGGTCGAGGAGGCCATCAACACAGTCAGCGAGTTCCAGGCCAGCGGCACCGTCTTCCTGGAGCAAGATAGTTCGGGGAGGCGCACACCGTATCAGGTCACGGGGCATGTAGTCGATGGGAAGATCCCGCTGGTGGTGCTCGTTGATAACGGAACAGCCAGCGCCGCCGAGATCGTCTCGGGAGCTTTTCAAGACAACCATCGGGCGGTAGTTATCGGGACGCGCACCTATGGTACAGGGACGGTGCTGGAGCAGTTCCCGCTCTCCGATGGCTCCGAATTGTTGCTGGGCACGGCTGAGTGGCTGACGCCCGATGGCCACTTTATTCGCCAGAATGGCATCCAGCCCAATATTGTGGTCTCTCTGAAGGCAGGGCAAAGCCCCCTGACGCCAGCAACAGAGAATCGCGACCACATGACCTATCAGCAGATTCTGCAAAGCGGCGATAGCCAGCTGATTCGCGCGCTCCAGTATCTACAGGGTCAGCACTAGAAGACGTGTCCTCAATCAGAGGCTGCCAGCGCGCGCCAGATCCGTTCATTCAGATCAGAATAGTAGAGCGTGGAACAACAGTGTAGAATAACAGCAAAGTGCGATCCTGCAGATGACTAAGGCGAGGCCAGTGAGCCAATGAGCTGAGAGAGAGGCGGGCCGAAGGAAGGTGAGCGGCGGTCTAGGTTTGCCTGGTCCGCCGCCACGCCACGAGAGGCGGCGGCGAACAGAGAGGCGAGATGGTCAAGGCAGAAGCCGGAGTAGCCAGCGGGCAAGGGCAGAGTGGAACAGCCAGGCGAAGACAGCCTTGTCCTGGCTGGCAGCTTCCTCTCGGATGGCCACTATCCTGGCAGGGCCGCCTTGGCGATGGCCAGCGCTTCCTACGCCAGAACCAGCGCCAGATCGATAGGGGAAAAGCTGCAGCTTCTTGCGGCGGACCGGCGGACAGCCAGACGTCCCTTGCACGCCGTTCGTTCTCGCATCCTGCTAGAGAGCGGTAGGCCGATGTGATGAATCTACCTTCATCAGGCGGTAAACAGATTGCTAGCGCAATCCAGAGGCGACGACCCTGTTGGCTGGATTGCTGGGAGCGTCCTCGATTCACTAGGTGAGGTCGTCCCTACTCCTGGTACAAGAAGACCTCTGGTGATCAGCGTCGCTGAGATGGGGACGGCGGCTGGTAGCCTGGATAGTCCAGCGGTTCCCCTGGCCAGGGGGTGCCTCCCCACCAGGACAACTGTGGGGGGGGAGCCACAGGCGGCTGTCCAGACCCGGCCATCGCCGCAGGAACAGCCGTAGCTGCCGAGCCTGCTGGCCTCTGACGAGGTCCTCCTGATCGAGCCGAGGGCGAGGCAGTCGTGGAGAAGGCTTGACCTGCCAGGCTTGCGTGCGCATCTCGCCCAGCGACCGGCTCGCGCGCGGCTGACGAGGCAGCAGCTGCTGCCGAAACCCGCTTCCGACTCAGCAGGAGGATCAGCCCTTTGAGGAGCAGGACAAGGCCGACAAAGGCCAGGCCACCCCCCAGAATTACCCAATAGGGATAGATATATTCGCCGCTACAAGCAGCATAAGCAACCACAGCCCCCACGGGAATCAACAGGACTCCCACAAGAAGCTGCAACAGCGGCTTCTCCCTCCTGGAGAGAAAGCGGTAGAGCCAGTAGAACAATCGGGTCATCAACTTGCTCCTTCCTCAGAACAAGACAGCAACCGGTCGATGGGATCAGCCATCGATACAGGTGTCTATTTTAGAAAGTGAGGAAGGGGCAGTCAACTAGCTCTCGCTGCACGGAGCCTGAGCAGTAGCAGCAAGGTAATATTTGCTCGTCGGAGGGTGATCGAGTACCGTGGCGATGAAGCGTGTGGCCCTGACCACCTGCTCCAGCGAGACGCCGGTCTCGATGCCCATGCCGTGGAGCAGATAGAGCAAGTCCTCGGTAGCCAGATTGCCGCTGGCCCCGGGAGCGTAAGGGCAGCCACCCAGACCACCGGCGGAAGAATCCACGCAGCTCACGCCCATCTGGAGGGCGGCCAGCACATTGGCCAGAGCCGTGCCGCGCGTGTCGTGGAAGTGCACAGCCAGCCGCTCAAGAGGAATGCCTCCTTCGTTCAACAGCAAATCCAGAACCTCAACTACCTGATTGGGGGTAGCCACACCAATGGTGTCGCCCAGCGATAGCTCAGCGACGCCCATCTCCAGCAGTTCCAGGGCTACTGCCAGCACACGCCGGGGATCGACACGTCCCTCGTAGGGGCAGCCAAAGACCGTCGAGATATAGCCCCGCACGCGCACCCCTTCGCGCTGAGCCAGCGCCAGCACAGGGCGGAACTGGGCCAGGCTTTCGGCTACCGTGGCATTGATATTGTGCCGCGTGAAGCTGTCGCTGGCCGCCGTAAAAACGGCTACCGAGCGCAGTCCTGCGGCTAAAGCCCGCTCCATGCCCTTGAGATTCGGGACCAGGGCCGTCAGGCGCAGTGTCGCTGGCAGGTCGCGCAGGCCCGTCATAACCTCGCTGGCGTCGCTCAGCTGTGGGACAGCCCGCGGACTGACAAAAGAAGTCACCTCGATCTCTGAGTAGCCCGCCTCAGCGAGCAGACGAATGAAATGGATCTTCTGCTCCGTGGGAACACGCACTTTCTCGTTTTGCAGACCATCGCGCGGTCCAACCTCGACCACGCGCACCTGGCGTGGTAAAGTAGAGAGATCTAGCTTCATCGCTCTACGCGGCCCAATCTAACCCAAACCGCCTGTGACCCGACAGCGAGCGCTGCTGCTGGCTGGGTGGTGAGAGGCAGCTCGGGACTGAAGCCGCTCGCTCCTTTCTCCAACGGGGAGTCTGGACTCAGCTGGCCAAAGCGCAGGTCGCGGGCGGCCTGGGTGTATGACATGCGTACGCCAGGCCGCCCGGGCTTTGTGTTCTGCGGACTGGATCAGGAGAGGTTGGTCGCCTCCCTCATAACGGGGGACTGAGCCATTGCCTGCCGGGCTGGAGCGGGCGCTCGTTGCTTCTCAGGGCTATCCAACGCAGGTGTTGACGTCGAAGGCGGTGGGGCCGGCAGCCTGGGCCGCTCGGCGGGGGCCGCCGACGACTCCTCGGCACCTGGGTTGCTCAGGCGTAGCACTCGCACCTTCGTGATGCGTCGCCCACGTGTTGCCAGCACCGTCAGATTCAAATCCCCATAGGTAATCGTATCACCAGCTACTGGGATCTTGTCGAGCTGAGCATAGAGGAAGCCGCCAAGCGTCTCGTAGTCCTCGTTATCAAGCTTTGTTCCCATCAGCTCGTTGAAGTCGTCGATATTCATCTTGGCGTCGACGATATACTCCGTATCGCTAATGCGCTCGTAGAGGTTCTCCTCACGATCGTACTCATCCTTAATATCGCCGACGATCTCTTCCATCAGGTCCTCGATTGTCACCAGACCAGCGACCGAGCCGTACTCATCGACCACGATGGCCATATGTGTGCGCCGCTGACGGATCTCGCGCAACAAATCGTCGAGCTTCTTCGTTTCTGGCACAAAGTAGGCCGGACGCACTAACTCGCGCACCAGGCGCGTATGGTGGCCCTGGCGCAGCTCCTTGAGGAGATCCTTGGTATAGAGGATGCCCAGGATATTGTCTAGAGACTCCTCATAGACAGGAATACGGGAGAGGCCGCCCTGCAAGGCCACATCGACGGCCTGATCGACGGTAGTATCGGCCTCCAGCGTAATCATGTCGATGCGTGGCACCATCACCTCGCGCACCGGGGTATCGGCGAACTCGAAGATGCTATGGATCATCTCCTTCTCTTCCTCTTCGAGGACGCCCTCTTGCTCGCCGACCGAGACCAGCAGGCGCAGCTCCTCCTCTGTTACGAAGGGGCCTGCGTGCTTTAGCTCGCTGCCGAGCAAGCTCGCCAGGGAAGAGGTGACCACGCCGAGCAACCAGACCAGCGGTCGCAACAGCCAGGCGGCGGAGCGTACGAAGCCGCTGAGGGCGCGCGCCCAGCGCAGGGGGTTCTGCACAGCGGCAGTTTTCGGTGTGATCTCACAGAAGATCAGCACGATCAGCGAGATGAGCACAGTGGCGATCAGCTCGCCCCAGGTGGCCGAGAAACGCAGGGCCAGGACCGTGGCCATGCTGGAGGCCACGATCACTGCGATGCTATTGACCACCAGGATCGTCGAGAGGAACGTATTCGGGTGAGCCAGCAAGCGCTCCAGCTCAGCGGCCTGGGGATCACCCTCCTCAACGAGGTTTTTCAGCTTGATGCGGCTGACCGAAGTCAGCGCGGTTTCGGCGGCGGAGGCTGTGGCGCACAGAATCAGCGCAATGACCAAGATGATCAGCTGCAGCCAGGCCACGCCGTCGAGCTGGGGGAGAGAGAGGCTGAGAGCGGCGGCGATCCTGACAAGGGGTATGCCATCGGCGTCCATAGTTGTAGTTACTCCTTTTTGCCTCCTTCCGCTTCTGAGGAGGCCTGTTCTGCTGCTGCCGCGGGATCGAGCATACGCAGCAGACGGGCGGGCACACCAACCACTAGCGCATGGGGAGACACGTCGCGGTTCACCACTGCGTTGGCGCCCGTCATGGCTCCCTCACCGATGGTCACGGGCGGCACGATGATCGTATCGCAGCCGATGAAGGCCCCGTCCTCGATGACCGTACGGTACTTCTGGCGTGTGATCCCGTTATAGTTGGAAGTCACTGTTCCTGCACCAATGTTGACATGTGCCCCGACAGTGGCATCACCGATATAGCTAAAGTGATGCATGTCTGTTTCCGCACCGATATACGAGTTCTTCACCTCGCCAAAGTTGCCCATGCGCACGCCACGAGCCAGATGGGCGCCGGGGCGACAGTGGCTGAAGGGGCCGATCCGTACATCATCTTCGAGAATAGTCTCTTCAAGAGCCGAATTCCGAATGATACAGCGGTTTCCGATAATCGACGACTCGATGGTAGTTCCTGGGCCGATCCGACAGCCGGAGCCGATTTGCGTTCGGCCAGTGATCATGGTGCCGGGCAGGATAACCGTGTCGGGTCCGATGGAGACCTCGGCGTCGATGTAGGTGGCCGCAGGATCGACGATCGTCACGCCCGCGTACATGTGACGCTCCAGGATGCGGCGCCGCAGGATCTGCTCCGCCGCCGCCAGCTGCACGCGATCGTTCACGCCCACCGTCTCCTCTAGAGCGCCGGTTACCGTCGCGATGGTGCGCCCTTGCGAGCGCGCAATGGCCACCAGATCGGTGAGATAGTACTCGCCACTGAAAGGATTGCGCGCGAGGCGGGGCAAGGTCTCCCAGAGCCAGCGACGCTCGAAGCAGTAGACACCCGAATTCACCTCTTTAATGCGCTTCTGCTCTTCGGTAGCGCGCTTGACCTCGACGATCTCCACCACGGCGCCCGAGGTATCGCGAACCACGCGCCCAAAGTCCGAGGGCTGCTCGGTGATAGCCGTTAAGAAGGTGATGGTGGCCTGGCTCTCCACATGCTGAACCAGGACGCGGGCCAGCATCTCGGCGCTGATGAGCGGAGTATCACCGTAGCAGACGAGCACCGTCTCAGGAGGAGGAGTCAGGGCCTCGACGGCCTCGCGGGCGGCCAGGACAGCGTGGCCGGTGCCCAATTGCTCAGCCTGCAGAGCGTAGTAGCAGCGCTCACCAAAGGCGGCCTGGACCTGGGCGGCCTCGCAGCCGACGACAACAATGGGGCGGTGAGCGGTAATGGTGGCTGCCAGTGGAGCAAAGGCAGAGGTGAGAGGAATCGTTTCCACGGCATTGAGCACATGGCCTAACATCGGCAGCCCGGCCAGCGGATGGAGCACCTTGGGAATGGCGGAACGCATCCGCGTGCCCTTGCCCGCTGCAAGGACCACGGTCACATAGGTCTTCATTGTTGAATTCACAAAACCTCTTGTTTCATGGCTGTCTCCTCAGCGATTCGTGCCCCTGCGCCACGAATCGCCGGGCTAAGCTGCGCTGAGCCAGACAGAGGAGTCGATTATCCTTCTGCTCAGGCGCGGGAAAGAAATAAGCTCCCCCTTTTCCTTGCTTGCTGCCTGCGCAAGCACGATAGAGAATATCGATCAACCCTTGAACCTGGTCGTGAGGGACCGATCCCTGCTCTCGCCGACGGAGAGCAGGAGCCAGATGGTTCGGGTGCCAGGATTCGAACCTGGGATCGCGGATCCAAAGTCCGCTGCCTTACCGCTTGGCCACACCCGAAAGTGACGGCACGCTCAGCCGCTCCAGTCGCGTCTCGCCTGGCTCGTGCTCTCCGACTCCAGGCAGCCGACTAGCCTTCTGCCCGCCTAGCCGCTGTTGCATGCTCTGGCGATAGCGTAAAGCCAGGACGCGACACCTTGTCTGTAGCTGTCCGAAAACAGGATACCTTTTCTTGCCAGCCCTGTCAAGGGGGGATGGCGGAGCTGACTGTCGCTGTGCTCTACCGTGCAGCGGGAATACGGCAGACTGTGGAGTGGTTGTTTACTTAATAGATACACTATGTTATCATTCACCCAGGTGAAGGCTCGGTTCGAGAGGCGCTCATCTCCTTGGATGGAGGTGGGTGCTTGTCCCTCAGCCTGATCTGAACTGGAGGAGGAACTGCTGTGGAAGCCGCTTCTGCAACTGATTTGCGCGTCGATACGCACCTGGCGAAGTTTTCGCAGGGCAGTGTGGTTGTGCTGACGGCCCTGGCCTTTCTGTTGAATTGGCCGCCGCTCGTGCTGATCACCGGGCTGCTTCTGGCCTGGAGTGCCCTCTGGCCGACGGTTGGTCCATTTGCCTTGCTCTATCGGCATGTGCTCGTACCGAGCGGTCTGTTGAAGCCACGCCTTGTCGAGGATGATCCTGCCCCCCATCGTTTTGCTCAGGGTGTAGGAGCTACCTTGCTGCTGGTGGCTGGGCTGGTGCTCCTGTTGACAGCGGCGACAACGGTCGGCTGGGTCCTGGACCTGCTCGTGTTTGTACTCTCCTTTGTTAATCTCACGGTTGGCTTCTGCGCTGGCTGTCTGGTCTACTACTATCTGGGGAAGCTCGGCCTTGTCCCGCGAGTGCGCTATGAGGGGGGCTTCCACTGGCGCGGCGTGAGGTAGGAGAATGCGGGCAGACGGAGAGAGCTGAGAGATGCTAAACGTGATGCTCTGGCGGGCGGCCTTGCTGGTCCTGCTGGCCGCCCTCCTGTGGGCTTTCATTGTGCTCGGACGGCGTTTTGTAGAACGGCAGCGCCGGGCGGCCCTGGCGGCGCCGGCCCTGGCTACCGGTCTCCAGAGTGGCTCGGGGACTTCCAACCCGCCGGTACGCATTTTGCTCTTCAGCAGCGCCGAGTGTCAGCAGTGTCATCGCTTGCAGAAGCCGGCGTTGCGCCAGGTGCAGGCGGCCCGCGGTGATCTCGTCAGGGTGATCGAGGTGGACGCGCCGACTGAGCCCCAATTGACGGCTCGCTATCGAGTGCTGACCCTTCCGACGACGGTCGTGCTCGACGGCCAGGGCAAAGCCCAGGCGGTCAACTATGGCTTTGCCCCCGCCGGGCGGCTGCTGGCCCAGATCGATGACGTACTGGCGCAGCAACACATTGAGCGAGCAGCGCCTCTGGCCTGAGCTTCTTCTCTTCCTCCTCAGCTGGCCTTTTTGTGGCCTGGGGCGCCTCCCTGCTTGTGTAGAGGGCGGTCTTCGTCGAGAAGGAACATCTTGACGAAGAGGAGCGCCTCATGCCACAATGGCAGTGATTTCTTCAGAGAGGAAGAGAAGAAACGCCCATGCGAGTCCTTGAAACGCATGTTGACCGCAGCAATCCTGAATTTCAGGAAAATGCACGCTATTTCCGTCAGCTTGTGGCCGAGCTGAAGGAGCGTCTGCAGCAGGTGCAGCAGGGCGGAGGCGCTGATGCCGTGGCTCGCCATCGGAAGCGCAACAAGCTGCTTGCGCGCGAGCGCATTCGTTTACTCTGTGACCCCGACACCCCGTTTTTGGAGCTGAGTCCGCTGGCTGCCTGGGATATGTACGAGAACGAGGCCCCCTCGGCGGGCATCGTGACCGGTATTGGGGTGGTGGAGGGCCAGGAGTGCATGATTATTGCGAACGATGCCACCGTCAAGGGCGGGACCTACTACCCGATGACGGTGAAGAAGCATTTGCGCGCCCAGGAGATTGCCGAACAGAACCGTCTCCCCTGTATCTATCTGGTCGACTCGGGCGGTGCCTTTTTGCCGCTGCAAGCCGAGGTCTTTCCTGACCGCGATCACTTTGGGCGCATCTTCTACAATCAGGCGCGGATGTCGAGCCAGCGTATTCCGCAGATTGCCGTGGTGATGGGTTCGTGTACTGCGGGCGGGGCCTACGTGCCGGCGATGAGCGATGAGACCATCATCGTGCGTGGCACGGGGACGATTTTTCTCGGTGGGCCACCGCTGGTGAAGGCGGCGACTGGTGAAGAGGTGAGCGCCGAGGAGCTGGGGGGGGCCGATGTCCACTGCCGTATCTCGGGAGTGGCTGATCACTATGCCCTCAATGATGAGCATGCCCTCGCTATCTGCCGCAGCATTGTGGCCAATCTGCAGCGGCGCAAGTACATTCCCTGGGAGATCACTGAGCCGGAGCCGCCGCGCTACGATCCCGAGGAGATCTATGGCATTGTGCCGCGCGACTATCGCAAGAGCTACGATGTGCGCGAGGTGATTGCTCGCCTGGTCGATGGCAGCCGCTTCCACGAGTTCAAGGAGCTGTATGGCACGACGATTGTCTGCGGCTTCGCCCGCCTGATGGGCTATCCCGTGGGCATTATTGCCAATAATGGGGTGCTCTTCTCGGAAAGCGCCCTCAAGGCGACCCATTTTATTGAGCTGTGCGCCCAGCGCCAGATCCCGCTGGTCTTTCTGCAGAATATTACCGGCTTCATGGTGGGGCGCCAGTATGAGAGCGGCGGCATTGCCAAGGATGGGGCGAAGATGGTGATGGCGGTGGCCAACGCACCGGTCCCTCGCTTTACGGTGATTATCGGCGGCTCCTTCGGGGCGGGCAATTATGCGATGTGCGGGCGCGCCTACTCGCCGCGCCAGCTCTGGATGTGGCCCAATGCCCGTATCTCGGTAATGGGAGGTGAGCAGGCGGCCAGCGTTCTGGCGACGATCCGCAAGGAGAACCTGGCGGCGCGCGGAGGGACGATGACCGAGGAAGAGGAGGCGGCCTTTAAGCAGCCAATTCTGGAGAAATATGAGCGCGAAGGCAACCCCTACTACAGTACGGCTCGCCTGTGGGACGATGGGATCATCGATCCTTGTGAGACGCGTACGGTGCTGGCTCTGGGGATCGCTGCCTCGCTCAATGCGCCCATGCCTGAGACGCCTTTCGGCGTCTTCCGCATGTAGCATGGGCATGGTGAGGAGCCTCTGGCGCCGGCAGAGCGAGATAGGCCGCAGGCGGAGCAGGAGACGCGCCGGCTGGCAGCTCCTGAGTTCATGAAGGAAGAAGGAAAGGCCCACGCTTATGTTGAAAGCGCTGCGCTGCAATTCCCTGGAGCATTGCTTTCAGCGCGTCACCTCGCTGGCCGAGGCCAAGCAGGCGCTGGCCGAGCCGCAGACCGTTCTCTGGCTCGACCTTTTCAATCCGAGTCAGGAGGAGCTGCAGGATGTTGGGGTGGCCTTTCATTTGCATCCGCTGGCCGTAGAGGATGCCGGTCATAAGCATCAGCGCCCCAAAATCGAGGAGTATGACAATTTCTACCTGCTCGTCTTTTATACGGTGCAGGCCGAGCCGTCCACAGACCGTTTGCGGGTCTGTGAGTTGTCGATCTTTCTGGGGGAGCGCTATTTGATCACGGTGCATAGCGAGCCTATTCCCGAGCTGGAGGAGACCGAGCAGCGCTGGACGCGCAATGTGCGCCAGCTTGAGGGCGGGGTGATTGTCCTGCTCTATTCCCTCCTCGACACGATCGTCGATCAGTATTTCCCGGTGCTGGATGCGATGGTCGAGCAGGCCGAGGCCCTGGAGGATCGCCTCTTCAGCGGTGAGCTGCGTCAGCGCTCCTTTACTCAGGACCTGCTGGCCCTCAAGAAGCGCTTCCTGACGCTACGCCGTATCGCCGGTCCCGAGCGCGATGTGCTCAATGTGCTCACGAATCGCGATAACCCCCTCTTCAATGAGCATGCCTTGCTCTATTTCCGCGATGTCTACGATCACGTTATGCGCGTCGCCGACACCGTTGATCTCTATCGCGATCAGCTGAGTTCGACGATGGATGCGAACCTCTCGATCGTCTCCAATGACCTCAATAAGACGATGCGCACGCTGACGGCAGCCTCGATTGTTTTGATGGTCGACGCCTTGCTGGCGGGTATCTGGGGGATGAACTTTGAGTATATGCCCGAGTTGCATTGGACCTATGGCTATGCGCTGGCTCTGATGGTGATGGCCGTGATCTCACTGCTCCTGCTGCTGATCTTCCGTCGCCTGCGCTGGCTCTAGTGCGGGTGGTGTGGGCCTGGTCAACACAAGAAACCCAGGCTGTACGCTGGCAAGAGGATGGTATAATAAAAAACAATGAGCAAATGAGAAGCTGCGGCGGCGAGAGGCTCCCTGCTCGTGGGGGGCCGGGTGCTGGCGGGCGAGCCGCCTGAGTGGTTCCGCCTCGTATGCAGCTGAGCCTTTGTCAGGGATAGTCACAATGGAGTACACCCTACTCAGTGTTGAACGCAGCTTTCAGAACCGGGTCGCGACGGTGACGCTGCGGCGCCCCGAAGTCCACAATGCTTTTAATGCGCAGTTGATCGAGGAACTACGAACTGCCTTCACCGCTTTGCGTGACGATGAGCAGCTACACGCTGTCGTCCTGACCGGCGCGGGTGCCTCTTTTAGCGCTGGAGCTGATATCAAGATGATGCAGCAGGCGGTGAATGTGAGTCGCGAGGAGAATGTGGCCGAGGCTTTGCGGTTAGCTGACCTCTTTGAGGCGATCAATACGTTTCCCTGCCCAGTGGTGGCCCGCGTCAATGGGACGGCGATGGGCGGCGGTTTGGGGCTGATTGCGGCCTGCGATCTGGTGATTGCGGTCGAGACGGCGCGTTTTGCTTTTAGCGAGGTGCGTCTAGGCATCGCCCCGGCGGTGATTGCCCCTTACGTGGTGCGCAAGATCGGCGAGGGTCAGGCGCGGGCGCTCTTTGTGACGGGAGAGCAGTTTACAGCGGCGCGGGCACGTGAGCTGGGGCTGGTGCATGTAGTAGTGGCTGCCCAGGAACTCGATGCGGCAGTGGAGCAGGCGCTGCACAACCTGCTGCGCGGTGGGCCACGGGCCTTACGGGCCTGCAAAGCGTTGGCCCTGCAGGTCGGCACGTTGAGCCGCGAGGAGGCGCGTGACTATACTGCCAGTCTGATTGCCGACTTGCGGGCAAGTCCCGAGGGGCAGGAGGGCCTGCGGGCCTTCCTGGAGAAGCGCAAAGCCAACTGGGTGGTCAGCTAAGATGTTCAAGAAGATTTTGATTGCCAATCGAGGAGAGATTGCGCGCCGTATCATGGCCACCTGCCGGGAAATGGGCATTCGTACCGTCGCCGTCTACTCAGAGGCCGATCGCCAGGCTCCGCATGTCTACGAAGCCGATGAAGCCTATCCGATCGGTCCTGCACCTGCCAGCGAGAGCTACCTGCGCATTGAGGCCATCATAGCGGCGGCTCGACAGGCCGAGGCGGAGGCAATCCATCCCGGCTATGGTTTCCTCTCAGAGAACCCGGCCTTTGCCGAAGCCTGCCAAGAGGCTGGCCTGGTCTTCATCGGTCCCCCTGCCTCGGCTATGCGTCTCATGGGGTCGAAAATTGCCGCGCGCCAGGTGGCGCAGCAAGTAGGTGTGCCGACTGTCCCGGGGTATGATGGTCCTCAACAGGACCCGCAGCGTTTGCTGCAGGAAGCGGAACGCATCGGGGTGCCGCTCTTGATCAAGGCGGCGGCTGGCGGTGGGGGTAAGGGGATGCGCGTGGTGCGCTCGCTGGAAGACCTCCCGGCTCAGCTGGAGGGAGCGCAGCGCGAGGCGCTGGCGGCCTTTGGAGATGGCACGGTCTTTCTGGAGCGCTTACTGGAGCAGCCTCGTCACATCGAGTTCCAGATACTGGCTGATGCCTACGGTCAGGTTGTCCATCTGGGGGAGCGCGAATGTTCGATCCAGCGCCGCCATCAGAAAATCGTCGAGGAAAGCCCGTCGCCGGCTCTAACACCGGCCCTGCGCGCCCGCATGGGGGAAGCTGCCGTACGGATTGCCCGCGCTGCGGGCTATGTCAATGCCGGTACACTTGAGTTTTTGCTTGACCGCGATCAGCACTTTTATTTTCTGGAGATGAACACGCGCTTGCAGGTTGAGCACCCGATCACTGAGCTGGTGATGGGCCTCGATCTGGTGCGCCAGCAGATTCTCATCGCCGCTGGCGAGCCGTTGCGTCTGCGTCAAGAGGAGCTGGTAGCGCGTGGCCACGCCCTTGAAATGCGCCTCTACGCTGAAGATCCCGAGCAGCAGTTTCTTCCCTCCACTGGCAAGGTATTCCGTTTTTTTGCACCGCAGCGGCCTGGTGTGCGCATTGATAGCGGCGTGGAAAGCGGCTCTGAAGTCAGTCAATTCTATGATCCGATGCTGGCCAAGCTGATCACCTATGGTGAAGATCGCGAGGCCAGCATCGCGCGCATGCGAGCCTTACTGGAGGAGCTGGCGGTCTTCGGAGTCAAGACGAACAGCGCCTTGCTGCATGCCATTACTGAGAACGCGGCCTTCCGCGAGGGCCTGACCTACACCAGCTTTTTGGAAGAGCAGGGGCTGCTTGAGCCGGGGGCCTTACGGGAGCGGGAGGCTTTGCCTTCGGTGCTATGCGCGGCGGCCCTGGCCGAAGTGCTGGATGAGAAGCGCGGTGAGCGCAATCCCTGGCGGCGGCTTGGCCCCTGGCGCCTGGGGGGGAATGGGCAACTGCTGCGCTATCTCTATGAGGGAGAAGAGCATCAGGTTTGTCTTGAACGCCTGCCTGGCAGCGGTGGAAGCTGGAGGATCGAGATTGACGGGGGCGAGCCGGAGGAAGTGCTGCCGCAGTTGGCGCCGGATGGGGCGCTCTGCCTGCAACGTGGGGCGCGGCGTGAGCGTGTCCAGCTCTTCCGCCTGCCTGGTGAGACGCAGGTCATGCTGCGGGGACGGCTCTATCGCCTGCTACGACCGCAGCCGCCGGCTATTGAGAGCAGCCTGCGGGGGCGTGGCCAGCGCGGAGGTCAGAGCCTGACGGCCCCAATGGCGGGGACCATTGTCAAAGTGCAGGTCAGCGAGGGTGAGCCTGTCAGGCAGCGCCAGGTGCTGGTCATTCTGAGCGCTATGAAGATGGAGCATGTCATCGCTGCTCCCTACGATGGCGTCGTACGGCGCATCTATTATCATGAGGGCGACGTCGTCCAGGGAGGGGCTGTCGTTGTCGAGGTCGAGATGGGCCAGAGCGAGGCGATTCTCGCGACGACCTCAGAAGAATGAAGCCAAAGGAAGGAACGCCTCGGGCACACCAATGGCGCGATGTGGCTCGATCGGGGTGGGTCGGAAGAGAATGCCGGGGAGCGCAGCCAGGCAGGGCTGTATCGATTGACGAAGAAAGGGCGTGATATCTAGGATGAAGGTCGGCTTCATTGGAATCGGGACAATGGGGCGTCCGATGACGCTCAATCTGCTCAAGGCCGGGCATGAAGTCGCGGTGTATGCTCGTCATCCTGAGAAGCCTGGTGTTCAGGAAGTGCTCGGGGCTGGGGCCAGGCTGGTCCCTTCGCCGCGCGAGCTGGCCGCTGGAGTCGAGGTCGTCATCACGATGGTTCCCACCTCGCAGGATGTTGAGCAACTGGTCACTGGTCCCGATGGCATTCTGGAGGGGGCGCGGCAGGGATTGATCATCATTGACATGAGCACCATTGCGCCAGCAACGAGCCGACGCCTGGCACAGCTCGCTGGTGAGCGCGGAGTCTATTTTCTGGATGCGCCGGTGAGTGGAGGCTCGCAAGGAGCGATCGCTGGCACGCTGGCCATTATGGTCGGAGGCGAGCGCGACATCTTCGAGCGGGTCCGCCCCTTGCTAGAAGCGATGGGGAAGGCCGAGCGCATCTTCTATGTGGGTCCCTCGGGGGCTGGAGAGGTTGTCAAGCTGGTCAACAATATGCTGGCCGGAGTGATTGCGGCGGCCACCGCCGAGGCCCTGGTGCTGGGAGTCAAAGCCGGCGCCGATGTCGAACTGATGGCTAGCATTATCAACGTCAGCACCGGAGCCAACTGGCAGCTTGCCAATCAATTCCCCATGCGCGCCTTTACGGGCAGCTTTCAGCCCGGTTTCATGACCGATCTCTTGCAGAAGGATCTCAATCTTGCGCTCGAACTGGGGGCGCAGTATCAGACGCCTCTGCCATTGACGGGGCTGACGCGCCAGCTCTATGAGATGGCCCGCGCCCAGGGCTATGGCCGCGAAGACTATACCGCTTTGCTCAAGGTCTTAGAGCGCCTGGCCGGCGTTGCAGTGCGTAGTCGTGCAACCCTCAACCAGGAGCAAGCCCAATAAAAAGTAATGGGTGCCAGGCCGTCCCGGTCGAGCGCGGATCACTCTCACCCGGCACGACGGACGGCCAGCAGGTCAGGCTCGCAGTCTACCTGGAAAGAAGTCGTAGGCGCACGCCTGAACGAATTTGTAGTCGCAGCCTACTCCATCGCGATCTGCTCTCAGTTCCGGGGGAGCCGGGCGCAGGCACGATGGCCGGGCAGAATCGAAAAGGAGGAATCACGATGGAGCAGCTTGCTCACGAACAGGCCAGCGAGAGGATCGTAGCGCTGGAGCGCCGGCTTAAGAAAGAGCAGCAATCTAAGGCACGCCGCAGCAGTGATGCCTGCCTGTGCCCTTCCTTCTCCCTTGTTACCAGTCTGGGTGCCGCCGACATTTCTGTCCCCACAGGGCCAAAAAGCCCTCGACCCTTGCCACCGCGTTCTTCGAAGCGTTAGACAACGCTGCTTGTGGGAAGAAAGGATCTGGATGATGGTAGGGCAAAGAGGTTAATTAGAGGCTATAGGGGATAATCAGGCTGCGTGCGAGTGTCATAGCGAGGGAGAGTAAGATAATCAGCCCGAAGTAGGCCACGGCTATGGCAATGCGGAAGCGCAGGGGGACATCGTAGTAGTGGCGCGGGCGAAAAGCCTCTTCGGTATGTTGTGTCCAGAGGGCGACGGCGCCGATGGCCAGCAAGAAGAACAGCCAGGGAGAGAAGTCGCCATTGATCCAGAGCCAGATCTGGTAAGCCAGCAAAAGCAACAGGCCGACCAGGCAGAGGCGACGATCGATTGCTCCTATGATGCGCCCGCCATCCAGCATCGGGGCAGGGATCAAATTCAACAGGTTGATAAAGAAGCCGAAGTAGGCGAGAGGCGCCCAGACGCCCGCCGGATGGAGCCAGGCCAGCAGCAGACAAACGGCGGAGCCTAGCGCACCGGCCACTGGTCCTGCGATACCGATCTCAGCATCGTCGCGGGCATTCTGGGGATGGCGCTTCATCAGCACCGCAGCCCCCAGCAGAGGAATGAAGATCATGCCTCCGAGGGGGATACCTTTGGCCTTAATGACAATGGCGTGCCCCAGCTCGTGCACGAAGAGCAGCACCACGATCCCCAGGCCGAAGGCCCAGCCGAAGATCATTGCATAGAAAGCCAGCGAGATCAGCGCTGAGATGCCGGCCCAGCCGAATTTCAGCAGCCAGCCGAGCCATTGAAACTTCAGGAGCAGAGCCAGCAATGCTGCCAGGCTGCCGCCCAGGCCAGCCAGTCCTTTCTTCCCTTTGATCCCCGTCGTGGATGGACCTGTTTCCGTCGTCCCTGCTAGAGTGCTCTCAACCTGACCTTGAGCCTCGTCGGAGGTATAGCGCATCACATCCGCCGGGCTACGATAAGGCTGCAGCTCTGCCTGGCCTGCTATTGCTGCAGGGGCAGGGCTGGGGGGCCAATCAGGCGAGAGGCGGTAAAAGTCGGGATGGGTATAGTCAATGGTCCCTTCGAGCGAGGCAGTCGGCTCATTGCGATCGCCCTGGGCTGCATAGCTGTGGGCCTGGCCTGGATCTCGCTCCATGTTTCTGGCCTCTCTCCTCCTTTTCTTGCTGCACTAATGTAATACTATTCTAGCACACGTCGGCCAAAAAAGCTTGTTTACCAGAGGAGGGATCGATTGTTGAGATCGTGGAGGGAGTCTACAGCGGGTCAGATTAAGCGTGTGAGCGAGCTGGGGGTGGATGGGGCAATGGAGAGAGGTCCCTGCCTGCTTTCCCTGCTCAGACCTCAGTGAGGCAAGAGATTGACGATCAGCAAGACCAGGGTCAGGACGGAGACGAACAGGACGGTTGCCCAGCCGAAGATATTGAACAGCAGCGAATTCTTATGCTTACCCATCAGGCGGCGATTATTGACCAGGAGAATAATGAAGACCAGGATAATCGGCAGCATGGCCGTATTGATATCCTGGAGTACAATCAGCACCTGGAAGATGGGCAGGCCGGGAATCAAGGTTACCAGAACACCAAGCGCGATCAGCGCCGTGAAAAGGCCCTGGAAGACGGGCGCCTCACGGAAGCTGCGCGAGAGGCTGCGCTCAAACCCGAAAGCTTCACAGATAGCGTAAGCCGTCGAGAGGGGCAAGACTGCCGCCGCCAGCAGCGAAGCGCCAAAGAGGCCGATGCCGAAGAGGAGCGAGGCGTAGGGGCCGGCCAGGTTGCGCAGAGCGAAAGCCGCATCCAGAGCCGTGCTCACCGGGTGATGAGAGACGAAGAGCGTCGCCCCCGTGGCCACAACGATGAAGAAAGAAATGATCGTCGCGAAGAGCGTCCCGCTGTAGACGTCGATCTGCTCATAGATATACTCGCCAGCATGAATGCCCTTGTCCGCGACAGCGGACTGCACATAAAAGAGCATATAGGGGCTGATGGTCGTCCCCACCAGGGCCGCCGCCATCAGCAGGTAGCCGCTATCCCAGCTCCAGTTGGGGATCACACTCTGATGAGCAATTGCCCCCCAGTCAGGATGCGCAACGAAGGCGGCGGGAATGTAGGAGAGGAAGCCGAGGGACATGGCAATAAAGACTTTCTCGACATGCCGGTAGGACCCTTTGATCACCAGCCACCAGAGTGAGAGGCCGCAGACAGGGACAGTCACATAGAGCCAGGGTGTGTGCACGTCGTGGGCCAGCACCTGCACGCTGGCGCCGATGCCAAGGAACTCTGAAATCGTGATGCCGGTATTGGCGATCAGCAGAGCCAGCATAGCGAGCGCCGTCCAACGTACCCCGAACTCCTCGCGGATCAGATCGGCCAGCCCCTTGCCAGTGACCGCGCCCATGCGGGCGCACATCTCCTGAATCACGGCCACAAAAAAGCTGCTGATGAAGAGGGCCCACAGCAGGTTATAGCCATAGTTGGCTCCCGCAGACGAGTAGGTCGCGATACCCCCAGCGTCGTTGCCCGCGTTGGCCGCAATCAAACCTGGGCCGAGGACCGCCAGTAGCCGGATCAGAGGCGATGAGCGGCTCAAGCGAAAAGGAAAACGGGACCGCGCCGGTTTCCTGCGGGTGGCGCGGTCCTTTCTCTGCAGCTCCGTTGTCTTCTGGCCAGATCTCTCCATAGCGCACCAGCATCAGTTCAGCTAGCAAGGTGCCATCAATCTTGGCCCCAAGCCAGAGGGAGTCGTCAATGTGTCGTGTCACCTGCGATCGCTTGCGCCCTCTACAGGCTGGAGCGGACCTACTATTTGAGCGCGCTTGCAGGGCGTGGTAATGATAGCACTCAGGCTGGTCTTCTGGCAAGGGGCAGACAGCAAAAGCAGACTGCCGACTGGTGGGAGATGAAGAAGTGGACCGCCTCCCAGCCAGGCGTTGCTATTGCGCCTTCTTAATGCCCAGCAGGTGGAGGCGGAGCAGATTCAGGGCGGCGAGGGCCGAACGGTACTTCTGGTCCTCGCGGCTGCCGCGCCAGCCGCTGCCGCTGGAAGTCACCAGACCTGCAGGTCCGGCGATGGCCATAACCAGGGTGCCAGCAGGTTTCTGCTCGAACGGCTCGGGACCTGCCACGCCGGTAATCCCGATGCCGTAGTCTGCTCCCAGACGCTGCCGGGCGAGCTGGGCCATGACGCGCGCCGTCTCCTCGCTGACCAGGCCGGCCTGCTCGATGAGCTCAGAGAGGAGACCCATCTCCAGAGCTGCAGGGCGGCTGTAGACTACCAGACCGCCGCGGAAGTAGCGCGAGCTGCCAGGTACATCGGTAATCAGGCTGGAGAGCAGTCCCCCTGTAAAGCTCTCCATGACCGCCAGGGTCTGACCGCGTTGGGCCAGCATGGTGCCGACCACGCTCGGGAGCGTCTCCTTGTCGACTCCGAAAATGTAGTCGCCCAGCACCTCGCGAATGCGCGCCTCTGTTTCTCTGACTAAACGCTCGGCCTCCTCGCGACTGGCCGCTTTGGCAGTCACGCGCACATCCACGGCATCGCTCTTGGCATAGGTGGCTACTGTCGGATTGCTTGCATGAATGAAGGCTTCCAGCCGCTGCTCAACCGTCGACTCCCCCAGGCCGGTTACTCGGAGAATGCGCGTGAAGATCAGTCCCCCAGTATAGGGGCTGAGGCGCGGAATTACTTCAGCCTCCCACATGCGATACATCTCGCGCGGCACCCCCGGCATGGCGACGATGATGCGGCCCTCTTTCTCAACCCACCAGCCGGGCGCCGTGCCCAGGGGATTCGGCAGGGGGCGCGCCGAGGGAATGAGGGTGGCCTGCTTGACGTTGCGCTCGGGCATCTGGACGCCGCGGGCGGCAAACCAGGCGCGCAGCTCAGCCTCCAGGGTTGGGTCAACCTGCATGCGCTCACCCAAGAGCGTACTGATGGCCTCGCGCGTCAGATCGTCCTCGGTTGGCCCCAGGCCACCAGTCATGATGATCAATTCAGAGCGCTCCCAGGCACGGCGCAGCGTCTCGACGATACGCTCTAAATTATCCCCGACCTGGGAGACAAAATAGAGATCGATCCCTAAACCGCTCAGGTTCTGTGCCAGGTAGGTGGCATTGGTATCAGTGATCTGGCCGAGCAGCAGCTCGGTGCCACAGGAAATAATCTCTGCCCGCATAACGCTGTCAAATCCTCCAGAGCAAGCAATACATGATCCGGCCTGGCCGGCCAGCCAGCTAGCTAGCTGCGGTCAGCCGGGGAGCCTCCCCTTCTGGCCCAGTCTTCCCCCTCTCATCGTGACCTTGCTCTCCACCCGCTCTGCGCTTGCTGGCTAAACTGACCACACCCCCTTATCATACCACGTCTCAATATCTCTCAATATGTTGTGTCTGGAGATGGGAAAATCTCAATATCTTGTGGACAAAGGCTTGTAATCGGGGAGGTTTCCTAGTATACTGTCCCGAGGAAGGTCGACCGGGGAAATCATAGCCGATAACTTGCCTGCAGGACAAGTTCTCTAGAAGTCAGAGACCCCACGGCTCAAGCCGGGGGCTTGCAGGGAATCTTACAAGCCCGTCTCTGACCAGCCCAAGCGGTTGAGCCGAAGGACAAGGCGAGGACGCCGCTCCGTTGCCGGCAGGTCAACGACCCACTCCGGGATGCTTCCCCAGTTCCGGACCCTGGAAGTCCCGGCTGCAGACAACCTTCGGGGTGTGGGCGAAACGGGTCGGGGCAGAGGCCGGCTGGCAACATGGGCGAGGGGAGCGGTCCGGGAGAGTCCGCCCGGACCCGTCACCAGCCCCGTAAGGGGTCCCGTAAGGGAGGAAAGGATCATGGTTTGCGCGCTGGGCAAGAGGAGGCAGCCGGGCCTTCCGGGGAGACGAAAGGAGGGTGCGGCGCCTCCTCCCCAGGCGTGAACGCCGGGGCTTCCGGCGCCGCATGATTTGGTGAGTCCTATTTCTTACCTGCCCTTTCTTTGTCGTGCGTCCGGCACCGGGAGACGCGGCGCATCGAGCGCATGGTGTAGTAGTGTGTGGTAGGCGGGCGGCGACTGACGAGCTGTAATTTAAGAGAGGAGTAAGGCAGCATGTTAGAGCAGCAGGAGTCGAAGACTCCCAAAGCGCCTGGTGATATAGCGAAGCGGACACAGCTAGAAGGTATTCGTCTCAAAGTCTTTCTGGATCGCTATTCGCTCAAGGATGCCAGTGGCCAGCCTCTGGAGCACTATCCCGAAGAGCTGTGGGCGCGTGTGGCGCGGGGAATCGCGGCGGTGGAGAAGACGGAGGAGCTGCGTGCCTACTGGGAGAAGCGCTTTTATGAGGCGATGGACGACTTCAAATTTGTACCGGGTGGGCGTATTCTGGCCGGGGCTGGCTCTGGCCATCAGGTGACCTTTTACAACTGCTACGTCATTCCCAGCCCTGAAGACAGCCGCCAGGGTATCCTTGACAACCTCAAGATCATGACCGAGATCATGGCCCGTGGCGGTGGTGTGGGCATCAACCTCTCGACCCTGCGGCCCCGTGGCTCCTACATCAAGACCGTCAACGGCACGGCCTCTGGCCCTTGCTCCTGGGCGCAGCTCTACTCGGTGGCCACGGGCGATGTCATCCAGCAAGGAGGCTCACGGCGCGGCGCCCTCATGCTCATGCTGGACGACACCCATCCTGACGTCGAAGAGTTCATCACTGTCAAGCGCACCGAAGGCAAGATCGAGCACGCCAACCTCTCGGTCTGCATCTCTGATCGCTTCATGCAGGCTGTCAAGAACGACGAGCCGTGGAACCTGATCTGGCAGGGCGAAGTCAAGAAGACGGTCCGCGCGCGCGACCTCTGGGACCTGATTTGCAAATCGGCCTGGGAGTCCGCCGAGCCAGGCGTCGTCTTCATGGACCGCTGCAACAAAGAAGCCAATACCTGGTACTACGAAAAAATCAACTGCGTCAACCCCTGTGTCACCGGTGAGACGCTCATCTACACCAGTGCGGGCCTCATTCCGGCACGCGAGCTGGCCCAGAGCGGGCTGCCCGTACAGATCGTCTCAGAAGATGTGGACCTGCCAGCGGAGGCGCTTGTCGGTAGCGCTCCCCGTGCCAGTGGAGGCAAGCAGAGAGCGTCAGGACGTAGCAGTCGGCTTCGCCTGGCCAGCCCCGTCTTCCCCACGGGGATCAAGCCCGTCTACCGGCTGCGCACGCGCGAAGGCTACAGCCTGCGCCTCACCGCTGATCACCGGGTCCTTACCACGAGCGGCTGGAAAGCTGCCGCTGACCTCCGTCCGGGCGAGCAGCTTTATCTGCTGCGGCAGGGTGGTGCCTTTGGGACAGAAGGCAATGCCGAAGTGGGCCAGGCCCTGGCCTGGCTGAGCGTCACTGCTAACGGTCTACCAGCCCCCGCCCCGACGCTCACCAGCGACGCCCTGGCTCAGGCCCAGGCGCTCAGCGCCGTCGAAGAATCAACACTAGGCCAGCGCCTGCCCGCCGCCATCCTGCGTGGCAATCGCGCCATGCAGCAGGGTTTCCTGGCGATGCTCTTCTCTCTGGCTGGAAGCCTCAGCTGCGACAGCCAGAACGGCTACACGCTGCGCCTCTGCGGATGCCCGCGCACGTTGCTCGAAGATGTTCAGCGTCTTCTCCTGAACTTCGCCATTCTCTCCGCGATTCAGCCTCAGCCGCTGAGCCAGCCAGGGGAGGCGGGCGACGAACTCCGCATCAGCGGCAGCCATCTGCGGCGCTTCAGCGACCAGATTGGCCTCCGGCCTGCCAGTCGTCAGCGCCTCTTGAGCGCCGTGGCCTCCCAGAGCATGCTCTCCGAGGCCGAGGAAGCAGCCGACTATCTGGCGACCTTCGAGAGCCTGGAACCCGACGGTGAAGAGCTGGTTTACGACCTTGTTGAACCGCAGAGGCACCTCTTCATCGCCAATGGTCTCGTTGTGCACAACTGCGGAGAGCAGCCCTTACCGCCCTGGGGCGTCTGCAACCTGGGGGCGCTCAACCTGGCAGCCTTTGTCAAAGACGGCGAGATGGACTATCAGCAGCTTGCCGAGACTGCTCGTGTTGCCATGCGCTTCCTGGACAACGTCATCGACGCCAACGAGTACTTTATCGAAGAGAACCGTCAGGCGCAAATGGCTACGCGACGCACCGGCCTGGGCACGATGGGCCTGGCCGACGCCCTCATCAAGATGAAGGTCCCCTACGGCAGCGACCGCTCCATCCCAGTCATAGAGCGCATCTATCGCACCATTCGTGACGCGGCCTACGATGCCTCGGCGGACATCGCTGCAGAAAAAGGGCCATTCCCGCGCTTCGACCGCGAGAAATACATGCAGGGGCGTTTCATCCAGCGTCTGCCCAGAGCCATCCAGGAGAAGATTCGCAAGCAAGGCATCCGTAACGCCGTTCTGCTGACCCAGGCGCCGACGGGCACCACCAGCCTCTTTGCCGGCGTCAGCTCCGGCATTGAGCCGGTCTACGACTTCGCTATGGTGCGCCGCGATCGCACAGGCGAGCATGTACTTTACCATCCGCTCTTCAAAGCCTGGCGTGATGAACATCCGGGCGAACCGACCCCTGATTACTTCGTCGCTGCCAACGACCTCACGCCAGAGCAGCATGTGCGTGTCCAGGCCACCATTCAGAAGTATACCGACGCCAGCATCAGCAAGACCGTCAACGCTCCCAACAGCCACACGGTCGAAGACGTCAAAAAGCTCTACACGCTGGCCTATGAGCTTGGCTGTAAAGGCATTACCTATATGCGCGACGGATCACGAGTTGGAGTACTCTCCCATATCGAAGACAAGAAGGCGGAACAACAACAGCAGGCACAGCCGCCTCAGAGCGAGAGCAGGTCTGAGCAAGGGGCGAGCCTCGGACCGATGATCAAGCCCCCGCCCGAGGTCCTGCATGGCTACACCCGCAAGATTCGCGCTCCCGAGGGCAAAGTCAACGTCACCATCAACAGCGATGAGCACGGCCCGCTGGAAGTCTTCGTCAACGTCGGCAAAGCCGGCAGCGACATCCTGGCTCTGGCGGAAGCCCTGGGGCGACTCATCTCGCTCATCCTGCGCATTCCCAGCCCGCTCTCGCAGGTGGATCGCATGCGTGAAGTGGCCGAGCAGCTGCGTGGCATTGCCGGCAGCCGCTCTGTTGGTTTCGGTCCGCAGCAGATTCGCTCGCTGCCGGACGCCGTGGCCCGGGCGCTGGAGCTGCATCTAGAGATGCTCGAAAACGGCTCGAACACTCCGGCCTCGCTCCATCATCAGCCAGAGAACGAAGGCCAGAGCAACAGTGCTGGCGAAGCCTTGCATATCGGTTACCTCAATGTCACCGGTAACCTTTGCCCGCAATGCGGCTGCAACACGATGGTCTACGAAGAAGGCTGTCGCAAGTGCTATAGCTGCGGCCACAGCGAATGCTAAGCTGAGGCTTGAGGATCACCCTCCCTCAGCCGACCTGCCCTGCCAGCCTGCTTTTAGGCTGGCAGGACAGCGAAAAGCAGGTGGCAGAGCAAAAAGGGACGGAGGAACTCCGCGTAAGGAATTTCCTCCGTCCCTTTCTTTCTCTATCTCATCTCAGGCGGTGCTTGCAGTCCGCAGCCAGCGGAATATCGGCGCGGAGCAAGCTCGCCAGGCCATGTCTGCCTTCCGAACATGCTTCCCACATGATGCATGGCGAGCGCAGAGGGGGCCCCGGGCAAAGCAGCGCCCGAGCACCAGATCGGGCCTGGTGACAACCCTGGCAAGATCATACCCGGCCCGTCACTCTCCTCTTCTCCCTGATTTGGCTGGACGAGCCTATCCGTGACCGACCTCCTTTATCTATCCCTGCCTGCTCTGCTTGTCCGCCAGGAGCTAGACATGCAGGAAGTAGAAGAGAGGAGCCAGCACCAGCGTGATTGTGCTGAGCAGCTTAATGAGCACGTGCAGCGATGGACCGGCAGTATCCTTGAAGGGATCGCCGACCGTATCGCCGATCACGCTCGCCTTATGCGGTTCGCTCTTCTTACCCAGAACGATCCCCTCGGGATCGTCGGGTGGGACGATCTCCCCTTTCACATTCACACGCAGATAGCCAGCCTCGATGTATTTCTTGGCATTATCCCAGGCGCCACCGCCGTTGTTCAAGAAGAGTGCCACCACGATACCGCCCATTGTTGCCACCATCAACAGGCCGGCAGCCGCCTGGGGGCCGAGAATCACGCCCACAGCGATCGGGGTCAAGACCGCGATCGTTCCGGGCAGCACCATCGCGCGCAGAGCGCCCGACGTGCTGATGTCCACGCAGCGTGCGTAATCTGGATCGACACGCTCATCGGGGTTCTCCGCCATAATACGCGGATTCTCGCGGAACTGACGGCGCACCTCCTCGATCATGCGCCCGGCGGCCTTCCCCACGGCCCGGATGGCCAGGGAGCTGAAGAAGAAGATCAAGGAGAGGCCAAGCAAACCCGCGATGAACGTGCTCAGATTGGCCAGATCGACGCGGTAGACCGTCGCATCATGGCGGAAGCTATAGAGCACATCCAGATAGGCGCTGAAGAGTAGGAAGGCGGCCAGGGCAGCGGACCCAAGGCCGTAGCCCTTCGTCAAAGCCTTGGTAGTATTGCCGACGCTGTCGAGTGCATCCGTAATGGCACGCACCGACTCCTCCTGACCACTCATCTCGCTGATGCCGCCGGCGTTATCTGTAATCGGGCCGAAGGTATCCATTGTCAGGATGTAGGCGCAGCTCATCAGCATACCGACGGTGGCCACAGCCGTACCGAAGATCCCGCTGACATTGATGGACCCCAGGGCAGGCAGCGGGATGTGAACCTGGCTGCCGAAAAAGTAAGACAGGCCCAGGGCGGCGCTGATCGCCAACACGGGCGGGACGATGCACTCGAAGCCCACCGTAATGCCGCTAATAATCGTTGTGGCCGGGCCGGTCAGAGTCGCCGCCGCGATCTCACGCACCGGGCGCCAGGTCCCGGAGGTATAATACTGCGTGATAAAGACGAAGGCGATGCTCAAAGCAATACCGACCGTACCAGCCAGGGCGAACCAGAGCCAGGCGGGCAAGCCATAGTTCGCCGAGACCGAACTCTGTCCGAGCAGCAAATAGCAGCCCAGGAACATCCCGATAAGCGAGAGAGCACAGGTAATATAGTAGCCGATATTCAGGCGCTGCATAGCAATCTGGCCGGGATCGCGGCCAGCCGCCTTCTCGGGTTCAATCACAGCCGAAGCTCGGACCGAAAGCACACCGATAGCCGAGGCGATCAGCCCGAAGGCGCCCAGCACCAGCGGGAAGAGCATCCAGCCGATGTTACCGGTGGCCTGATAGAGGGTGGCGCCCAGGATCATAGTACCGATATTTTCAGCCGCCGTCGACTCAAAGAGATCGGCACCACGCCCAGCGCAGTCACCCACATTGTCACCCACCAGATCAGCCACCACTGCCGGATTGCGTGGGTCATCCTCGGGAATGTTCGCCTCAACCTTGCCGACCAGATCCGCCCCCATATCGGCGGCCTTGGTATAGATACCGCCGCCGAGCTGGGCGAAGAGGGCCACGAAGCTGGCGCCGAAGCCAAAGCCAACGATCAACGAGGGCGTCGTGGCCGGGCTGGAGAGGCCGCCAAAGATGGTGAAGAGCAGAGAGACACCCAGTATCGAAAGCGCCACCACCAGGAAGCCGGAGACAGCTCCCCCGCGCAGAGCGACAACCAGAGCTTCGCCCAGGCTGCGACGTGCTGCGCTGGCGGTGCGACTATTGGACCTCACGGCAACGTACATGCCTGTATAGCCCGAGATACCAGAGCAGAGCGCTCCCACCAGGAAAGCGAGAGCGGTGTGCCAGGCCAGATTGAACCGTACAGCCAGCGTACCCTGGCCAAGGAGCGCCAGGGCGGCTGCCACCAGCACAGCCGCACCGATCGCCAGCAATGCGATGGTGCGATACTGCCGATTGAGAAAGGCGGTTGCGCCGGAGAAGATGGCATTCGCGATCTTCTGCATTGAAGGCGTACCTGTATCTCTCCGCAGCACGTCATTGATCAAAAAGGCCGCAAACAGCACGGCGAGGAGTCCCACACCGATGGGGACCAAGATGTAATAGACCATTCAACCTCCTTGGAAGGCAGATAGTGTCAATACGAACACCCAGCTCAAAGTGAGGCCAGAACAATCTGGCGATGGCCGTGACAGCAGGAAGTAGCAAGGCCCTGGTGCGGGCGGACTGACGATGCTAGCAGTA
>NZ_JADGIA010000172.1 GCF_019683635.1 Thermogemmatispora sp. | reverse complement strand
CCCCGCCCGCGCCCCCAACCCCCCCCCCCGCCCCCCCCCGCGCGGCGCGGGGGGGGCGCGCCCCCCCCCCCGGCGCAGGTAGGGAGCCACTTCTTCAGCTCGGTAGGCGCTGTCAGCAGCGCTCGCCTCGCTGGCGCGCAGACGCTCGGGACGCAAGATGACCGGCCAGCCGGCCAGAGCACAGAGCAGTTCCATGAGCCGCCGCTGCCAGCGCGTGCCTGCCCAGTCGAGGGCTACCAGGATATGCACGGGACGGGGGATCGCCCGTAAAAGCAGGCAGCCATCGTAGAGATGGTGGTAATGACGAGCGGCGACGATGACCGGGCCGCTGGCCGGCAGATGTTCGCCGCCTTCGACAACGATGCGCAAGTGGCGGCGCCAGAGCAAGAAGGCCGCTCCGGAGCGCATGACCAGGCGCGTGATGCTCTGCAGCAGGGCCTGCCCTCCCAGTCGGCTACGCTCTAGCAGCCCGTGGCCCCCCTGTTGGGCCTGCGCCAGGTGGGGAGCCAGCTCAGCGCGCTCAGATAGCCCGGTTCCAGCGGAGCCACTGCCATGTTCGTCTCCAGCGCTGCCACGGCGGCGCAGTACCAGGGCCGCTGGCAGAATGCCCAGGAACAGGCCCAGCAGTGGCGGCAGCCAGAGGCCAACGCTCAGATCGAGCACGATCGCAAAGAGGGTATTGGCGGCATAGACCCCAAAGGGGAGCCAGGCCACGCTCATCAGGCGCCGCCCTTGGAGATCGCTGCCCCAGAGCAGGCGGCTGACCCCCATATAGAGCAAACCAGTGACCGACCAGCCAACCAGGTTCTGCACGGGCATGCCGAAGTAGGCGCCGCGTACTCCCCACTGCCAGAAGTGCAGGGGGAGACGCTCGCTGGCCATCGCCGGATCAAGCGTCAGGTCCCAGACTGTCAGCAGATAGGCGCCCAGGAGGACGGCCCAGAGGCCAGGCCCTCCCAGCGGCTCGCGCCCCTGACTGCGGCGCGTGAGGAGCAGATGGGCCAGCAGGAAGGAGGAGAAGCCCATGTAGAACCACGAGAGCGGGATGGAATAGGGAACGTGGTCAAGGATCTTGAAACCCAGGAAACTATTGTATGAGTAGGGACCGAAGGGGAAGCCGGTCGAGGTTCCGAGCAGCTCCATGCTGAGAGAGATCAGCGTCGAGGCGGCGAAAAAGATCAGCGTGCGGCGCACACCGACGATGCGCAGTCCAAACAGGAGCACCGTGGCCGCCCCAAAGAGGATGTGCAGTGAACCGGCGTAGTTGATGCCGAAGCTAAAGACCGAAATCAGCAGTGGGCTAAAGCTCCACAGTTCGGGATGGGGCAGAGCAATGAGCAGCCCGGCCAGACCAAAGACGAGCGCCGCCAGATGGCAAATAAAGAGCACCTTTACGGCTTTCATGCAATACCTCCAGGAGCATTTCCACGGATGACGAGGCGTCCGCGCCAGCGATGACGACGCCGCAGGGCCTGGCGGCCCAGCTGCAGCGCCACGGCCAGGTCGCAGAGCGGAGAGAGCCAGTATGTCCACGGTGTGCGGCGATAGGCGCGACGCATACCCACCAGCGCGCCGAGACGGAGCAGGAGCAGCCCGGCATTCAGTCCCAGCGCTGCTACGGGCAGCGGGAGCGCAGCCCGCCGCCAGCGCTTGCCTCTGGCGAGCAGCGCACCAGCGAGCAGGCTTAGCAGCGGGAGAGGCAGAGCCTGAACCAGCAGCACCTCCAGCCAGCCTAGCAAGGTGTGCCAGGCCGGACTGAGATGGTCATGCAGGGGCAGGGAGCGCGTCCAGTTCTGCCAGGCTTCGCCTGCCGTGCGATACATCTCGACGGAGGCCAGGGGACCGCCCTCGACGAAGGCCAGGCGCCGCCCGGCCCGCGCCAGCAGGCGTGCTAAGGTAACATCCTCGCAGAGCGAGTGGCGTAAGGGAGCGAAGCCGCCGCCGCCGGCCAGGGCCTCGCGCTCTACTAGAAAACATTGTCCATTGGCCTGCACATGTAGCCCAGCGCCAGGCCCCTCATAAACCGAGCCTGGCATGCCGTAGCGGTAGACCAGGCTGGTCAGCAGCGAGGGATGGAGCAGGCCCAAGAGCGGTGCCGGCGGCAGATCCTGCTCTACAGCCAGGCTGAGGGCCGCCAGCCTGTCACGTCTGGCCCGAGCCAGCAGGGCCGCGACCAGGCCCGGCGCTGGCCGTACGTCGGCATCAATGGTCAGCACCCAGGGGAAGGTCGGGGGAAGCGCGCGCCAGCCCGCTTCGAGACCCCAGACCTTGCCATTCCAGCCATCGGGTATCGGGGCCGCATCGAGCAGGCGCAGACGGCGATCACGCTGGGCATAGGCACAGACCAGCTCGCGCGTGCCATCGTCGGAGCCGCCATCACTGACCAGGATCAGCCCGACCTCTGGCCCTTGAGTGAGCAAGCCCTCCAGACAGGGGGCCAGGCGCTGGCGCTCATTGAGCACCGGCAGCAGCACAGCAACGCTGGCCTGCTCGTCGGTGCGAGAGTGAGGCGAAGAAGAGGCCGGTTCCAGTCGCTGGCCTCCGGCGGTACGCAGCCAGCGGCAGATCACGCGCAGGGCCAATACCAGCTGTCCCCCAGAGAGCGCCCCCAGCGCCAGCCGGGCCATCCACAGGAGCCTACGGCTCATCGTCAAGCTTCACCTCCAGCCCGGCAGGGTCGAGCTGCTCGCCACGACGCCAGAGACGATCGAGAGTTAGGGCGAGCACGGCCTCACGCAGCTTCTCGGAGAGGGTTGTATGCGCGCGCGTGCGCAGCACATCGTAGTTGCGCTGTTCGATAGCATGGAGAATGCGCCGATAGAGGCGCCCGGCCAGCAGAATCGGCAGGCGGCGATCAGGCGGCAGGAGCCAGACACCGGGAAGGCTCTGAGCGTAGCAGAGATGAGTGCGGGCCACCTCATAGTGCATCAGCTCGCGGAAAGCCGCATCTGGTCCCTGTCCAGCATCCAGCAATTGTAACAAATGAGAGCGTGAAAGGCCAAAGCGGGCCAGATCCTCCAGAGGCAGATAGAGGCGTCCTTTACGTAGATCGCCCCCGACATCGCGCAGGATATTCGTCAGCTGCATGGCGATGCCCAGGCCCTCCGCCGCCGCCAGTGCACCCTCTGAGGTCGCGCCGAGCACGTGGGCCAGGGCCAGACCGACGGTGCCGGCCACACGATAGCAATAGGCCCGCAGGCGAGCGAAGCTGGCAAATTCGCGCGGCCAGAGGTCCCAGTGCAGCCCCTCCAGAAAATCCAGGAAGAGCGCGCCCGGCACCTCGTAGCGCTCGATCACCTGCGCCAGGCGGCTCCCCAGTGGCTCCCGAGGCGCCTCTCCCTGGCGGTCGGCTAAGAACCAGGCCCGCCAGGCACACAGCTCTTCGGCAATGGCATCCGGCACCGCCTCTGGCTCACGTTCGTCGACCAGATCGTCGAGGGTGCGGAAAAAGGCATACAGAGTCACGAACGCGGGACGTAACTCCCCGGGCAAGAAGCGGGCAGCGAAATGAAAGGTTCGCCCGTGGCGCGCAAGCAGGGCCTCCTCCTGGACTTCACTCCCTGCAGCGGGGGGTACAGAACAGAGCGAGGAGGCGCTAGCAAGCTCCCCTGGGGGTCCAGCGGACGCTGAAGACGCCCCCTCCCTCTGAAAGCTTGGTCTAACCACGCGCATAGCGGCTATCTGCTCCTCTCCAGCAGGCCCGCCCTGGCTCAGCCGACAGATGGCAGAGCAGCCGAGGGGCTTCTTTCCAGACCTGTCAGGCAGGGTAGAGATTGGCGGCAGAGAGAGCACAACTCACGCCTGCCCCTGCTCTGGTGGCTACAGCGAGGGAAAAGGCACGATAGCCTGGGGAAGTCCACAACGGCGTCAGGCCGGGCAAGCATCATGGGCATAGCGAGCGACATACGCTCCAGGTCCTTTCCATATGACGCTCCGTCCGGCCTCTTCTAGTAACAGCTCTTTGGCGCAGTGAGCCGGGGTGCAGGCTGGAGCCGGCCAGCAGACTGGGCGAGCGCGCAGCCCAGAAAAGCAAGGCTGAGAGCCAGGTGGCTCCCCCGGCTTCGCCTCATCAGGCGCCGGGAGAGCTGGGAGCAGTCGGCGCCGGCGCTAACAGCTGCAGCGTACGCTGACCGCTGGCCGCTACGTGGACAATCAGCAACCGCCCATCGCGCAACCAGAACGGAAAGAGCTGGCGGGCGCCGGCCTCGGGTTGCGGCAGTAGGATAGGTGAACCAGTGAAGATGTGCAGGTGGAGGCGACCGCCGTCGCTGTAGACCAGCGCACGCCCATCGGGCGACCAGCTCCAGCCATCCAGCTCTCCCTGCAGAGGGAGACTGAGCACGGGACGCCCGTCAGGGATGGCCAGCGTTGTCAGCAACGTATGGCCTGCCGCGTCGCGGCGCGCATAAGTGAGATGCTGGCTGTCGGGCGACCAGCCAAAGCTCGTGATGATGAAGTCACCGAGGGGCACCAGCGCTGTCACCTGGCCACTCTCGTGGCTCATCAGGTAGATGGCGCGGCCAGGGCCGTTCAAGCCCTCGCTGCTGACGAGTAAGGCCAGATAACGCCCATCGGGAGACCAGGCCAGGTGCTGAACGGTCAGGCGCAGATTCATGGTGGCCAGCAGCTGGGTCGGATGTCCCCCGCGCGTCGTTTGCCAGAGCTGCGTCTGTCCGTTCGTTCCGGTCACGTAGGTAATGCTGTTACTGCCCGTACCAGGGGTCCAGGTGGCGGCCAGGGCGACCTCGCCCAGTGGATACATGTACTGCCCGTAGGGCACGAGCGCCAGCAGCGGCTGCGTGGCTCCGGGCGGCGTGACCACCGTTACCAGGGCTGAGCCATCGGGCGACCAGGCAGCATCGTGAGCTTCGCGCATAGCCAGTAGCTGGCTCCCTACAGGATCGCTCAGGCTCGCGGTATACATCACTCCGGGATCGCGCCCATCCTGGATCACCAGGTGCTGCCCCGTGGGATCAACGGCCACCAGGTGCCCGCCCTGGGCCAGGGCTGGCGGGGCTGCCAGAACCTGCGCCACCTGGTAGCGCACTGCATTGGCTACCGGCGGCGCTGACGGCGTCCGCGGCAGGAACAGCAGCAGCACGAGCACAAGGCAGAGGAGCAGCGTCAGGGTTGCTGCCAGGGCCAGAGCCAGGCGTGGGCGGCGACTGCGCTGGCTGCGGCGCTCAGGAGCGCGAGGGGGCAGCCCGCTGAGGATGCGCGCACGGAGATCGGGAGAAAAGTGAATATGGGCCGCCTGCTCCTGCAGGGCACGCCGAATGACCTCCTCCAGTAAGACATCGTCCACAGGGGCCCGATGGTTGACTTGCTCCCGCCCCTCTGCCCCCTGCCGCCCGCGGCGCTCTGCCGACTGCGCGGGCTGACCCGTCGGCAGCTCCTCGCTTGGCTGCGGCTCGTGAGGCGCATCACTCATGCTGTTCCTCCCTCCCTGAAGCGATCTGAGACGGGGGCTGATCGGCGCCGACAGTCTCTTCCTGTGCCGCTGGCCATTCCTGGGATCTGATCTGCAGGAGGCGGCGCATCTTCTTGAGCGCCAGCTGTAGGCGCTTGCGCAGGGTGTTCTCGGCGACACCCAGCATAGCCGCAATTTCCGGCATGGTCAGCCGATGATAGTAGAAGAGGACCAGCACCACCCGCTGCTTGACAGGAAGACGCTGCAAAGCCGCCACCACATCGAGCCAGTCCTCTACCCGCCCCTCACGCAGCGACGTCTTCGGTAACAATTGTTCTTGTTCTTCGCCTGCGAGCCGCTCGCGCAAGAGAGTAGCCTGCCGGGCAAGCTGGCGCTTGAGACTGATCGCCTGGTTCACCAGGATCTTGAGCAGCCAGGAGCGCAAAAGCGCCGGGTCGCGCAAGGTTGCCATGTTTTTCCAGGCGAGAAAGAAGGTCTCCTGGACCAGATCCTTTGCTCCTTCCTCATCCTTGATTAACAAATACGCTGTACGTAAGAGCAGCCCCCCATAGGTATCAACGATGCGCGCAAAGGCCTCCTCGTCACCAGCCAGGCAACGCGCAACCAGCTCCTTTTCCCAGGAGGAGTCTTGAGTATCTTCCGTTCGATCTGCCTGATTCGCTCGCTCTGCTCGCTCCTCTTGCGACAGCGCTTCTACTCCTTCCGACCCCGTCTCTCCAGCAGGAGACCCCAACCGGCTGTCTCTTTCCACTCCAGATGGTTCCTGTGACACAATGCGTACCTCTCGTTCCTCACATGGCGGCTCCCCGGCCCCATGCCTGTCTTCCTCTTCGGTGGCTTCTCTGATCCAGGTGTTCCACTCTCAGGACGTGCAGAAGATGGCGAATGGGTAATCAGGCAGAGATGTTAGATACTGGTACCATTTTGGTAGAGACCTGACGTCTCCTGGGTTGGATCTTGCAATTCCGGGTACCTCTCTGTTCACGGCCTTCCTGGATCAGGGACGATCGCACATTTGTCCTGTTGTCTTGTCATCCTGCCTTCTCACCAGGATGAGGCGACCACAGGAGCGGTGGCTCTCGTGACTGGTGCGCGCCGGACCGCCTGGGCCTGGCGCGTACCAGTAGCCGCCGGCCTATCTACAACAAGGAGGATACTTGATGCGTAACAAAACTCTTTTGGCATTCGTGAAAGCGATCTCCGTCTTTTTAGTCACGCTGGCTTTGATACTCTGGGTGCTGCCTCTGGGACGAGCTGCCGCTCAAGGTAATGCTCTGGTGCGCGTTGTCCATGCCTCGCCGGCAGCCGGCAACGTTGATGTCTTTGTCGATGGCGGCAAGCTCTTGAGCAACTTCGCCTTCGGCACAGTCACCGACTATGTTTCTGTGGCGGCGGGACCGCACCGTATCCAGGTGGCACCGGCGGGCAAAGGCATCGATGCGGCGGTCATCAACGAGACTGTCTCGGTCGATGCGGATATGGCCTACACAGTGGCAGCGATCGGTGATAGCGCTGCGAATCTGGGCCTGCAGGCTTTTGTCGATAATAACCAGCTCAGCAGCGGCATGGCCAAGGTGCGAGTCTACCATCTCTCGCCCAATGCCGGCCCGGTCGACATTGCCACGGGCGGCAAGACGGTCATTAGCGGACTGACGTACAAGAACGCCAGCGATTATCTGAGTGTTCCGCCCGGCTCCTATACGTTCAATGTGACGGCCACGCAGGCCAATGCCACCGTACCGGTTTCGGCGACGCTGCAGAGCGGCATGGTCTACAGCGTCTTCGCTGTTGGTCTCTACAAAGGGACGCCGGCATTGAAGTTTGTGGTGGCCGCGGTGAGTGGTGTGCCGGGCATGCCCAACACGGGCAGTGATCCCAATGCCGTGCCTCAGTCGACGGCCACCCCGGCGGCCCAGCTCTGGCTCTTCGGGGTGATCTCCTTGCTGGCCCTGGCTGGTCTGGGCATCGGTGCACGGGGGATCATTGTCCGCAGGCCTCGCTCAGCGTAGCGGGGCACCAGGATACCGGCTTCGGGCAGGGCAGGATCGGAGGACGACCTGCCCTTAACCAAGCGCAAGACGGTTCAGCACTCTCTCCCCTCCTCTAATGGTGGGTGCGGCTCAGCGGGCGTTCCTCCTGAGCCGCATTCCGCCTCTTATCTGTCTGTGAAGGAGCTTTGTCCGTGCAAAGGAAGGCACAGCTTGCAGGCTATGACGGCAGCCATCTGTCTTCTGGCGTGCGCCGTTGGCGGCTCTTCCTGCTGCTGACCATGTTGGTAAGCAGTGGCCTGCTGGTGGGAGGCTGCGGCATGGCTAGCCCACCGGCGCCGGCAGTCAGTGCCAGACCGGCGGCAGATGGCAGAGTGGAACGCCCGCCCCCGGCTACCGCAGCTGCCCCTGCCACAGCGCTTACTCCGGCTCCTCCTGCTCGGCTCTTGATCCCCGCCATTGGCGTGGAGGCCGCTGTTGAGCGAGTCGGGCTGGCCGCCGATGGCACTCTGGCCACGCCGCAGCGGCGTCCCTGGGACGATGTTGGCTGGTATAGCCTCGGAGCGCTTCCAGGTCAGCAGGGCAGCGCCGTCATAGCGGGCCATCTTGACCGGCCCGGCGGCTATCCGGCGGTTTTCTGGAACCTGCACCTGCTACGACCCGGCACGCCCCTCACCGTTATTGACGAGCGCGGACAGCGCTGGCACTTTCGCGTCACTGCCGTCGCCTCTTATCCACCCGAGCAGGCGCCACTGCTGCAGATTTTTGCCGATCGCTCGGGGCACTATCTGAATCTGATCACCTGCGCCGGCTCCTGGATTCCTAGTGAGCACCAGACAACGGAGCGCCTGGTGGTCTATAGCGTGCTCCAGGGTGGCTAGCTGCCCTGAGTGCCACCGGCAGAGGCGGCTGCCGGAGCGGGAGAGGTCGCGCTCCCTTCTTCAGCAGCAGCGCGGGCCGTGGCCAGACGCGTCCGTCCAGGCAGGGTCAAAGCGAGCACGGCGACGACTAGCGCCAGCCAGAAGGTCACAAGATAGGCGTCGTTGATGCTCTGCATGAACTGCTGTGGCACCAGTGAGCCAAGCAGCTGCCCGGCGGCGGCCTTCTGGGCTGCGGCGGCTGGCAGGCCACGCATTTGCAGCACCTGGACGAGCTGCAGGAAGCGCTGACCCAGGGCGGTGGCCGCATTCTGCAGGTCGCTGCGGGCAGCATCCTGATAGGTGGTCAGCTGATGGGTGACGATGGTACCCAGCATGGCGATGCCAAAGGACTGAAAGACGTTTCGCGTGGCATTGAGGAGCGAGCTGGCTCGCGGTAGCTGGGCCGGCTTGAGACCAGTCAGGGCCACGGTCAGTGTCGTCTGCAGTGTTAAACCGAGGGCCACGCCGCGAATAGCTACCAGGACCATGATCTCGTTATAGGAGGCATCCAGGGTCAGATGGGCAAAGCCCCAGGTATTGATCGCCAGGAGCAGGCTGCCAGCGAAGATCAGCCAGCGCGGACCGATGCGGTTATAGAGCGCACCGGCCAGGGGGGTGACGATCCCCGAGCTGATGGCCAGCGGCAGGACAAGCAGACCGGCCTGCAGGGGTGTGCGTCCGCGCAGGCTTTGCAGGTAGATAGGGAGCAGGAACTCTGCGCCGAAGAGGGCGATGGTGCTCACCCAGCCGATGACGCTGGCCACTGTAAAGGTGCGGCGCGTGAAGAGGCGCAGATCGAGCAGGGGATCGCGCCGGAATAGCTCCACGACCACAAAGACGGCGAAGGTCAGCAGGCCGATGGAGAGCAGGATCAGGATGCGGGCCGAGGTCCAGCCTTCGCTAGAGCCGCGCTGAATGGCGTAGAGCAGGGTGCCAAAGCTGATGACCGCAAGCAGGATGCCGGGGACATCGAGGCGGGCCGCGGTGCCGCGCCGGCTCTCGCGCAGCCAGAAGAAGCCGATGAGCAGGCCGAGCAGGCCAACCGGAATGTTAATGAAGAAAATGTAGCGCCAGTCGAGGTACTCGACAAAGTAACCGCCGAGGACGGGGCCGCTGGCCGGGGCGACGACGAGCGGGATGCCGTAGAGGCCGAAGGCCAGACCACGCTGCTTTTCCGGGAAAGCCCCAAAGAGCAGCGAGATGCCCAGAGGACCAAGCATGCCACCGCCCAGTCCTTGCAGGGCGCGGAAGGCTACCAACCAGGGAAGCGAGGGAGCGAAGGCACAGAGCACCGAGCCGAGCACAAAGAGAAAGAGCGAGATCAGGTACATGCGCTTGATGCCGAAGCGCTCGGCCAGATAGCCAGCCAACGGCGTGATGATGCCCAGGGCCAGGACGTAGGCGGTGAGGACGCCATCGACCTGGTCGACGGGCGCCTTGAAGACATGCTGTAGTGTGGGCAGAGCCACGTTGACGGCGGTGGCGTCCAGAATCACCATGAAGGTGCCGAAGACGACCGAAAAGAGGACTTTCCAGCGATAGTTTGGATCGGCAGGCGCGGTTTCAGCCGGCTCAGCAGACGCCGTTGATGCCTGACGGTTCGCTTCCGGCTGCGGCTGGCCCGCCAGGGAGATATCTGACTCCATTGCGGAGACCTCCTTTTGCTTATCAGTTGATAAATGACGGTTACAAAAAAAGCGTGCGATCAGCGCGCCAGGCCGTAGAGGAGGACGTGCACCAGCAGGGCGGCCTGCTCGCCGGCAAGGGTTTCGCGGCGGTTCTCGGCCACAGAGGGCAGGGTCTCGCGTCCCCAGACGACAAAGCGCGACATCAGGCTCATAAAGAGATAGGCGGCCATTTTGGGATCAACGCCGCCTTCGCTGGGTGGGCGCAGCAGGCCCTGCTCCAAACCTGCGCTGAAGGTAGCAGCGATGGGTGCGATCAGGCTCTCCTCAAAGAGGGTGTGGAGCTGGGCACGTACCTCGGCTGATAGCTCATAGCGAATGTCGTGGAGCATCAAAGCCAGGTCGTGCTGGGTAGTGGTCAGCAGATAGCTGGCAACGCGACGCAGGCGCTCAGGTACGGGTTCGCTGCGGCGCACGATGCGCTCCAAGACGCCTCTGATGCGCGCCAGCTCTTCGCGAGCCATCGCCAGATAGAGGGCCTCTTTGTCGGCAAAATAGTGATAGAGAGCGGGCTGCGTGAGGCCGCAGGCTTCGGCGATCTGCCGCGTGGTGACGGCACGATAGCCGTACTCCATAAAGAGTTGCTGGGCAACCTGCAGGATAAGACGCCGGGTCTCTTCGCTCTCCTCTTCCTTGGCTCTGGCAGTGTGCGGCTGCTCCGCACGGGCGCCGCGCCGCCCTGGTCTTTTCATGCTGACTCGCTACTCCGCTGTGCTCTTCTCGATGATGTTGTTTCCTTATCAACTGATAAGGATTATATCCCGCAAGAGGAAGGAAGTCAAGGGCAGGTCAAGGGAGACAAGGGAAGGGGTCACAACTCGCTGTTGGCCGCGCTGATCATAGGGCTATGAGGAGGATGGGAAAGCAGCTCCTTCTGCGGCTACGAAGCCATAGGACGGCTCGGAGAGGTGTGAGGCACCGGTCGCAAGCAAGAGAGGGCGCATTTTTGCTCGGACCACTTTCATCACTTCCTTCCCTACCTGCCCTACTTCACCTTCGTCAGCAGACGGCAAAACTCCTACTACCAGGGCGCCTGCTCCGCCTCACGGGCGTCTCTGCCTGCCTGTAGTCGCGGTACCCCTCGCTGGCAGATAGAGACGTCCATGACGTGGTCAACCTACCGGTCGAATTAAAGCCCGTTTTTGTCTCCAGACGCCCGCTCAGGGATGCTTCTTTCAGGTAGCCGATATGACCGCCTCTGCTGCTCCCGCCATAGATTCAGCTCTTTCCCTCTCTCTCTTCCTCGGCGCTCTTTGCGCTTCTCCTCTGCTCTCCAGTATTTCCTCTTCTCATGCTCGATCAGATATCCATCCCTCAACGTCTCCCCGATCACCAGATACCGCTCCGATCACATTGGAGTCTCATGCGCCAGCCCCTCAAGATCGTCTGGCTATCGACCTCCTCCGCCCGATAGAGCCGGTAGCCCCACTGCCCATACTGCTCATCTCGGTACAGCACCGCCCCATTGCTCTCCTTGAGCCACTCCCGAGAGCTCCACGGCAGCGGCACCCTCACCCCTGGCAACGCCAGCCTCAGCCTCGCCTCCAGCTCCTCCAGCTCCTCCTCTCTGGCTGGCTCTCCAAAGCGAAAGCCCGCTTCCCAGCGGTCACCCCCTGCTAGGAGTCGCAGCCGCCCTCGCTCGTCCAGGCTCTCCCGCAGCGCTCCCATCACCTGCCTCGGATCATACCGCTGGCGATGCTCCTCAATCCGCTTGC
>NZ_JADGIA010000171.1 GCF_019683635.1 Thermogemmatispora sp. | reverse complement strand
CCCCCTTGACATCCTTTCAACCTTGTAGTATCATGAAAACGCCGACGCGGGGTGGAGCAGCGGTAGCTCGTTGGGCTCATAACCCAAAGGTCGCAGGTTCGAATCCTGCCCCCGCAATCCCGTCAGCGCTTTTTCCTGCACGCTGCCTGCTTTGGACAGACAGCACAGGCCCGCTGACAGGCTCATCATCTGTTATGTTGACAACTATTCCGTTTTGATCACTCGCCAACGACGCGGGGTGGAGCAGCGGTAGCTCGTTGGGCTCATAACCCAAAGGTCGCAGGTTCGAATCCTGCCCCCGCAATTTCTTCTCTTGCCTCCGTTAAGGCACGCTCTAGTAACAACGCTTACTTCGCCTCACTCGTGTATGCGAGTGAGGCTTTTTCTCGTTCACCCCCTGCCCTCTCCCTGACCCTCGCTCTCCCGCGGCTCCCCCCAAAGATGGCCTTCTCCCTCTTGACAGGATGTGGTAAGATAAAGTCGAAATCACTAGCAAGGCAGCTCTGCCAGCCGGAGTCGCAGCCTCCGGCAAGGTGCTGGCTCCCCCAGGAGTGCCCTTTCTCAACAGCAGTGCTGCCCCTGGCCAGTCCGTTCGATGGCGGCGTAGCTCAGTCGGTAGAGCAGGGGACTCATAAGCCCTGGGTCGTAGGTTCGAGTCCTACCGCCGCTACCAGGTAGCGCTGAAGATCGAGGCGCTCGTCCTCGTCGCAGATCAACAGATAGATCGAAAGCGAAAAAAGAAGATAGGCCTCTCATGGTCTATCTTTTCTTTTTGTGTCATGGCCTGGGGGAGAGGGGAACAAACGTATAGTGAGGGGATAACATCGACTCACAGCGGTTTCCAGCAGCCAATTGCTCGCCGCTGCCCTCGCAAGGCAATCCTCGCGAGAGGGTGCAGCCTCATATCCACTGCGACAGCGCTCCCCTGCAACTCTGCTGCCTCAGCTACAGGGGAGGCCATCCACCAGCACTCGCCTTCGTTAGAAACAGCTACCTTGTCGCCCTGTCGCCACGCCAGCGCCAGGCGCGTGCGAAGAAAGAAGGCTGTTGCCTCAGCCTCTTACCTCTGCCCTCTACTGGAACAGCTCCGTCACCGAGCGATTCTCATGGATACGACTGATCGCCCCAGCGAACAGCTCCGCCACCGACAGAATCTTCATATTGGGTAAGCGCTTCTCTTCCGGCAGAGGAATGGTGTCCGTCACCACGATCTCCTTGATCTCGGCCTCGCGCAGCCGCTCAATCGCTGGACCCGAGAAGACGCCATGTGAGGCACAGCAATAGACCTCACGCGCTCCATGCTCACGCACGACTCGCACCGCCTGCGTGATTGAGCTGGCCGTGTCGATCTCCTCATCGACAATCAGGGCATGGCGCCCCTCCACATTGCCGATCACGTTCTTGGCCTCTGTCACCCCGTCATTGCCTAAACGACGCTTCTCGACAATAGCCAGCGGAGCATTCAGGCGGTCGGCAAGTTGACGTGCTTTCTTGGCAAATCCTTCATCGGCAGAGACCACGGTAAAGTTCTCTAGCCCCTTATCCCGGAAATAGCGCGCCTGCAGGGTCTGAGCCGTCAGCTCATCAACTGGTATATTGAAGAAGCCCTGAATCTGACCGGCATGCAGGTCCATTGTCAACACCCGGTGGGCCCCGGCCACCGTGATGCAATCCGCCAGTAGCCTGGCCGTGATAGGGACCCGCGGCTGATCCTTCTTGTCGGTGCGACCATAGGCATAGTAGGGAATGACCGCCGTGATGCGCTGCGCCGAGGCCCGCTTGAGGGCATCGATCATGATCAGCAGCTCCATGATCGAGCGATTGACCGGCGAGCTGAAAGGCTGGATGACGAAAACGTCGTTTCCACGAACGTTTTCGTTGATCTTAACAAAAATGTTTTCGTTGCTAAACTGGAAGACTTCGGCCTTTCCCAGCTCGATCCCCAGGTGACGGCAGATGGCAGCAGCCAGCACGGGATTGGCGTTACCTGTGAAAACACTGAGCTTGTTCATAGCACCTCCGGCCTGCCTGCGCCCAGTATAGCACAAGGCCGTCTCCATGTAAACTATGGATGACTTAAAAAGAACCTACTCCGATTTTAGCGAGAAATAATAGTGTTACGTGCTTGGAGAAAGCAAGTTGGCAGGATAAGACCAGACAACAGCAGGAGCAAAGCAGGCTTAGCCGCCGTCCCTCGCTCAGACAACGACGCCCGATCCTGGCCAGGGCTGGAGCGACGGAGAGGCCAGGCCCAGCACCAGGCCACATAAGAGATCATAGCCCGAACTGGCGCCCAGGGCAAGCACAGCCTGCGCTCGCGCAAGCAGGCGCTCCTCCTCTTCCTCAGCCAGACTTTCCAGCAGCTCAAGCAGTGGTAGAGCAAAGCAGCCGCGCGCAGCCCACGAGAGCCAGGTGCGACTCAGCAGATGGGTCCGCGGTCCAGCCACCGCCACCAGTTGCGCACAGGTCTCAAGAAAGGCTGGTTCAGCGCCACGGAGCCACCAGCCAGCGGCCAGCCAGCCAGTAAGCAGATCATCGCCCGAGGGAGTAAGGCCCGGCCCGCGTCCGGCCAGCAACTCAGCCAGCGCCTGCGGCTCCTCTGGCAGCCAGCGCTCTCCATTGAGCGCTGCGCTCATGGCCGCCAGTAAGGGATGACCCTCCTCCTGGCGCACCCTCAGCAGTTCAGGAGCCAGCAGCATCCTGCGCAGGCGCTCACGGTTCCGCCCCACTATCGTCGGCTCAAGCTGCCGCGGGCGCTTGAGCTGTGTCCTCCAGCGCGGGCAACTACTCAGGTCCACTGACCAATGAAGATCTTCTATATATAGACGCCAGGCCCCCAGCAGCACCGGCATGCCGGGCCGCAGGGCGCTGAATGGAAAGGCTCCTCGTGCGGCCCCCAAACGAATACCATTCGGCACAGCTGGGCCATCCTGTGCATTCAGCGAGAGGACGAACTCAGGCGGGAAGAGCAGATTAGCTGCTGCAGAGAAAACGCTGTGCACCTCTCCACGCTGCACCGCACCGGCGATGATCTCCGCCAGCGCCTCGCTATAACCCAGCGCCGGGCAGATGAAAGCCACCCGAGGACCAGGGGCCAGGCCCGCCATTACTCCGCTGTCTCCTTCGGGGTCGAGATCAGCAGGCGCAGGAAACTGGTAATGGCCAGGAAAATCAGGGCGTAGACGGCCATAGCAATCAAAGTCGGCCATTCAAAGGCCCAATTATGCAGCGATGGGGTTTTGACAATGCCATTGAAGGGCAGCAGAATAATCCCAGTCAGAGCGTAGAGCAGGCCAGCAAAGGCATTGCCGGGGTCAGCAGCAATGAGGCGGAAGATAAAGCGAAGCAACAAAGCCACCTCCAACACCGCCAGAAACCACCACAGAAAGTCTTTAAACTTGCCGATTGCAAAGACCAGGGTACGAGCTTCGCTCTCTCGATTGACCATCTCCAGCTCAGCCATCGGCGGCGGAGGCGCCGCTGGAGCTGGCATCGGCTCGTACGGCGGCGGAGGCGCCTGCTTCGGCTGCAGCTCCTCCATCGGAGGTAATGCGCCTGGTGGCGGCACTCTGCCAGGTTCGACGCTGGTCGGATCGCTGTAAAATGGGTCCCCGTGCATAGCACCTCTCCTCTGTTCATCAACTGTCCACAGGAGCGAATAAAGCAGAGAGTCTCACCTGCAAGGATTATAACATACTATGTCCTACTATGAACTATTGCGTTTGAGTAAAACGACCCCCTCGGCGCGCGCAATCAGACGAAACTGCCCGGAAGCCGTCAGGCGATTGAGAATCTCGATCGTACTGGCACGATCCTCGGGGAAGACCGCGTTGAGATCAACAATGATGTAGTCAACCGTATACTGCTTGCCATCGATTGTACCGGTAAACGATGGAAAGACTGCTAAACGCTGTCTTTCACTAAGGTGAGGATTCAAATTATCTCCTGCAGAAACAGAGGCATCGGGAGGGATCATCGCCAGAAGCTGCTCAATGTGCTGCTCGCGCGGCCCAGGCTCATGATCGGCCCAGAAGCTATTGAGGATGGGCGCCTCAGCGACATAATTGACGCCTATGAGCAGCAATATCCATAACATGGCATACCACTGCAGACGTGTCAGGTTGATCTGCTGGGCCAGAGGTATCATACGCGCACAGAAGCGCTGCCAGTGCCTGCGCCACCAGGCTGGCCGGAGCAGGCGCAGGTACCAGTTTCGTCCCCAGGCTTGCAGCGCCTGACCGCGCTCTGTCGACAAGAACTGCGCCAACCACGCCGGCCAGGCGCTCTTCCCGGCTGCCGCGCTCTCTTCACCAGATGCCCCGTCGTGCACCGCTTCCTGTCTCCGCTCCGGCACCATCAGCTCCAGTGGGGGCAGCGGCTCCCCGCGCCAGCTTGCCCAGAGAGCCAGAAAGCGCCGCAGACCGACGATCCCCGCCATCACCGCAAAAGGAATGATCGAGGCATTGTAGTGGTAGACGCCACTGTAGAGGGCCGGATCGGTATTCAGAACATTGACCGCCAGACTTGGCAAGGTCGGAATCAGCCATTCAGGGGCGAGCAGAGCAAGAAAGCCCGTATTTCTGATCAGGCTGGCCAGATAGTAGAAGCGCTCCACCGTCAAAAAGGTGGTGAAGAGCAGCCAGGGATGCAGCAGTAAATTAACTATCGCGGCACCGGGAGAGCTACCCAGCGTCTCGTAGCGGTACCAGAAGTTATTGGCCTGCTGACCTGGGAAAAAGTGGGGAATGATCACCCCAAAAGCCAGAGCCGACCAGAGGAAGCCGCCTATGCAGAGCGCCAGGCCCAGGCGCGGCAGGCGATAGCGCCAGATCATCAAGAGGCCCAGCAAGCCGATCGCCAGCGGCACATCCTCCTTACAGGAAGCCGCCAGGAAGCAACAGAGCACCAGGAGCACGTAGCGGCGATAGGTAAGGGCCAGCAAAGCGTAGAGAAGCAAGGGCGTAGCCAGACTAACGGCGTGAAAATCGAAGATGTTGAGGCCCAGCAAAGCCGGCGCGAGCAGGTAGGCCACCACGCAGAGAGCGGCCAACAATGGCCAGCGCGGCAGATAGTAGCGGGCCAGCAGAAAGACGGGGACGGCCCCCAGCGCCAGCACCAGCGTCTGAAAGACAAGCAGAGTGCGTGGATCGGAGCGAATCACATAGAGGAGAGCGAGCAGCAACAGAATGGGTTCAAAATGCACCCCCAGACGTGTAGGGGGACCATACCAGTCGATCGCCTGGTTTGTGAACTGGAAAGGCCGGCCATGCAAGGTGTTCCAGATGGCCTGGTCGTAGTTACCAAGGTCGAAGGCCGTCGCCTTGAACGTATCGTAGCGGAGTACGGCCTGATGGCTCATCTCCAGAAAATAGATCACTGTTGCCAGCACAACCAGGCCCCAGGCCAGCCATGTCTGGGCCCGCAGATTGAATAGCTTCATAGCTCCTCTGCGCTACTCTTTTTTCTCTTCACGCCTTCCACCGGCGCCCTTCCACCTCACCTCGCTATCTCCTACGCCCGGCTTCGTTCTCCTCCCCTCTATTGGCCCCCTTATATATAAATGACATTCTGCCAGATACCGATACCCACCAGGATGATAAAGGACCAGACAATGACATACTCTGGCCACGTACCTGTGCGGAAGCGCCACTTCGGATTAGGCGGGAAGCCAAAGCGCTTCGGGTTGGGCCAGAGCAAGGGCACACCGCCCTCAGTGAGGGCATCGCAGAGAATATGGACGATGCAGCCGAAGAGCACGGCGAAGAAGATCATATGGGTCGCATTCATGAGGTTGGCCGGTGCGCTCAGACCGCGCATCGCGAGCAGGGAGAGGACCAGTTGCTGAGCCCCCAGCGCAAGCAGTGAGCCCAGTAGCAAACCAAGCAGACTGTGAAAGAGGGTACGATGGCCGGCTATGTGCTGGATCTCGCGGCTGATCCAGCCGAATTTGCGCCCCAGTGTGCTATGGGCGTTATCGATGTCCGGCAGCAAGGCGCCAAAGCCCACAGCCACATAGTAGATTGCCTTAGCCACGACGAGCTTGAGCGGGACACTGGGAGCCAGGGTAATCGAGGGTCCGCTCAGGTGAACCAGACTGTCCAGAACAACACCTGCCGTGAGGCCAATAAGAAGATGTGACCTGCCTACCATAACAGCGTTTTCTCCATCCGCAGCGAAGATTGAGCTTCTTCCTTGAGCGAAGGCTTCACGCGGCTATTGTAGGGGGTCTTCAGTGACTGCGCAAGAGGATTTCCACGCAGAATCAGCAACCCAGGGCAATGGCCCTGCTCCCCAGAGAAAAGACCAGCCTCTCTTGTCCCCCGCCCTCTCGCTCGAACCTGGCCAGCTGCCCGCTGAGACCGAGGTGGTCAAAAAGCTATAAGCAAGAGGCGCCTGGCTCCAGCACGAACCTTCGTGAACTGATCAGACAGTTTATTGTTGAGTTTGAAATTCAATCGGGAGGAAGAGCGACCTTAATCAGACCATCCTCAACACGCACAGGATAGAGCACCAGGTCCTGACGGGCAGGACCACGCAGGACTTTGCCCGTGCGAAGGTCGAACTGCGCTCCGTGGACGGGACAGGTGAGCACACTGCCCTGCAGCTCTCCCTCGTAAAGGCGCCCACCAACGTGGGTACATTCACCATTACAGGCATAGACCACGCCGTCGATCTTAGCCAGACAGATCGGCTCACCATCGACCTCTACTCCCAGCAGCTCCCCCTCTCCCAGCTCATCCCAGCGTGCAACGGCGAGAAACTCACTCATGGCAGCTTCATTTTCCCTCGCGAGCTTTGATTTGTTTATACCCGTTGTAGCCACTGTAGCGCTTGCCCTGGCAAAAGATGCCGTCGCTGGCCTGTGGCAAGCCAGCAGACGGACTTTCCAGGCCGCTCAGCCTTCAGGTTGTTCAGATGCCGCGTCCCTGGACAGGGATGATGGCCCCGGTGACGCCATCGCTGGCGGAGGTAGCCAGGAAAATGGCCACCTCGGCAATCTCACGCGGGCTGACCCATCTGGCGCGTAGCTCCTCGGGGGAGGGATGCAGCTCGTCCAGATTGGACTGCGTCGCAATCAGACCCGGGGCAATGGCGTTTACATAGATCCCGACAGCCTTGCCTGCCTGAGCAAAGGTACGGGTCAGGGCATCCACCCCAGCCTTGGCACAATTGTAGGCCAACGTCTGCGCCCCCGCATTCTGAATGCTGTAGGCCCGACTAAAGTTGATAATCTTGCCACCACCCTGGGCCAGCATCACCGGCCAAACTGCGCGCGTACAGAGAAAGGCCGTGCGTAGATTATTATTCAGCTCCTTCTCCCAGTCCTGCAGTGAATACTCGTGAGGGGGACCATACTTCGTCAGCCCGCCAGCCAGATTGACCAGCACATCGATGCGACCCTGCCAGGCCACTGCCTCCTCAACCAGGCGCTGCGCTCCCTGCTCGCTGGTCAGATCGACAGCCACTCCCTTGACTCTGGCGCCTCGCGTCTGCAGCTCAGCGACCCGGGCCGCTACACGTTCCGCACTGCGCGAGGCGATCACCAGCGTCGCCCCCTCCTCAGCAAAAAAGCCGGCCAGGGCGAAGCCCATCTGGCCCGGATGACTCACGCCGGTAATCACCGCAACTTTACCTTCCAGGCGCATCGTTCAGGCAGCTCCTTTCCGTCACTACACGCATCCGCGGCATCGCCAGGCCCCATCAACCAGGCTCACAGCTCATCATCATGCTCCGGGCGCTCCAGGCCAGCCAGGACCAGGCTTTTATGGAGAACACGCAGCCCTAAGAAGGCACACTTCATACGCGCAGGACTGATCGGAATCCCCAGCGCCTCCAGGATGTCATCTTTGCCCAGACGCACCACTTCCTCTACGCTCTTGCCCTGTACCATCTCTGTCAGCATCGAAGTGGCCGCCTGGCTGATCGCGCAGCCCCGGCCCTGAAAGCGCACCGCCGTAACATGATCGCCTTCAACCAGGAGATCCATGCTCACCTGATCGCCACAGAGCGGATTGGAGTCCTCCACGTGCACCGTTGGATTCTCCAGCCGCCCATAGTTGCGCGGATCACGGTAATGGTCCAGAATATACTCGCGATAATCCATCGACATAGCGCTGCCTCCCAGGTAAGGAATCAACCAGGCGGCAAGATAGCCTGGAGAGACCTGCCACAGCCACCCTTCTCCTCTTTGGCTTCTGCCACCCTCTCCTCTCCTGTCTACCTCACCGCACCCGGTTCCCGTGCCCCACGGCCCAGCGCAGGCGCGGCCAGCCAGTCAGCGCAGCAGCGACAGTTTTGCAGGCAGCGTAAAGCGGCCAGGCACGGGATTAGTATAGTATAGACCTAGACTTGAAAAATCTCCAGCGCCCGCCGCAGTCCCTGCACCAGCACATCGATCTCCTCTGGCAGCGTATAGACATAGAAGCTGGCGCGTGCCGTTGCCACCAGGCCCAGATGCTCCATCAGAGGCTGTGCGCAATGATGGCCAGCGCGAATCGCTACCCCGAACTCCTGATCGAGAATGGAGGCCAGATCGTGGGGATGGATATCAGCCAGTGAAAAAGAAACCACTCCGCCGCGCTGCTCCTCGGCGACCGGCCCATAGATCCGCAGCTGAGGAACCGTCTGCAAGCGCTCCAGGGCATAGGCTGTAATCGAGCGCTCATGCTGGCGGACCCAGTCCATACCGAGTGCGCTCAAATAATCGACAGCCGCCCCCAGACCAACAGCCTCGGCGATGGCCGGCGTTCCCGCCTCAAACTTCCAGGGCAGATCGTTCCAGGTCGAGGAGCGCAGACTGACACTACGGATCATATCGCCGCCGCCGAGAAAAGGCGGCATGGCCTCTAGCAGCTCGCGCTTGCCGTAGAGCACGCCGATCCCTGTCGGGCCTAGCATCTTATGGCCGCTAAAGCAGACAAAATCAGCATCCAGCTCCTGGACATCCAGCGGCAAGTGAGGCGCGCTCTGAGCGGCATCCACCAGGACCACTGCCCCAGCAGCATGGGCCTGAGCGACCATCTCCTTGACGGGATTAATCGTCCCCAGGACATTGGACATCTGAGTAAAAGCCACCAGCTTCGGCTCCTGCTCCAGCAGTCGGGCGTAGACATCGAGCTGCAGCAGCCCCTCGGGCGTCAACGGCACAAACTCCAGCCGCGCCCCACTGCGCTGAGCCAGCAGCTGCCAGGGGACCAGATTGCTGTGATGCTCCATTGTCGTCAGCACGATCAGGTCGCCGGCCTTGATGTTCGCCCAACCCCAACTATAGGCCACCAGATTAATGCTCTCGGTCGTATTGCGCGTAAAAATGATCTGCTTGCTCTGGCGCGCGTTGATAAAGCGCGCCACCTTCGTCCGCGCGCGCTCCAGAGCCTCCGTGGCCTCCTCACTGATCTCATAGACGCCACGGTGCACATTGGCATGAGAGCTGCGATAGTAGGCATTCATGGCCTCAATGACCGCCAGCGGCTTCTGCGAACTGGCCGCGCTATCCAGATAGACCAGCGGCTTGCCATGAACCTGTCGCGACAGGATCGGGAAATCGCGTCGGATCTCCTCCACACTGCGCGGCTCGCGGTGCACCTCAACAACGTCCTGCATGGTATTCCCTGATCTCTTTCTCTCAACAATTCGCTCGTCGGATGGGGCCGCACCTCCCGGGCAACACAAGACAAACAGCGAGGAAGGAAGGAAGAGCGATGTCTCAGATCCTTCCTCACGCCCCCAGGCGAGCGCAACAGCAGCCAAAGCCAGCCAGAAAGCAAAGAAAGAGAGGAGGAGCAGCGAGCCAGGCTCGCATCCTCCGTCCCTGGCCAGACGGGGGCAGCGGGCACCTCTTCCCGTGCCTATTCTGGCAGCAGACGGATCTCCTCCTCTTCCGAAGGACGATCAAAGCTCACCGCGCCCTCATCGACGCCTTCGATCTCCCAGCGCTCCTGAGCCTCGATCCAGTCGGCCTCGGACTCATGGCCGCCCCGCATGCGGCGTACAATATTACGGCGCAGGCGCGTGCGCAGACTATCGAGCGTAATCCGCTGCAGGACCGGCTCAAAGAAGCCCTGGACAATGATCCGCTCGGCCTCATCCTTGGGAAGGCCCCGAGCCATCAAGTAGAAGAGCTGCTCCTCATCAACCTGGCCGGTCGTTGCGCCGTGGCTCGCGCTCACCTCGTTGGCGCCGATCTCCAGACCAGGAATGGCCTCCGCGCGGCAATGCTTGCTCAGCAGCAGATTATGCTCCGACAAGAAGGAAGCCGTCTGCTGTGCTCCTGGCTGCACGCGGATCATCCCATCGAACTCCACGCGCGACTCATCGGTCAACGCTCCATGTACCAGCGTCTCAGCGTTCGTCGACAGGCCCACGTGATTTGAGAGGCTCTTAATCACAAAGCGCTGGTCCTGGTCGCTGAAGAAGACGCCCACCAGCTCGGCGGCGCTGCCATTACCGATCAGATTCGAGCCGATATTGGAGAACGTCAGGCGGCTGCCCAGATCGGCCATCACCCACGAGACGCTGCTATCGGCCTCGTGGATCGAATTCTTATGCATCACACTCCAGACATTGCGCCCCAGGTCCTGGAGGCTGGTGTACTCGATGCGCGCCCCATTCTTCGTAAAGACCTCGACCACCGCGCTCAGCAGAGAAGGCTGCTCGCCCTCGAAGGCCGAGGCATACTCTTCCACATAGCGAGCGCTGCTCAGCTCATCAGCGATAATCAAGGTGTGGGCGAAGGCCGCCGCCGCCGGCGCATCGAGCCAGATCTGAGCCAGGATCGGCTCCTCGATCTCCACGCCACTGGGAATGTAGAGGAAGATGCCGCCACTCCAGAAGGCTGCGTGGAGAGCCGTATACTTATCAGTGGCCAACGGCACAGCCTGGGTCATAAAGTAGCGCTGCACCAGATCACCATGCTCGCGCACCGCCGTATCAAGGTCGGTGAGAATCACGCCGCGGCTCTTCAGCTCCTCGGACAGCTCGACACGCACCACCGAGCTATTGCGCTGCAGCACCAGGCCCGAACGCTCAGAGGCGCCGACAAGGGCATCGCGCAGCCCCTCCTCGATGGAAGCCGGCAGCGCCCCATTGCCATCGGCAGGCAGATAGGGATACAGCTCCTGGAAATGGAAGCGCGCCAATCGCTGCAGCGTCCCAAGGTCGCCACGCCGTCCCAGGGGGGCCGGCGTCTGCTCATAGATTTCCCAGGCTTCCAGCCGCTTCTGCAGCATCCACTCAGGCTCACCCTTGCGACGCGAGAGGGCGATCACCGCCTCACGAGAAAAGCCGGTTGTAGCCAGAGCCTCAGTCATTGATAGCCACCTCGCTCCCCTCGGGACGGAGCCACTCGTAACCCTTCTCTTCCAGCTCCAGGGCCAGCTCCTTGCCGCCGGAGCGCACAATACGACCGTCGAACATTACATGCACGAAATCAGGTACAATGTAATTGAGGATGCGCTGATAGTGCGTAATTACCAGCAGGCCCAGCTTAGGACCGCGGAGGGCATTGACGCTATCGGAGACGATCTTAAGGGCGTCGATATCGAGACCCGAGTCGGTCTCATCCATCATGGCGATTTCCGGCTCCAGCAGGGCCATCTGCAGGATTTCTGCACGCTTCTTTTCGCCACCGGAGAAGCCATCGTTGATCGAGCGGTTGATGAAGCTGTTATCGACCTTCAGCAGCTTCATCTTCTCGCGCAGCAGATTGCGGAACTCAGAGGGGGGGATCGTCTTGCGCGGGGC